>DDZY01000165.1 GCA_002346525.1 Proteobacteria bacterium UBA2996
GCCTTTGCCTGGGCGAGTTCACTGAGCTGCTGAGAAAGGCTTAAAAAAAGCAACTCTGCATCGGTACTCCCCAGGTCGCCCGCCTGCTGGCGTTGCTCAACCTGCTCCAGCAAGGCATCCAGACGGTGTTGCTGGGATTCCGCAATTTCTTCGGCACGCGTCGCCGCGCGCCACTCGACAAGCGCAAACAGCGACTCGGACGTTTGTGCCAAAACCGCCTCGTTCAAATCAGCTTCAGCGGAAAGCCTGATCAGCTTTGCCTTGTCCTTTAGCGCACCCTGTTGATCAGACCAATCGATCGTTTGTGATAGCCCTGCCTCAAAGTTGTTTTCACTGCCCGTTCTGTCTGCTCCAACAGACAGCTCCGGGTTATACAGCGGTTGTTCGCTTGCCTCAGCATCCGCATCCCGGGCTGCCGCCTGCTCTGTCGCCGCCATGACATCCGGATGCTTGCTTATCTGGCCAGTGAGCCAATTTGTCCAATTCACAGTCTCCGCTTGACCGAACAGAGGAATAGACAATAGTACTGAACACAGCAACGCCCTGGGCGAGTGCTTGCTTGCCTTCATCGACTTTCTCCCGAAGGGGTTGTTAGCCACAATTCATGGGGGCGAGACGCCCATGACAAGGTAGGTAGAGGTGGAGATAGTAAGTGAAAAGGTTGAAATGAACTTGAATTTGGAAGGCATTAGCTCAGGGAACTTGAAAGTGCTCCTCAATAAGGGCGGGGAGAAGCGGCATCGCGACTCATGGCCACGATGCCGCCATCCAATCTAGGAAAAGCGCTGGTTTGATGCCGGTTGAAGTGCGCTCTCGTCGGTCGCACCATCGTCGATACGAACAGCCCGAACCAGGCGGGATACAAGCACCTTGCCGTCACCCGGGTGCCCTTCCTGGGTTCTGCCCGTTCTGACAATGAGTTCCACAACTTCACCAGCGACATCATCGGTCGCTACGTCTATTTCCAGCTTGACCATCTTCACTTTCTCCAGAGGCGACTCATCGCCGACCAGATGACCAAATTCGCCGAGAGACACGACAGCAATACTTGCCACCCCCTTAACTTTGGCCAGAGCATCAACCACATGCTCTGCCATCACTTCTCTGACATACGCTTTTATTTCATACATAAACCGTCTCCTGACTATCAGACTGAAACGTCACGACGTTCAGATGCAAACCACTGGTACACACTGGGCAACACCACCAGCGTCAGCAGCGTTGAAGTGATCAGACCGCCAACCACAACCGTTGCCAGTGGCCGTTGGACATTAGAGCCAATGCCATCGGCCAGCAGCAGGGGAATCAGCCCCAGAATAGCCACAGAGGCGGTCATCAGAACCGGCCGCAAACGGCGTTGAGCACCCAGCTTGACTGCTTCAATGACTTCGTAGCCTTCGTCCCGCAACTGGTTGATGTAACTCACCATCACCACGCCGTTAAGTACGGCCACACCAAACACCGCGATGAATCCCACGGCAGCGGGCACAGAGAGGTAAAGCCCCGTCACAAACAGCGCGACAATGCCACCAGTAACCGCAAAGGGCACATTCATGAAGATCAGCACCGCATAGCGCAGACTACTGAATGCCGAGAAAAGAAGCAGGAAAATAAGCGCCAGGGTAATGGGCTCAACGATCGCAAGCCGAGCCATGGCCCTTTCCTGGTTCTCAAACTGACCGCCGAACTCCACGAAATACCCCGGCGGCATGTCCACTTGCTCCTCGATCCGCTTGCGCAAATCCTGAACAACACCGCCCATATCGCGACCACGCACGTTCATCTGCACGTACTGTCGCCGACTGGCATTGGAGCGCGAAATTTTCTTCGGGCCGGCGTACATTTCAACATCAGCCACCCGTGAAAGCGGAATAAGCTCGCCACTGTTGCCCCTGAGGGGAAGCTTTCTGATTTCATCAATGGACCCACGGTAGGACTCTTGCAGTCGGGTGAAAATCTCAAATCGCCGGACACCGTCAAAGACCAGCCCGGCCCCTTTACCGCCAATTCCGGTTTCGACCGTACTCATCAGGTTATCAATGCTGATGCCGAACTGCGCCAGCACTTCACGGTCGGGGCGAATAACAATTTGCTTCTTGCCCGCACTCTGCTGGGCGCGGACGTCCGTTGCACCAGGCACCTCTCTGGCCAGGGCAGCGACTTCCCTGCCGATCCGACCCAGTTCATCCAGGTCGTCACCGAAAATGCTGGCGACCAATTGCGCCTGAACGCCCGACAGAAGTTCGTCGGTACGGAGTTGAATCGGCTGGGACAGATTGTTGGCAAGCCCTGGGACTCGTTCATTCAACGCTTCTGCGATCTCGCTCTGAAGATCCTCATAGCGCACATCCTCTCTCCACTGATCCAAAGGCTTGAGGTTAACAAGCGTCGCCACTACGTTTACCGGCTCAGGGTCGCCTCCCACCTCGGCTCGACCGATCCGTGCGTAGGTGCCTGTTACCTCGGGAAATTCTTCCACAACGGACTGGACTCGTTTGCCATATTTAATCGCGGACTCCAGGCTGGCTCCCGGCGGCAGTGTTGAGCGGATCTGGAAAGTGCCCTCCCTCAGGGTGGGGACGAATTCGCTCCCAAGATAGGGAAACAGCAGGAGGCTTCCGACAAAGGCCAGCACTGCAACGCCCATCACCACCTTTGGCGCCTTGACGACCACATTGACCACCGGTTTGTAAAGCCGGTTAAGGAATAGAACCAGCTTCGGCTCCTTATGGTGCCCACCCATCCTGAATGAGAGCGAGGCCAGAACCGGCACCAACGTCAACGCGAGCAGCAATGCGCCGATCAGAGCGAAACTGATGGTGTAAGCCATGGGCGAAAACAGCTTGCCCTCGACGCCCTGCAGCGTAAATAGCGGCAGAAAAACGATAATAATGATGCCGATGGCAAAGACGATCGGACGAGCCACTTCCCGTGCGGATTCACCAACAAGCCTGAGCACGCTGATTTTCTCGTCCGATCGCTCTTCAATATGTCGGAAGATGTTCTCTATCATCACCACAGCGCCGTCCACCATCATGCCGATGCCGATAGCCAGCCCGCCCAGACTCATCAGGTTGGCCGACAGGCCC
>DDZY01000092.1:0-5053 GCA_002346525.1 Proteobacteria bacterium UBA2996
TTCCCTCGCCATCATAATCGAGCGTTCTTTCGCGCTTCGGCGGAGCGTCGTGGTGCCATCTGGCCTTTCTGCAGATGTGGACCGGGCTGTTTCAGAGGGGCAACTGGATGTAGACCGGATTGCCTCGTTGAGGCGAGGATCCGCGCTGGGTCAGGTACTGGCAGCGGGACTTGCGACCGCGCAGAGCAATCCCTCTCGGGTTCAGGAAGCAGTCGAAGAAGCGGGCCGCCACGTCGTGCACGGTTTCGAAAGGTACCTGAATGCTCTGGGTACGATCGCGGCCACAACACCCTTGCTCGGTTTGCTGGGGACTGTCATCGGCATGATTAAAGTCTTTGCCGCAATCACGACCTCAGGGGTGGGCGATCCGCAAGTGCTGGCAGGCGGCATTTACGAGGCGCTGATTACAACAGCGGCCGGCCTGTCGATCGGAATTCCGAGCCTCATGTTTCACCGGTATTTCCGCGGTCGGATCAATGAACTGACCGTTGAGATCGAACAGCAGGCTTTACGGCTGTTGGATCTGTTGCGCCAAAGAAAACACCAATGAAGTTCTCAACCCCAGAGACCGAAGAGGTGTCAATCAATCTGACGCCGCTTATCGACATCGTTTTTTTGTTATTGATCTTTTTTATGGTGTCGACCACCTTCCAACGAGAGACAGAGCTTGAGATTGCGCTTCCGGAAGCCAGTACGGAGGCCGCCGGAGAGAGAGCGATTTCTGCGTTGATTCTTGAGATTGATGCAACCGGCGCTTATCGGATGGGGACCCAAACAGGCGGGCGATTATCGGAAGTCGCGTCAGTAAGCGCGGAGAAGTTATCTGAGACGCTTAAGGGAGTGTCGGGAAAGAATGACACGACCACTATCATTATCAAAGCGGACGCGAAAACGCCTCACCAGGCAGTGGTTCGGGCGTTGGATGCGGCTCGGCAGGCAGGCCTTACCAGAGTTAAGTTTGCAGCAGAGATGACGGCGCCGTGATCGAGGGTCGCGTCGCAGTCAAGGGGACGGTGCTCTATCGTCGCTTGCTGAGTTATGTCTGGCCCTACAAAGGGATTTTCCTGATCAGTGTCCTGGGCATGGCGATCGTGGCCCTTGCGGAGGTCGCATTTGCCGCTTTGCTGAAACCTATCATGGATGGGGGTTTTGTTGAGCGTGACCAGGAGATTATCGCGCTGACCCCGTTCTTATTGATGGGGGTGTTTGTCGCGAGAGCGGTGGGCGCCATAGCGGACGAATACTGTATCGCCTGGGTGAGTCGTCGCGTTATTTTCGATCTTCGTGAGCTGCTTTTTGCGAAGATATTGAGATTGCCGGCACAATATTTTGATCTGAATCCGACTGCCGATCTGATCTCCCGCCTTATCTATGACCTTGAGCAGGTCTCGACGGCTTCCACGATGGCCGTGCGTGTCATGGTCAAGGATATCCTCCTGGGCCTGGGCCTGGTGATCTGGATGTTTATCCTCAGCTGGCATCTGACTCTGATCTTTCTACTGGTGACACCCTTGGTGGCTGTTGTCGTACGTAAAGCCTCAAACCGGTTCAGGCGGTCAAGTGAGGGTATCCAGGATTCGATGGCGGGCATTACCCATATCACCAAAGAGGCGCTGCAGGGGCAGAGGGTGGTCAAAGCCTACGGAGGATATGAGGAAGAAGAAAGCGCGTTCCTTGAGGTAAATCAGGCCAATCAAAGGCGATCGTTACGAAGAGCCGTTGTCGCAGCAGTGAGCGTTCCCATGTTGCTTTTGATCTCCGGCGCAGGTGTCTCTGGGATCATCTATCTTGCCCTGACAGACACCATCGGCCAGTTTGTGAGTGCGGGAACATTTGTGTCCTATATGGGCGCAATTCTGTTGCTGATGAGCCCCATAAAGCGCCTTGCCCGAATCAATGAGTACATCCAGGCAGGTCTCGCAGCGGCAGACAGTGTTTTTCACCTGATGGGTCAACCCGAAGAACCCGACACGAGCACCGATTCCGGCAGGATGCTGTCCGGCAGGCTCAATTTGGAGGGGGTGGTGTTTGAGTATCCACGTGGACAGGGCAGGGCGCTTGATGGGGTATCGTTTCAGGTCAAAGCCGGAGAGACCGTCGCTCTGGTCGGCGAATCAGGCAGCGGCAAGTCTACGGTCGCTTCCCTGCTCCTGGGCTTTTACCACCCGACTGCCGGCCGGATCCTGTTGGATGGGGAACCCATCGACTCGTTTTCGAAAAAGGAGCTACGTCAACAGATCGCGTTGGTTCCCCAGGAAGCCATTCTTTTTGATGGGTCTATCGAGAAAAACGTCTTCTACGGTGCGGGCCATGATCCAAACATTGACACCAAGGCCCTGTTTCATGCGACCGGAATAGATGTCTTCGCCGCTGATAACGAGGGTGTCGGCGAGTTGGGATCCAGACTGTCGGGAGGTCAACGGCAACGCGTCTCGCTCGCCCGCGCCTTATCGCGCAAGGGTGCCATACTGGTGCTCGACGAGGCGACCTCTGCACTGGATATGCTGTCGGAAGACGCGATGAAACATGCTATCTCTCAATTCCGGGGAGGGCGGTCGGTGCTGCTCATCGCCCATCGGTTGAGTTTTGTCACGCAGGTGGACCAGATCCACGTATTTGCTTCGGGAAAGATTATTGAATCCGGTACCCATGAAAGCCTCTTGGCGCAGAATGGCGCGTACGCAAAGATGTGGCATACCCAGAAGGCTCAGGCAAGTTCAGTTGAGGATGTATAAAAACCCCTATGGTGTTCGCTGACCGTATTCAGCGTCACTGGCGTTCCGTCAGTGTTGTGAGTGTTTTGCTCATACCGCTAAGCTTTGTCTATTGGGGGGCCATCAAATTAAGGCAGGCGGCCTACCGTCTGGGTCTATTGCGGGTCTATCACTTTCGGGCGCCGGTCGTCGTGGTTGGGAATCTCACGGTCGGCGGCACAGGAAAAACCCCTTTTGTCATTGCCTTGGCAGAGCAACTCAAACAAAGAGGTTGGAGCCCGGGAATCGTTAGCCGGGGTTATCAGGGTGAGGCCTGCGATGGTGAACTCGTACCTGCTGGTGGGGATCCCCGCCGTTTTGGCGACGAACCGGTACTGGTGGTCCAAAAGACCGGTCTTCCGGTCGCGGTCGCCAGGCGCAGAGCACACGGGGTGGAGCGACTGCTAAGGGAGTCAGTTGACGTTGTGATCTCTGATGACGGACTTCAGCACTATTCGATGGGTCGAAGTGCCGAGATCGCGATGATCGACGGGGGCGAGGGCTTTGGTAACGGATTTTTGCTCCCGGCCGGACCCTTGAGAGAGCCTGCGGCGCGGGTGAAGTCCGTTGACATACGCGTTCGCCGTGGCGGCGAGCCGGGGCCAGGCGAGTACGGGGTAGATGTTTCGCTGGGCCTGTTACGTAACCTCGTCACCGGAGAGGAGGTATCTCTTCACGCGTTTCGTGAGGAAACACTAGCAGCGGTTGCCGGCATCCATCGTCCAGAACGGTTTTTTCATTTACTGAAGCAGCATGGATTGACGATAAGCGAGCATCCGTTTCCCGACCATCACCAATTCGTTCCAGAGGACGTTCCTACCAATCGCACCGTTCTGATGACCGAAAAAGATGCCGTCAAATGTGTTAGGTTTGCAAGTAACCGGTGCTGGGCGGTAACGCAAGTCACCAAGATTCCCGAGACGTTGATTGATGACCTCGAACGAATCATCCGCCCAACTGCTAACGCAGCTTAGATAAGCAACATGTCCGAAGCCTTTACAGTCGTGATTCCGGCAAGATTTGCCTCCCAGAGACTTCCGGGAAAACCGCTTCGGGATATTGCGGGCAGACCGCTCATTCAGCGGACATTCGAATCGGCAGCGCTGTGCGGCGCGTCCAATATCGTTGTTGCGACTGATGATGAAGGGATTTCCCAAGCGGTGCGCAAATTCGGAGGTCAATCCTGCATGACGTCCTCTGCGCATCAGAGCGGCACAGATCGGGTCGCCGAAGCTGCCCGCATTCTGGAACTTGGGCCAACAGAGATTATCGTTAATGTGCAAGGTGATGAGCCTGATATGCCCGGCGAACTGATTGACCAGGTCGCGACGCTTCTGAGCGAAGACCCAGAAGCGATGATGGCAACGGCCTGCACTGCATTGGACCACCCCCAGCAATATTCAGACCCCTCCGTGGTAAAAGTGGTTACTGATTCCAAAGCGCACGCAATCTATTTCTCCAGGGCGGCCATTCCCCATGCACGCGAGCAGGAGGGCGGCTCGTCTGACCGGGTGCCCTGGAGGAATGTCCGACGGCACATCGGAATTTATGCCTACCGGTGTGAATATCTCCAGCACCTGTCTCAAACCCCGCCTTGCCCCCTCGAGATCACTGAAGCACTTGAGCAATTGCGAGTACTCTGGTTGGGCGACAAAATAGCGGTGGCCATGGCTCGCAAGGCTCCGGGTCCCGGGATTGACACCGTGGCGGATCTGGAGCGGGCCATCCGCGACTTTTCAGGATAGTCCGACTCCAATGCCTGGCCAGTTAATGGTGAGTATTGAGGGCACAACCCTGGATGCGGCTACCCGCTCGAGATTGGTGCATCCGAAGATTGGGGGCGTTATCCTTTTTGCAAGGAACTACACCAGCCCAGGACAACTCTCAGAACTTACCCGAGAGATCAAAGAGCTCAAGGATCCCCCGTTGCTGATTGCGGTGGATCAGGAAGGCGGGCGTGTTCAACGGTTTCAGGAGGGTTTCACGCGACTGCCGCCAATGGAAGCCATCGGCACGCTCTTTGATACCGATCCCAAAGCGGCGCTCGCACTCGCCCGGGCAACCGGAACGGTACTGGCTGGAGAGTTGCACCAGTGCGGCGTTGATCTTAGTTTCGCTCCGGTGTTGGATCTTCACTCGAACAACAAAGCGATCGGCACACGGGCATTTCACCGATCCCCGAAGGCGATTACGGCACTCGCTCACGGGCTTGCAGAGGGCATGGCTTTGAGTGGGATGCGGGCGGTTGGAAAGCATTTCCCAGGGCACAGCGGTGTTATAGAGGATCCACACGACGAACT
>DDZY01000092.1:5373-5517 GCA_002346525.1 Proteobacteria bacterium UBA2996
CGGGATGATAGGTCGATCGATGAACTGCGCGATGACGATTTACGGGTATATCGGGATTTGAAACCTGAGAACATCAAGGGGGTGATGAGTTGCCATGTCTGGTTTCCCAGGATCGATGCCCTCCCTGCCAGTCTTTCTTATAGA
>DDZY01000092.1:5914-9984 GCA_002346525.1 Proteobacteria bacterium UBA2996
TGCGATAGCCGAACCTGAAGGCCTCGCGAGAATGGCGTTGGAGGCGGGTGCCGACATGGTGCTTTTGTGCAACAGTGACAACGCAACGGATCGGGTCCTTGACTCGGATGAGTTGCCTGTTCAGCCCGAGGCCAGTCGCCGAAGACTGGAGGCGATGCGCCCTGATAGGGCATACACGGCGGATGATGCCCTGTTGAGCGAGGCGAGAGAGCGGATGAGCCGGTATATCTGATGTTGCCGGTTGGAGCTGGCACCTTAAGAGTCAGCCCGTTCCATATATTCGGCCGTATCCGTATTGATCCGGATCTTGTCTCCGACGTTGACAAATGGCGGGACGATGACGCGAAGACCTGTTTCTACGATAGCCGGCTTTCCCGAGCCCGCTGCGGTCTGGCCCTTGACGACCGTCTCAGTCTCTGTGATCTCTAGAACGACGCTCGCCGGAAGTTCGATACCGATGGGCTGTTCATTGTAGAAGTTGATCTGGACTTGTTCATTGGGCAGCAGGAATTCGGACTGCCCATCGAGGTCGTCCGCGCCGATTGGGATCTGCTCAAAGGATTCCATGTCCATAAAGACGAAATCGCTACCCTCGGGGTAAAGATACTGCATCTGCCGTGGCTCTACATGAGCCTTCTCAAGCTTGTCTTCGGAGCGAAAGCGTTCGTTTAACTTGGTATTATCTGAGATGGCCTTCATCTCCAGCTGGGCGAATGCGCCGCCTTTGCCGGGCTTGACGTGGGCCTTTTTCAGAACGCGCCAGAGTTTTCCCTGATATTCGACAAGGTTTCCAACGCGCACATCCGAAGCAGATATCTTCATGAGGACACTAAGGGGTGAATTTTGAGCGCCCGCGATTGTAAAGCTTTGGCAAAAGTACAACAACTGAACTGGACGCCTCATGAGCGCTGAGAATCTCATCGACAGGCCGCGCAAGAGTCTGTCAACGCGGTATTACCAGTCCAATTGCAGGGCCTGCCCGCGGTTGGCACAGTTCCTGGATTTTGTGCGGGGGCGTCATCCCGACTACGCCTGTCGTCCGGTGCCATCTTTCGGTGAACTGGGATCGGCTTTGCTCATTGTAGGATTGGCACCCGGATTGCACGGAGCCAACGCGACGGGACGTCCTTTTACGGGAGATCACGCGGGGATTCTCCTTTATCAGACGCTTCATAAATTCGGATTTGCCTCGGCCCCTGATTCAAATCCAGGCGATGACCTTGTATTGAGGGACTGCGCGGTGACCAACGCGGTGAAGTGCTTGCCGCCAGAGAACAAACCGATAGCCGCTGAGGTCAACACCTGTCGCAAGTTCTTGACCCATGAACTGGAAATGGTTCCTAAAGGGGGGGTGATTCTGGCGTTGGGCAAGGTGGCGCACGACAGTGTTGTCCGCACACTTGGAATGCGTGTGGGTGAATTGAATTTTGGGCATGCCAGCGAGTACCCCGTTTCCGGCGAGCGCACACTGCTGTCCAGTTACCACTGCAGTCGATATAACACGCAAACAGGCCGTTTGACGGCCGAGATGTTCGAGGGGGTGTTTAGACGCGCCCGGGCTTTATTGGGTTAAACATGCCAATCAGCAAAGCAAAAGCGGTTAAGGGTTTAAGTCGCGGACCTGGCGTTTACGTGATGCGCAATGAAGAACAGAGCGTCCTGTATGTGGGAAAGGCAAGAAGCCTTAAAGCGCGTGTATCAAGCTATTTCAACGCACCTCAGGAAAACAATCGGCTAAGACTCATGATGAATCAGGTCGAGGCGATAGAGATTCAGCGTACCCGCACAGAGACAGAGGCACTGCTGCTGGAGTGCAACCTGATAAAGGAATTGCGGCCGAAATTTAATGTTCTGTTGCGCGATGACAAGAGTTATCCCTACCTGAAGGTGTCGACCACGGAGCGGTTTCCCAGGCTGTCGTTTTACCGGGGAAGCACGAAGGTCTATGACCGTTTGTTTGGTCCTTATGCAAACGCCGGTTCAGTGAGACTGATGCTTGCGCAGCTGCAGAAAGTTATCCCAATCCGGCAATGCGACAACAATACTTTCAGGAATCGCAGCAGACCGTGCCTGCAGTATCAGATCGGCCGATGTTCAGCTCCTTGTGTCGGCTTGGTCTCGGAGCAGGAATATGGCGAGGACGTCAAGGAGCTTATGTTGTTGCTTGATGGAAAAGAGAGCCAAATCAGCAGCGCTTTTGCGCGAAAGATGGAAGACGCGGCCGCGGGGCAGGATTATGAGTCGGCAGCGCGGTATCGGGACCGAATCCTCGCGCTTCGAAAGCTTCAGGAGCGGCAGTATGTCTCCGGCGGCCAACATAATGCAGACGTTGTGCTGCTGACAGAGCAATCCGGAAGTTCAGTCTTTTCCGTGATGAAGATACGAGGAGGGCACAACCTCGGCAGTCGGCACTATTCACACAAGAATCCGCTTGAGAAAGATGAGAAAGAAGTCTTTGAAAAACTGCTGATGCAGCATTATCAGAACCATCCCGCTCCCAAAGAAGTGATTATCGTCTCAGGTGCGGCAGATCCGGACTTGCTCTCAGACGCACTGGCCAATACTGCGGGGCAGGGGGTAGAGGTCAAGTCCCGTGTGCGCGGTATTCGGGCACAGTGGCTGCAGATGGCCGTGCTGAATGCCACGGATCACTTGAATCGTCAGTTGGCCTCCAATGCCGATCATCTCCAACGGCTTCAGGCCCTGACGAAGTTGCTGGGTGGAACCGAGTCGATAGAGCGCATTGAGTGTTTCGATACCAGCCATAGCATGGGGGAGTACCCGGTGGCGTCGTGCGTGGTGTTTGATACCTCGGGATCAGTTCCCGGAGAGTATCGTCGCTTTAATATCAAAGACGTCAGTCCCGGCGATGACTTTGCTGCGATGGAGCAGGTCGTCGGCCGAAGGATTGCCCGTGTCAACAACGGAGACGCGATCCGGCCTGATCTCATGGTGATTGACGGGGGGCTAGGGCAGCTTGCCCGGGCGCAAAAGGCCCTTGAGGATCACCTGGCCACCGACGTAAAGTTGATTGGCATTGCCAAGGGCTCGGGCAGGAAGTCGGGCCGGGAAAGCCTCTTCCTGCCAGGGCGCAAGACGCCGTTGGTTCTGGATCCGAATTCACCGGCCCATCTCCTGCTACGGCAAATCCGAGATGAGGCGCACCGCTTTGCCATCACCGGCCATCGAAAAAAAAGGAATACATCGCGCACCCGATCCAAGGTCGAAGATATTCCCGGAATCGGGGCCAAGAAGCGTCAGGCGTTGTTGCGTCATTTCGGCGGGATCAGGCCCTTAGAAACCGCCACGGTGGAAGAACTTGTCAAAGTGGACGGAATCAGTGTTAATCTCGCGCAGCGTCTTGTGGACCACTTTCGCTCGGGGTAGTAGATGCGCTGGACTATCTCCAACATCCTAACGTTGCTTCGCGTTGCTTTGATCCCGGTTATTGTTGCTGTTTACCTGGGAGGGGCATCGGGCTATCTCACCGCGGGAGTCTTCCTGCTTGCTGGGCTGACAGACTGGGCAGATGGGTTTTTAGCGCGACAGCGTAACGAAGAATCGCCCTTTGGCGCGTTTCTCGATCCCGTGGCGGACAAGTTAATGGTATCGGCCGTGTTGGTATTGATGGTGGCAGATCCGCACATGCGTGACCACGTGTTCAGCCCCGCGCTGTTTACCGTCATCGTTGCCATCATCATTGGCCGGGAAATTACGATCTCGGCATTGCGCGAATGGATGGCCGAGTTAGGAAGACGGGGCGTGGTTGCGGTCGGCTGGATTGGTAAGGTCAAAACAACGCTTCAATTTATTGCGATTACTGTGCTCCTTTTCGCTCAAGCCGGGATGCAAAAAGAAGTGCTCATCCTCGGTGAAATCCTCTTGTATCTCGCAGGCGCCCTGACGCTCTGGTCGATGGTGATTTATTTACGGGGTGCATGGCCATCACTCTCGGAACAGTAGTCGTTTCAACTTGACAAGGGGTTTGGGCCCGATAGAATTCCGGTTCCTCGTGCGGGAATAGCTCAGTTGGTAGAGCACAACCTTGCCAAGGTTGGGGTCGCGAGTTC
>DDZY01000035.1 GCA_002346525.1 Proteobacteria bacterium UBA2996
CCACCGCCTCGATTTCTGTGACTGGGAACCGGACCGCTTCTGCACCGGCCTGACTGATCAGATCGCAGAGCTCGTCGGCCTGATGCACTGCCCGCGTCACCACCACCGACAGTTGTGCCGGATCAGCCATCAGCTACCGATTGCAAAATTCTTTTTGCGCCTTGACTGAGAAGGTCTTGTGCCGCTGTGCGGCCGACTGCCTCCGGGCTGGATGACGGGCCGACGGCTTCGGCAAATAACACCTCGGAACCGTCCGGCTGGCCAACCAGGCCACGAAGCGTCAGTTGCTCATCTTGGATTTCTGCATAAGCCGCGATGGGGACATGGCAACCGCCGCCCAATTCGGCGTTGACCGCGCGTTCCGCCTTCACACGTAGATGTGTTTGTGGATCGTCCAGAGGAGTAAGCAAGGTTGTGGTCTCATCATCATCCTGTCGGCATTGAACGCCCACTGCACCCTGACCGACTGCGGGCAACATGACCTCCGGCGCGATGACCGCTCGGATACGCTCCGGCATCTCAAGGCGTATCAATCCCGCAGCGGCCAAAATAATCGCGTCAAAGTCCCCGGCATCCAGCCGGGCCAATCGACGATTCACATTGCCCCTTAAGTTTTCGACCTGAAGATCCGGAAAGCGGTGACGCAGTATCGCCTGGCGCCTCAAACTGCACGTGCCCACCACAGCTCCTGCCGGGAGATCCTCAAGTTTGGAAAACTGAGCAGAGACCAGTGCGTCACACGGGTTTTCGCGCTCGCAAATCACCGGAATATGCAGCCCCGCTGGCTCGATGACGGTGACATCCTTCATTGAGTGGACGGCCACATCAATCCGCCGCTCTAGGAGCGCCTGCTCAAGTTCCTTTAGAAAAAGGCCTTTACCCCCTTTGGCGGCAAGCGGGACATCAAGGGTACGGTCCCCTTCTGTCGTAATCCCCACTAACTCGACTTCAAGATCTGGATGCGCACCAAGTAACGCATCACGCACAAAGAGCGCCTGCCACATGGCAAGATCACTGCGTCGGGTGCCAATTTTGAGAGTCGTCACGGGGTATTGTGAGCCAAGCAGTTGCGTCGATAACGAGTACCGTTCAATCCTAGCTAAGTGGCCGGGGCTCGTCCAATGAGTCAGGTCAACTTCAAGCCAGCCAACTTTGACTTGAGACGATCAGGAAGCGGCTGATCGTGAAAGTGTCTCGCGAATAAATTTGACGATCCACTCAAATGTCAGGCCCCCATGAACCGGTTTCGCCAAAGAGTCCATGCCTTCAGAAATCCGGTCGGCCGGGATAATCTCCCTGCGCGCCTCCATCAACGCTCGGGAGTAGTCGGCCGTAAATTCAGGATGGCCCTGTATGCCGAGCATATTCGAGCCAACAGAAAAAATGCTGTGCGGACAAAAAGCACTGCCCGCAATTAACGTAGCGTTTTCTGGCAGCGTTATCACCTGCTCCTGATGACTCACGACAAGATTAAGCTGATCGACTGCTTGAGACATCCAGGCAGGTTGCACATAAACCGAACTCGTTGCGACGCCCACTCCCCAACCTTTTTGAGAAAATTCCACCCGGCCGCCAAGCGCCCGCGCCATCATCTGCATGCCGTAACAGATTCCAACAAAGGGGTGTTCTTTTTCAGCAGCGACTTTTACGAAATCACAAAATTTCCCCGTCCAATGATTTTCGTCATTGACGCTATGACGGGATCCGGTCGTGATCCAGGCATCACACTCGTCGGGCTTGGGAATCTCGCCTTCAAAGACACGCCACGTCCTGCAGGTTAACTTCGGATCCGCTGCAATAAGGCTTTTTGCGATCATCTCGTTGTAGTCGATGAAAGCGTGACTCAGGCTCTCAGGCACCTCTCCGCACTGCAGGATTCCGACAGACCACTTGGCATTTGGGCTAGCCGAAACCATGTCCCTATCCAAGATTTCCTTTAAGCGCTTTGAGGAAAAGTGACTGATATTGGTTTGCATTAAAGAGAATAGGATTGGTTCCGCTGGAAGGATCCACCTCAGCCATCACACCGACTCTTTCGGCCTGTGCATCATCAATTCCCAGAGCTTCAAGGTTCTGAGGGATATCGAGTGTCTCGCGCAATTGCAGAACCCAGTCAAGAAAAGACGAGAACCCGGGATCATCAATCCCAATGCTTCGCGCGAGTCGAGAAATAGGCTCTTCAATCACCTTACGGTTCTCCACGAGGACATAAGGCATTAGAACGGCATTTAACGTGCCGTGATGAGCGTTATACAGAGCACCGAGAGGATGTGACAGTGCATGCATTGCACCCAATCCTCGCTGAAAAGCCGTCGCCCCCAAAGTCGACGCGACCAACATCTGAGTACGCGCCTCAAGATTGGTTCCGTTGGCAACTGCCACAGGCAAATACTCGCGGACCAGGCGAATTCCTTCAGCAGCGATACCTTCTGCCATCGGGTGATATGCCGGCGAGCACCACGCCTCGAGGCTGTGAGATAAGGCATCCATCCCGGTCGCTGCCGTTAAAAACGGCGGCAATCCCGCGGTCACAACAGGGTCAAGAATGACGATAGCAGGTACGATGTCCGGATGAAAAATCAACCGCTTCACCTGATTCGGCTCGTCTAGAATCACCGAGACGCGCCCCACTTCTGAACCCGTACCCGCAGTCGTCGGCACTGCCACCACAGGCGCAATGCCTTTTGCATCAGCTCGCGTCCAGTTGTCTCCAACATCCTCAAGGTCCCATATCGAGATCGTCTGGCCTGCCATCAGGGCGATGGCTTTACCCGCATCCAGAGCACTGCCGCCCCCAAACGCGATGACGCCATCGTGCTCGCCTTCCTTGAAAACCCGCACCCCCTGCTCCACATTTGTTCCCGTCGGGTTTGGCTGTACATCACTGAATACGGAACAACTGAGCCCTTCAGACGTACAAGCTGATAGCGCCTCTTTGACAATCGGAAGCTCCGCAAGACCCGGGTCGGTTACCAACAGCGGATTTCGCATATTGAGTTCGAGACAACACATTCCAAGCTCTGAAAGACGCGACTCACCTACACGGATCGACGTCGGATAATTCCAGTTGGCGTTCAAACTCGACTCCTTGGTCTCTTGGTTGATTTCTGTCTCATCTCAGGATGGAAAGTCCAAATTCTCTGTCGATTTTGTTGCTGCTCACTATTTGCATTAACCACCGTACGACTAGAGCGACATCTCGGAGGTACAATGGAGCGGGTGATGGGAATCGAACCCACGTCATCAGCTTGGGAAGCTGAGGTTCT
>DDZY01000051.1 GCA_002346525.1 Proteobacteria bacterium UBA2996
GGATGCCGTTACGGCGGCAGACCTGTACACCCCCATTGCCGAGATGGGCGGTGAAGATATTGCGTCGATCATTTATACCTCCGGAACCACCGGGCGCTCCAAAGGCGCCATGCTGAGCCATGACAATCTTGCCAGTAATGCACTCACGCTCATCGATCTTTGGGGCTTCGTCAAAAACGACGTGCTGCTCCACGCCCTGCCCATCTACCACGTGCACGGTCTGTTCGTGGCTGTGCACTGCGCGATGCTGCGCGGCATCCCGATGCGCTTTTTACCGCGCTTCGATGTGGATGAAGTGATCCGGCAACTGCCCTCGGTCACCGTCATGATGGGGGTGCCCACCTTTTACACAAGGCTGATGGATAACGCGGACTTCACCCGTGAACTTTGTGCGTCTATCCGTCTTTTCATCAGCGGCTCGGCCCCGTTGCTGGCGCAGACGTTTGAAGTGTTCTTTTCACATACCGGTCACCGGATTCTGGAACGGTACGGTATGTCAGAGGCGAATATGATTGCCTCGAACCCTTTGGACGGCGAAAGGATTGCCGGCACCGTAGGCTTTGCGCTACCCGGGGTGACGCTCAGGGTCTGCGATGCCGGGCACAACCCGGTCGGCACGGGGGAGGCGGGAGTACTGCAGATGCGCGGTCCGAATGTTTTCAAGGGCTACTGGCAGATGCCTGAAAAAACGGCGAGCGAATTCACCGAGGACGGGTTCTTTATCTCGGGAGATATGGCAACGATGGATCACGACGGGCGGGTCCGAATCGTTGGGCGCGAAAAGGATCTCGTCATCAGCGGCGGCCTGAACGTGTATCCCAAGGAAATCGAAGATGCGATTGATGCTATTGAGGGCGTCAACGAATCGGCGGTCATCGGCGTGCCCCACGCAGACCTGGGCGAGGGACTGGTCGCGGTGATCTGTCCGCTGCCCGGGGCGGTCATTGATTCCGACGGCGTGATCAGCCAACTTAAAGCCGAACTCGCCGGATTCAAAGTCCCACGACAGATCATTACGGTGGAGACGCTGCCGCGAAACGCAATGGGGAAGGTGCAGAAGAACGTGCTGCGAGAACATTATGCGCAGACTTTTACGGCCTAACGCGCTCGGCTAAAGCTCAGTGTACTTTTTTGAATTGCCCCGAGCTTTATCGACCGGGTACTTGCGCCGGTTTTTTTCAAGTTTGGCCCACGCAGCGGCTTCGATATCCACCCCGAGGCGTGAAGCAATACGCAGCGTATAAATGAGCACATCAGCGATCTCTTCTGCGACCTCATCAAGCTGCTCTGGTGCGAGTTCGGCGCTCTGGCGCTCCGTTAACCACTGGAAGTGTTCGGCCAGTTCAGCGGCCTCGACCATCAGGGCCATTGAGAGGTTCTTGGGAGCGTGAAACTGCTCCCAGTCCCGTTCCCTGGCAAACTCGTCAACGGCGTCAGTTAGTGCCTCGGTGAAGTGGTCGGTCATGGGTATTCCCTGAGTCGGACTTGTGACTACGACTTGGCTCGAGCCCGGATCTCACTCAGGGTCATCGTGTGCGCAATTGCCTGGGCATCTGTCACGAGTTCAATCAGCGTGCTGCCGGAGGCGTCCAATGCCCGCCGCAGGGCCGGGCCGAAGTCCGCCGTCAGGGTTACCCGTTCGGCCGACAACCCATAGGCATTCGCCAGCGTCAGAAAGTCAGGATTAAGCAGGTCGGTATTCTCGGTCCGGCCAGGAAAATGTATCTCCTGATGCATCCGGATGGTGCCGAGCATCGCGTTATTGACGACGATCACAACAATCGACAATCCTTCCTGCGTTATCGTCGCCAGTTCCTGACTCGTCATCTGGATATCGCCGTCTCCCGTCATGGCAATGACCTGGCGGTCCGGATGTTCCAGGGCTGCCGCTATCGCGGCCGGAATCCCGTAACCCATCGAACCGCTGGTGGAGGCGAGCTGCCGCCCTCCTTCGCGAAAGCGAAAGAAACGGTGCAGCCAACCCGTATTGTTGCCCGCACCGTTGCAGATGATGGCATCGTTATCAACCATTTCGCTGAGCTCACACACCACCGATGCCAGGTTTACGTCACCCGGCGCCTCTGCCGGGGTGCTCCACTCAAGATAGCTCTGATGCAGCCGGACGGTCTCTTGCACCCAGGGCGGTGCGGCCGGGGGCGCGATCTCTGGGAGTGCGAGTGCAAACGCAGGAGCCTGTGCCGTGATCGCAAGCGTGGGGTAGTAGACACGCCCAAGTTCTTCCGCGCCCGGATAGATATGCACAAGCTGCTGATCCGGCATCGGGACCTTGAGTCGATAGTAATGCTGTGTGGTGACTTCACCGAGGCGTATCCCCAAAGCAATCACCAGATCCGCGTTCATCAATGCATCCGACAGCGCCGGATCGATACCGATTCCGACGTCACCGATGTAGTGGGGATCGGTATGATCAAAAACATCCTGGTTGCGCCACGCAGCCGCCACCGGCAGTTGCCAGCGCGCGGCAAATTCGTGCAGTGCAGCACGTGAGGACGCATCCCAGTTGCGCCCCCCCGCGAGCAGTATCGGCCGTTTGGCCTGCGAAAGCAGTTCTGTAAATCGAGCCATATCCGCCGCATTGGGCGACAGCTTGAGTGCCTGGCGGGCCGGAAGGTCCTCGACCTTCGCACACTCCTCGAGCATGTCCTCGGGCAGGACCACAACGACCGGTCCCGGTCGGCCGTTGCAGGCGGTGTGGAATGCGCGGCTCATCACCTCGGGCAAACGCGTGGCGTCGTGGACCTGCTCGACGTGCTTAGCAATCGGGCCGTAAAAGAGGCTGTAGTCGATTTCCTGAAAGGCCTCACGGCAAAGCGTGTCGCGGCTGACCTGGCCGATCAGCAGTACGACCGGGGTCGAGTCCTGCGCCGAGACGTGGATACCCGATGCCGCATTGGTCGCCCCGGGACCACGCGTCACAAAACAAACGCCCGGCTGTCCGGTCAGCTTGGCGCTTGCCTCAGCCATCATAGCGGCGCCACCTTCCTGGCGGCAGACCACGGTTCGGATACCGGGTGCATCCTGCAACGCATCAAGCGCTGCCAGATAACTTTCACCGGGAACACAAAAGACGTGCTTTACCTTCTGTGCCGCCAATGCATCCACCAGGATCCGGCCACCACTGCGGCCCCCAGACGGGTTCGGCGAAGACATGTTCAGTTCTTGGGAGGTTTCTTGGCAGGTTTGTCAGTGGGGCGCTTGGAGTCGCCCGCATCATCCTTGACGAGACCCGCAGAACGCAGGAAGTTCTGCTGGACATCCTGCCAGGCTTCAAGATTGCGTTTGGCCATCTCGGACATCATGCCTACCGAGGTCTGGCCGAGAAACTCAGTCAGCTGATCCTGGTATACCCGCTGCTGATCGACAAAGAGTTCCAGGCTGCGGTTTAAATAGTCGGTGAATATCTTCTGCGTACTGCCGCCGTAAAAACGGATCAAGTGCGTCAGGATTTCTGTCGTGAAAAGCGGCTGGCCGCCGCTCTCCTGTTCGTTGATGATCTGTAGCAGGACCGTCCGGGTGAGATCATCACCGCTGGCGACGTCAACGACCTCGAACTCCTCGCCCTCTATGATGAGCTGGCGAAGATCCGAGATCGTGATGTAACGGCTGACTTCCGTATCGTAAAGCCGCCGGTTGGGATACTTCTTGATGGTGCGCATGGTGACTTAAGGCCCCCGCTATTGTGCGGTGCAATAATAACACCCCGGGGGCACCGAGCCGCGGCCGGCACACATCAGTACATATGCTGGCCACCGTTGATCGACAGGGTGGAGCCGGTAATAAAGGTCGCGTCATCCGCTACCAGGAACTGCACCGCCCGGGCGATATCGCTTGCGTAGCCCAATCTGCCGACCGGGATGGTGGCGATGATCTTTTCAAGCACCTTTTCCGGCACCGCGCGCACCATATCCGTATCAACGTAGCCGGGTGCAATAGCGTTGACCGTGACCCCTTTAGACGCGCCTTCCAGCGCCAGCGCTTTGGTGAACCCGTGGATGCCGGACTTGGCAGCGGCATAGTTCACCTGGCCGTACTGGCCTGCCTGACCGTTGACGGATCCGATATTGACGATGCGGCCAAAGCCGCGATCGCGCATACCGTCGATGACGTTGCGGCACATGTTGTAGCACGAGGAAAGGTTGGTCTGCAAAACCGCATTCCACTGCTCAAAGTCCATCCGGTGCAAAGTGCCGTCGCGGGTGATGCCGGCATTGTTGACCAGGATACCAACCGGACCAAGATCCGCCTCGATCCTGGATACACTGTCGGCGCACTCATCGAAATCCGCTACATCAAAACGGTACACGCTGATACCGGTTTGCGCCTTGAAAGCCTCGGCCGCTTCATCATTGCCGGCATAGGTTGCCGCAACCTTGTGGCCTTCTTCACTCAGGGCGACCGATATGGCGGCCCCGATGCCGCGGGTTCCGCCGGTCACGATTGCTGCGTGTGGCATCTTATGAGTCCTCGTTCTTTAAATTTCTTTAAGTTCGTTAAACATGGTTAACGGGTTGCCGGAATGGCGTGCGATCTTTATCCGAATCCCAAGAGTGATCAATTTCGCTCGATGCACATCGCGATACCCATCCCGCCGCCGATGCACAGGGTGGCAAGGCCACGGCTCGCCTCACGACGCTGCATCTCGTAAAGCAGCGTTGTCAGCACCCGAGCCCCAGATGCACCAATGGGATGACCCAGGGCAATGGCGCCACCGTTCACATTGACCCGGTCAGGGTTCCACATCATCTCCTGGTTAACCGCACAGGCCTGAGCGGCAAAGGCTTCGTTGGCCTCCACGAGTTCAAGGTCGTCTATCGTCCAGCCTGCTTTCTTTAGCGCTGCGGTGCTGGCCGGGATCGGCCCGGTTCCCATGATGCTGGGGTCAACGCCGGCTGTGGCCCAGGAAACGATTCGGGCAAGCGGCGTAATCCCGCGCTCAGCAGCTGTGGCCGCACTCATCAAAACGGTCGCTGCCGCACCGTCATTCAGTCCCGACGCGTTGCCGGCGGTCACGCTGCCTTCTTTATCAAAGGCAGGGCGCAAACCGGACAAACCCTCGGCTGTGGTGCCATGACGCGGATGTTCATCGGTATCAACGACGGTGTCGCCCTTGCGGCCCCTGATCGTCACGGGAACAATCTCCTCGTTGAAGCGGCCTGCCTGTTGCGCCGCCTCGGCTTTTTGCTGGGAAGCGGCTGCGAAGGCATCCTGCATCTCCCGGGAAATGCCAAACTTCGAGGCGACGTTCTCGGCGGTATTGCCCATGTGATATCCGTTAAACACATCCAGCAAGCCGTCTACCAGCATGGTGTCGATCATCTCCAGTCCACCGAGCTTCTGGCCGTCGCGAAGATGGGCACAGTGCGGTGCCTGGCTCATGCTCTCCTGTCCGCCGGCCACCACGATGTCGGCATCTGCATTGCGGATCGCCTGATAGCCCGCGGCCACGGCGCGAAGGCCTGAACCGCACAACTGGTTGAGCACGAGCGCCGTGCTTTCCACGGGGATGCCGGCGCCGATTGCGGCCTGGCGAGCCGGGTTCTGTCCAGTGCCCGCGGTCAGGATCTGGCCCATAACGACTTCATTGACGTCGTCGGCAGGAACACCGGCGCGCTCGAGCGCGGCCATGATCGCAGCCTGGCCGAGTTCACTCGCCGGCAGTGCCGAGAGTCCGCCGTTAAAGGCGCCGACCGGAGTCCTGGCGGCACTTGCAATAACTACATCTGTTTCAGATGTCATGAGAGGTCTACCTCGTTTTGTCGATTTTGAAGGCCGGAGGACTGAACCCCCCGACAGGGCGCCTGATTAGCATCGGATGAGACGGACTCGATCATTGTGTCACACCATCACGGCTGGGGAATCATGCCGGGCGACTTGAAGTTTGTCTTCCGTCCCAACTTAAAACGGGGAAGACCCGCGGTGACCGGTCTTCCCTGTCCAGAACTTCGCCTTAATGAGACAGCGCCTTGGGGCGCCCCAGCAATTAAGCCGCTTTGTCGGCCGAGTTGGCGTCTTTTTGCATCACCGTGCCGAGGTCAGCAGCTGACTGGCTAAAGAGCGCCTGCGCCTCGTCGGCGTAAGCCCGGCTGAGTTCCATGATCTCACCGGAGTCTTTGGTCATTCTCTGAACCAGACCCCGAACCACCTCAGGCTGCTTTTCAAAGTAGGACCGCGCAGACTGCGCATCTTTGACTTCGAGTGCTTCACGGGCGTTGTTCAACAGGGCGTCGGTGTAAACCTTGGCAGAACCCATCTGCAGTTCGATCATCTTTTCAATGTTCTTGACCATCAGCTGGCCGGCGCTGTTGGCCGCATTGGCCGCCGTTTTCGCGACAGTTCCATAAGTGTCGGTCATGTTGGAATTCATCGTTTTGTCCTCGTCAATATCAGGGATGGAAAAAATTTGTTGCACTGCACAATAACAGAATGATTGATGCAGTGCAACATTTATTAGGAAATATATATTTAAATTTATAAATCAATAACTTATTCTACTAATACGATCCGATCCAGACCAAATATATCGAACTTCAATACCCGCCTGATAGTAGTGCAAAGCAACATCTTATTTTCGCGCCGCCGCTGGGGTGATCGGGAAATCTGGAGCTTCTGAACTAGAATCGACCCATGAATCCGGACGTATCGGCCGACTGGGCCTCCGCCATCCTCGAGTTGCATCAGGTGCTCGCGGAGCACCTTAACACCGTCAAATCCAGCGTTGCCCCGGTCAGGCTGCCCGACACCACGGACTGGCTCCAGATGATGGGCGGGATGAGCGCACCCAGCCTTGGCAGCGGTCTTGCAGCCCCGCCCGGATTTGACGAATTGGCCGCCTCCTATGAAGGGCATCCGGCATGGGGATCCGCCGCACGGCGCTACCGTGAGGCGGCCTTTGCCCTGCAGGCTGCCTGGCTTAAGATCGGCTACGAGTCCTTTGACGCCCTGCGCGAGGCGCTCGATGGAGCAAGCGCGGCGCGGGATCTGCGGGGGATCTACGACCTTTGGGTCAGTTGCGCAGAAGCGGCATTTGCCCGGCAAAGCGTAACCAAACGCTATGCCGATCTGGTCAGCGAGCTCATCAATGCGCAGGTAGCACTCCTGCTCGCCTCTGGCATCGGCTCGGCGCCTCAGCCGGATGATCCTTTCGTACTCAAGGAGGCACTCGCTGCTGCAAAAGCCAGAGAGGCTCGGCTGCGCGCTGATCTTGAAGCGCTTCGCCAGACTGACACCACACCCCCCTCCCCTGCAAAAAAACGGGTCAGCAAAAAATCCAAAACCAATACAACGGCAAAAACTGTAAAGAAAAGCAAAGCAGGAGCCACGGGTACTACCTCTCACAAAGCCAAGAACAAGCGGCGCAAGAAAGCCGGGGCAAAAGGCGGACCCAAGCCATGAAAGGACCTGAGCAATTCGGTCTGGAACTGGCTGAACTCACCCGGCAGCTGACACAAAGCGTGAGCCAGCTGGGCGCGATCGGCCTGCCGGAACTCGGCGCCACGCCCCACGAGACCGTGCTCACGGGGGAAGGCTTTCGGCTGCTGCGTTATGGCCTGGGCGAACAACGGACTGATCGGTGCGCGGTGCTCATCGTGTATGCGCTGGTGAACCGCCCGTGGGTGCTGGACCTTGAACCGGGCCGCTCCATGATCGAAGGTCTGCTCGCGTCGGAACTGGACGTCTTTCTTGTCGAGTGGGAG
Organism: Proteobacteria bacterium UBA2996; assembly: GCA_002346525.1. Classification (GTDB taxonomy): domain Bacteria; phylum Pseudomonadota; class Gammaproteobacteria; order Arenicellales; family UBA868; genus UBA868. Next base: position 7,716 of record DDZY01000051.1, read on the forward strand.
GACCCTTCCGAGCAGGACCAGAATCGGGGTTTTTCCGATTACGCCTGCGCCATGCTGGATGAATGCGTTGAGGCGGTCAAAGCACTTCGTAACGAGAGCACAGTGAACCTGCTGGGAGTATGTCAGGGGGGCACATTCAGCCTTTGCTACACGGCACTTCACAGCAAAAACGTGCGCAATCTCGTCACCATGGTGACGCCTGTGGATTTTCACACTGAGGACAACACCCTATCCCAGTGGGTGCGCAAGGTGGATCTGGACGCTCTGGTGGGCTGCTATGGCAATGTGCCGGGCGCGCTCCTCAATGCCCTGTTTGTTGCCCTGCAGCCCTTTCGTCTTGGATCAAAAAAATATCTCGATCTCGTTGATCTTGCCGATGACCCTCAAGGGCTTCGCACCTTTGCCCGAATGGAGCGATGGATAGCGGACAGTCCTGACCAGGCGGGAAGGGCTTTTCGCAAATTTGTCGGAGACCTCTTTCAGCGCAATGCCCTGGTTCGCGGTGAGCTGGTGCTTGATGACAGAGTCGTTGATCTTGGTGATATCCGCTGCCCTGTGCTCAATGTGTATGCCCTGGCCGATCATCTGGTACCGGCATCGGCGTCGCGGCCCCTAGCAGATCATGTGGCAAGCACGGACTACAGCGAGCTTGAATTCGACGGGGGTCACATCGGGATTTATGTCAGCCGCAGCGCACAGCAGAAAGTGCCGCCGGCGGTGGCAGCGTGGCTGCAGTCGCGACCCTGAGCCCCGGTGATCTAGGGCTGGCGGGAGACTTTGAGTCGCAACGCCCTGATCTTCATGTCCGCGAGGACGCGGTTGGCGCTCTCCATCGTTGCCATAGACGGATAGGGGCCGACGCGCACGCGGAAAAAGTCGCCCTGACCCTGCACTGAGATATGCTGAATGCTCGGCTCGAAACCGGCAATCGCAAGCCGCGCTTTCATGCGTTCAGCCTCACGGCGATTATCGTAGGAAGCGGCCTGCAGCATATAAAAGCTTCCTCGCGTCCCCGGGTCTTTTGGGGTTTCTGCGGAGTCCTCGGCTGCAACGGCGTCTTCTACCGGGTCGGGCAGGTCGGTCTCGGGGATGACATGCTCAATCTCGGGGAGCACCGTATAAAAGTCGAAACTTGCCCGGGCAGGCGCTTCCACGCCCGCGCTGACGGCCCCGGGCGCAGACTCCGGATCCGGGATATCTGACGATCGCAGCAGTTGGCTGATGCCTGCGCCCATGCGATCGGGGTCTCCACTTGTTGCCCCCTGATACAGCACGACGGTGACCACGCCCACCGCGATACCCAACACCATCAGCAGAACATCGTAAGTGAGACGTGAGCCGCCGTTTGCTTTTCGGGTGCGGCTGTTTCGGGCCATTGCCTACATGCGCTCTGGCGCGGTGACACCCAGCAGGTCAAGCGCGTTCGCAATGACCTGGCGTGTGGCGTCGATCAGAGACAGCCGGGCCAGGCGAAGATCCGTCTCGGCAGCAATGAACGGATGCGCGTTGTAGTAGGTATGGAAATCGTTTGCGAGATCGCGCAGATAGTACGCGACCTGGTGCGGCTCATAGACACGCGCCGCCGATTCGACCACCTCCGGATACCGCGACAACTTCTGCAACAGATCGGCCTCACGGGGTTCGGTCAGGAGCCCGTGATCCGCTGCAGCGAGATCCGCCTCGATGCCCTTTTCCGCCAACTGCCGAAACACACTGCAGATGCGGGCATGAGCGTACTGCACGTAGTACACGGGATTGTCGCTGGACTGGGACTTGGCGAGATCCAGATCAAAATCCATGTGCTGGTCCGGTTTTCTCAGCGCATAGAAAAAACGCGCAGCATCCCGGCCGACCTCTTCGCGAAGTTCGCGCAGGGTGACGAACTCTCCGCTGCGCGTAGACATCGACACCTTGGCGCCGCCGCGGTACAGCACGGCAAACTGAACCAGCAGTACGCTGAGATCATCCGGATTCAGCCCCAGCGCGGACATCGACGCTTTGACCCGCTTGATGTAGCCGTGGTGATCGGCACCCCAGATATTGATGACGTGCGAGAACCCGCGCAGGATCTTGTCCTGGTGATAGGCGATATCGGTGGCGAAATAAGTATGGTTGCCGTTGGCGCGAAGCACCACGCGATCTTTTTCATCTCCAAACTCGGTGCTGCGAAACCACCAGGCGCCTTCACGCTCATAAAGAAACTCGGTCTCCTTGAGCGACTCGATGGCGCGACTCACGGCCTCGCTGTCGATCAGGCTCTGCTCAGAGAACCAGGTCTCGTAGGACACACCAAACCGCTCAAGGTCTGAACGGATGTCCTCGACCAGCGTGTCGCGGGCGAGGCCATGGATGCGTCCGAAGCCTTCATCGGCCAAGATCGTTTTGGCACGTGAGATCAGCGCATCCAGCAGGGGATCATCTTCTTCAGGCAGGTCAGCGAAAAGCGGCTGGACCTCGGTGTAATGCCGAGCCTCATCCTCGCGGTGCAGGGTTGCGGCGATATCGAAGATATAGTCGCCCTGATAGGCCGTCCGCGGGAAAGGTACGGTTTCGCCGCACAGTTCCAGATATCGCAGCCAGACGCTGAGCGCGAGAATATCCATCTGCCGACCGGCATCATTGATGTAGTACTCGCTGATCGTGTCATAGCCTGCAGCCCGCAACACCCGGGCAAGCGCATCGCCATAAGCCGCGCCGCGGCCGTGTCCGACATGCAGCGGGCCTGTCGGATTGGCGGAGACAAACTCAACCATGACCTTTTTACCGGCACCGGCGCTGCTGGTGCCGTAAGCGGCACCGCGTGAGTGAATCTCCCCCGGTAACGCCTGATAAGACGCCGGCGACAAAAAGAGATTGATGAATCCCGGCCCCGCCACCTCGGCACGCAACAGCAGATCGGAAGCGGGCAGTGCCGCGCATATTTTTTCAGCGAGATCGCGCGGCTTCAGGCCTGCACGTTTGGCGAACACCATTGCCAGATTACTCGCGAAGTCACCATGTTCGGGACCGCGGGATCTT
>DDZY01000240.1:0-1009 GCA_002346525.1 Proteobacteria bacterium UBA2996
TAAATCACGCGATAAATCATATATCTCCCTCGAAAAATCCCCTACTAGGGACTTTAACGCCGATCTCGCTGCGATCTCCGTCTGACTGTTAATCAAGTCGGCTACAGCCTCAGCCTGGGTGAGATCCATTTTGCCGTTAAGAAATGCTCTTTCCGTAAACTCCCCCGGCCGCGCTAAATCTGCTCCCAAAGCCGTCACCTCAGCCAACACACTGTCCAGGATGACCGGACCACCATGGCAATGCAGTTCGAGCACGTCCTCACCGGTATAAGAAGCGGGAGCTTTAAAAAGCATTGCGACCCCGTAATCGAGGGTGCAGCCGCCTTCGCCGTGAAAACCTGCCGCAGTCGCTTCGCGTGGTTTGAGTTGGCGGCCCGTTAACTCATGGGCGATGCGCGAACAATCCGGTCCGGACAGGCGGATGATTCCGATACCGCCCACTCCCGGCGGCGTCGCCCTTGCGGCGATAGTTCGAGTTGAAGGGCTCAAGGGGTCTGTCTGGTCCAACCGCAAACCGTTCGGCCGGCTCCTAAGTATTGCTATCGGCGGCCTGAATTTTGCGCGTAATCACCCACTGCTGCGCAATCGAGAGCACGTTGTTCACCAGCCAATACAGGACCAGGCCTGATGGGAACCACAGGAAGAAAATAGTAAACACCAGCGGCAACGCCATCATGATTTTCTGCTGCATCGGATCAAGTGGTGCCGGGTTTAGCAATTGCTGGCCGAACATCGAGGCGCCCATCAGGATCGGCAGCACATAGTACGGGTCCTGCAGCGAAAGGTCTTTAATCCATAAGGCGAAGGGGGCCTGGCGCAACTCGACGCTCTCCAGCAGAACCCAGTACAGCGCGATGAAAACCGGGATCTGGATGACGATTGGCAGGCAGCCGCCAAGCGGATTGATCTTCTCTTTCTTGTAGATCTCCATCATGGCCTGCTGGAACTTCTGCTTATCGTCGCCGAACCGTTCTTTCAGCGTCTGCATGCGGGGCTGCATCTTTTTCAT
>DDZY01000240.1:1391-4732 GCA_002346525.1 Proteobacteria bacterium UBA2996
AGGATAATCGAGACGCCCCAGTTGTTCACCACCCGATTAATGTAGGTCATCACCCAGAAAAGGGGCGATGACACGGGTGTCAGCCAGCCGTAATCAACTGTGAGTTCCAGTTGGTTGTCAGCCTTGATCATCCGTTCGGTTTCTTTTGGCCCGATGTATATCTCGCCTTCCAGTTCTTGTGCGCTCCCCGCGGGGACAACGGTCGGCTGCGTTGTCTTGTAGCCGATCATGTAACGTGGACCAGTGTCCCGGTTGGTCACGTTCGAGTAGAACTCATAGCCGGTTCCCGCACTGGGAAGGAGTGCGCCCACAAAATAATGTTGAAGCATTGCAACCCAGCCTGAGGGAGTCGGCCGTGCCAGGTTTGCCTCATGCATCTCCTCAAAATCGATCTTCTGATACTTCTCTTCCGGAGTGAAGATCGCGCCGCCTTTGTAACTCGGCAGCCGGCCGAGAAACCCGAGTCCACTGCTCGATTCTGCCACTTGGGTGCGCAGGATCTGGGAATATCGGTATCCTGACCAAGCCTCGCTGCTTTGGTTCTCCACCGTAAAGCTCACGTCGACAAAATAGCTGTTCCTAAAAAAGGTAAACGTTTTCCGAAACCGGATGCCGTCTTCTGATGTCCAGTCGAGGTGCACGTCGACGCTGTCCGCGCCGGGAGACAGGGTCACGTTTTCACGGTCGGTGGAGAAGACCGTGTGATGGTTGGGCGCGTCTTTGTCCGTGCTCAAAAGACCGTCCTGGATCAGAAATAGATCGGCCCCTGAGTCATTCAGTAATACAAACGGGACGTCCGGTTCTTCAAGCGAAACGGGATAAGTCAAAAGGGAAAGATGTCTCAAGTCGCCACCTTTGGTATCAATCTCCGCCCGGACGAGGTCAGTTTCCACGATGATTCGGCGCTCTGCGGGCAGGCTTTGACTTACGGGAACTGGCGACGGCGTATCTGCGGATTCGGTAGCCGCGGAAACCGTCGGCGCCTGGGGGACATCATCAGCATCGGCTTGGCTGGTGTTTTTGCCGACGCTTTGTGCTGTTGTCGATTGGGTCGATGTAGCAGTATTGAATCTCGTGCTGTTCTTGTCCGCTTCGTATTCAAGCCAGGACTGCCACAACAACAGCAGCACCATGCCCAACGCGCCAAACAGGATCAGTCTCTGAAAATCCATTTAGCTCAACTCGCCGCGCGGTTCGGCCCCATCTTTGTCCGGGACAGGGTCATAGCCTCCGGGATGCCATGGGTGGCAACGGCCAAGCCGGCGAAGTGTCAGCCACAAGCCAGTCAACGCACCGCGTTTTTCGATTGCCTCAATGGCATAACAGGAGCATGAAGGAAAAAACCTGCAGGATTGTCCAAACCACGGGCTGACGAGGTACCGGTACCCTTTAAGAAGCATAATCAAGATTTTCTGCATTGGTTATTTATCCGGCGCCAATGTCTCTTGAGGCTTTGGCAAACATCCTTGTTATTGGCAAACGCACTGGGGTGGCGTGCAATGGCGACGATATCAAGGCCTGTCACGTCCGGGGCATGGTACCGGAAAGATTCTCTTACTAATCTTTTTATCAGATTACGCTGAACCGCCTTTCGCGATGTCCTTTTCGATACCGTAATGCCGAGCCTTGCTCGTGCGAGTCTATTCTCCCTCGCGTAGACAACAAAGAACTGGTCCTTGCTACTGCAGTGCTCTTTCAGTACGGCCTTGAATTCTGCGGCGCGCAGTAGGCGGTAAGCCCCGGAGAAATGGTGATCGACCACGGCCGCGCGTCGGTTCGCGCGGGCTGCGCTTAAGCGCTTAACTCTGCCCGGCCTTTGGCGCGCCGAGCGTTAATGATTGCGCGACCCCCTCGGGTTTTCATTCGCGCCCGAAAACCATGGCGACGTTTGCGTTTGACCACACTGGGCTGGAAGGTTCTTTTCATGACGAATTTAAATCCGAAAGCGCAAAAGGGCGCTGGAATTTACATCTTTAGTGGAGAAAAAGTCAATAATTTCCTGTTTTCCAGCAATTTTAAGTATATTGTGGATAAAATTTTTTTCTCGTTAACTTGTGGATAAAAATATTATCAGCCTTTAAACTAGGGTCGAAATAAGGGCGCCGCGTACACCAAATCCGGTTATTTGCGTGGATTTCCCCAAACCATTGGATTTTAGGAGATTTAGTATTGTCTGCGGTCTGGAACCTGTGTTTGGGGCGCCTAGAGGATGACCTTTCCCCACAACAGTTCAATACCTGGATTCGGCCGCTTCAAGCGATCGAGGAGGGGAAAGATCTGAAACTGCTTGCTCCCAATCAATTTGTCCGGGACTTCATCGTCAAGGAAATGTTCGATGAGGTCCAAAAGATGGCGAACAGTTTTAGCACCACGCCGCTGGATCTTAAGGTTGAGGTAGGTACTGGAACCCCGTCTTCCGTTTCGGGCTTGAACGATTCAGTAAGGGACCGGGAGAAGATCGACAAGGTTGGATTAAGTCCGCTGCGTTTTGAGGGCCGCCTTAATCCTGCTTTTACCTTCGATACCCATATTGGGGGGAAGTCCAACCAATTGGCGCGAGCAGCTGCGCGGCAAGTGGGAGAAAATCCTGGCAGGGCTTACAACCCCCTGTTTTTATATGGGGGTGTGGGATTGGGTAAAACCCACCTGATGCAGGCAGCGGGCAACCTGGTGATGGAAAACCAGGCCAAGGCCAAAGTGGTCTATGTGCACTCCGAGCGTTTTGTTGCGGATATGGTTAAAGCCCTGCAGCACAATGCGATTAACGACTTTAAGCGGTATTACCGTTCGCTTGACGCTTTGTTGATTGACGACATTCAGTTCTTCTCGGGAAAGGAGCACTCACAAGAAGAATTCTTCCATACTTTCAATACTTTAATAGAGGGCCAGCGCCAAGTCATTATCACCAGCGACCGGTTCCCAAAAGAAATTACCGGCGTTCAGGAAAGGCTTATTTCCCGGTTTGGCAGCGGCCTGACGGTGCCGATTGATCCGCCGGAACTTGAGACCCGGGTGGCTATTCTCCAGCATAAGGCGCAACTAAAAGGGGTGCACCTGCCAGATGAGGTCGCTTTTTTTATCGCGCGGCAGATTCGTTCCAATGTTCGTGAGCTTGAGGGCGCGCTGCATCGGATTGTGGCCAGCAGCGGATTTACGGGTAGGCCCATCGATCTGGAACTGACTCGCGAGGCCTTGCGCGATCTGTTGGTGTTTCAGGAGAGACGGGTCACTATTCAGAATATCCAGAAGACCGTGGCTGAGTACTTCAAAATGCGGATTGCAGACCTGCATTCGAAGCGCCGCAATCGCCAGATTACCAGACCCCGGCAGATTGCGATGGC
>DDZY01000098.1 GCA_002346525.1 Proteobacteria bacterium UBA2996
CTGGTTAAGGTTCAAATCAAAACCGCCGTTGACATTCACACCGGCAGGACACCACCGAGGTACAAGACATACTGCACAAAGGCAAGGCGTACTGTTGTCTACTTACTGTTTGTCGGTGTAGAGGGTAAGGCGAGAACGAGTGGCGGCAGCAGCGGGATTATTCGATTTTTCCCAGATTTGAAGAGCCTGTTGGGCAGAGGCGACAGCGGACTCAAAGTTCTTGTTCGCAGCATAGGCGATGGAAAGGGTGTCCAGGAACTCGGGGTTCTTGTTTTGAGTGATCTTGCAAAGGCGCCCAGCCAATGCAAGTGCCTCGGCCGGGCTTCGGAGTGCTTCGTTCGATGTGGTCGCCAGGAGCAATGAAAGATGATTGGCGGCATCAAGTCGCTTGGTGTCGTTGCGGAGGGCGTCTTGATAGTTTGCAATGGCTTCGGAGATTTGACCATCGTCGCGGAGAGAGTTGGCGAAAAGGAAATGGGCTTTTCCAAGGATCCGCTTGAGTTGAACGTCGGTGGCATTAATTGTTTGGGCGTCATTCAGGCGAGTGAGTGCCTCTTCATAGCGGGCCAAGTTGAGCAGGATGGACCCGAGCTCGAAGTGAATTCGAAAATCGTGCGGATTCATTACCCGTGCTTTCTCAAACGCCTCAAGTGCAGCTTCAGTTTGCTTGCGTTCCTGCAGAATGATTCCGATGACAAAATGAATATCGGCAAGATCCTTCGGCTTGGTCCCGGGGATAGTTTCCGCGACTGCGACGTGTCGCTGGAGATAATTGAGACCTTCGGCAATCTCGTTGTGATCAACGAACTGGCTGTTGACTCGGAGTGGATCGATATCTGGAGGAGGCCCAACCCATCGCCCGGGAAACGGCACGGAATGGTCTCGCCAGAGGTTCGGATTGGCATCAAGCAGATCGATATCCGCTAGGAGTTGATCGACAGTGACCGGACCCTTGTAGACAACAGCCACGCGTCCATAACGATCCAGGAGGAAACTGCCAGGGACCGGCATGGGCAACCATCGGTCAAGAAGGGATCGCTGGAAGAGATCAAGGTTGCGAACGGTTTGGGAGGTCGCGTTATCGGCGTCAAAAGGGAATTTCAGTTTGGCCAATGTCCGCCTGGCAGAAACAGTATTTTCAGGGTCAGCGTGAAGAACGTGTATACGCAGACCCTTTGAGCGTATTCTGGACTCGGCCGCTGTCCATTCACGAAGTTCAGAGATGCAGGGGGCACACCAACTCGCCCAGAGATTGATGAGCAAGGGTCCCTTTAATTGATCAGCCGGAAGTTCGGACACACCGCTTTCGGATTGAATGTAGACCGGAGGGGGTGACAGCCGTGCAGAAAGCACGATCCGGGCGGAAGGTTCAGGATCGGGAAATGCGGGTGGCGAGGGAGAGAGGCTCTTGCGGTTGGACGGCGGACTCCATGTTTTTGCGGCGGCGACTCCCTGGGTGACGAGGTAACGCTTGCCTGGTTCGATCCCTGAAATTGATTCTTGTGTTCCTCCCGGCCAACGAACCAATAACTTTTCGATGCTCGCGTTTGGACCAAGTCCAAAGTGAAGCCAACCGGTCGATTGCGATAGGAAAGCATCGCCGGCGTGCACACTCCGAATCAGGGGTTTCTGCTGGTTCTTAAGGTAGAGGTGGACGCGCGCACCCACGGCATCACGGTTGGTTGATTTACCGTTGCCAGACAACTTGACGGCGACCCAGTCGGCGTTGGCAGCTGTATCGTTCCTCAAAAACCGCAGGCGTGGAGCGGTTCGTGCTGTCATCCACAGGTCGAGATCGCCGTCAAAATCCCAGTCAACGGCAGTGACAGCCCGGGAGTCATCGGGGAAATCAAATCCGGAGACCGATGAGATGTCGGCGAAACCAGTACCCCGGCAGTTGAGAAAGGCACAATTACGCTCGTTACCGCTGAAAGAACGATCCTCGTGTAGTAGCCTGTTGAGCGCCTTCCATCCCTGCCGGTACCGCATGGTATTTTCCGGAGTGATCTTGCCGACGGGTGATTGCGACACGACCTGCCGCCAATAGACACTTCACAAATCGCCAGTGTCTTCCGTGCTGATGAAACCGTTGGCAACGACAAGATCCTCCCAGCCGTCGTTGTTAAGATCCACGAAACGGGAACCCCACGCCCAGCGGCCCATGGTCACCCCCTGCTCAACGCTGACATCGCTGAACCCGCCTCCATCCGGACCGGCTTGGAAGAGTGAGTTGCCTCGGGCGTGACGCTGATATTGAGCAACCATTGTTTCGGATGCGCCCGGTTTAAACTGGCGCTGGAAGGTGATTCGATTGCCAGCAGCAGAAAACATGTTGCTGATGTAGATATCAAGACGACCATCCCTGTTGAAGTCAGCCCAACTAGCTGACATTCCGGCAGACATGTCCTCGATGCCCAGTTCGGCGGCGACATCAACAAACCTGCCTCCGGTATTTTTATACAGGTTGTTTCGTCCGTAATCGTTTGCAACATAGAGATCAGGATCGCCGTCGTCGTCGTAATCCTCCCATGCAGCAGCAAAGCTGAATCGGTTGTTATTATGACCAAGACCGACGGTTTCGGTGACGTCGTTGAACTGCCACCCCCCATCGTTCCGAAGAAGCATGTTTTTTCCACCGTTTTGGGCATCGTGATAAGGGAGCGGTTCGCCGAGCGCTCCAGAACGTACCCGGTCAGCCGATGGGTTGTAGCCGCAGGCATAGATGTCGAGGTCACCGTCGAGATCGAAATCGGCAGCATTGATTGAAAAAGTTTGTGCGTGGGTGGAGGAACCAAAACTGAGTTCGAAGCGGCCGGAACCGTCGTTTTCCATCAGGAGCAGCTTGAAGTCCTGCGAGACAACCAGGTCGCGATCACCGTCGTTATCAAGGTCGACGATCAATGCGCTCGCACAGTAGTCAAGCCAGTCTGTGCCGCTTTGGGCGGTGTGATCCGTTAGAGTTCCATCGGGGTTTTGGAGGAAAAGGCGGTTGGGCAATCCGCCCTGCTGGCAGAGGTATAGATCATCCAGCCCGTCACCATTCACGTCACCTAATGCAAATCCGTGGTTGGCAACAACATCAATCCCGAGATTGACGGGCAGGCGCGCACGCCAGTGGTCGGTGGAATGGAGCAACTGTTCCTGATAAGCTCGATTGTGCCCAAGAAGGTCGGCGGTGCAGTCCTTGAGAAGCGGGGACTTATTTTTGGCAATTCGGGCGGATTCCTCGTAGGAAAGGAGAGTGATCCTTTTGATACGCGGTGTTTCGGTGTCTGTTGTCCAATGGCAAAGCCACTCGGTGTTGATTTGTTTTCGCCCCTCGGTGGATTGGCCAGTGGCGTTAAACAGAACATGGCTTGTAAAATCATTTTGGGCCGTGTCCACCCTGTAGAGTTTAACTTCAGTTTGAAGTGCGTTGGTGGATTGAATGGTAGACAGGAGAGATTGGAAGGCAACGAGTGGGTCAACATGAGAGGGTGCGGACTCAGGGTCGCCACGTTTGATACGGAATTCGGCGCCACGGTAAAACTCTGATAATCTGTCTGGCTTAAGTTGCAGATTCAAGGAGGTGTCCTGAACAAAGAATTTTGAAATGGAATCACCTGACAGTTTCGAGGGAACGGACAGTTTTTTTGCCAGGAGTTTGAGTTGTTTGGTCGCGGCAGCGCTGAATGCCTCACTATCCCAACCGTCCTCGGTGGGATCGATACGATTGTAGGCGTCCGTGAGAGGTGCGATAAAGGTGGTTTGCTCGAGCCCCGGGGCGGTTTGGATACCCTCGACAACAGGAGCAACACTCGGTTCAATTGTGGATGGAACAGGGTTGGACTCTTCCTGGGTCGTATTCTGGGAGCAACCAGCCGACGAAAGGCAAAGGGCAATACTGAGAATCCGAATCAATTGGAGGAGTCTGAGCCAATCCTCACTGTTCTTCCGAGCAACCTTCACGCGGTAGGAAAAATAGGTGTGGGATTGCAGAATGTCGATTGACAAATCCGGATTGTTATCGGAGGAATTCCCGGCCGATGAGCAAAAACTGCCTAAATTGGGGGGCGTGCCTGCTGTTACTTACAGCCGGCTGTGATCGTGCTCCTCGCTCGACCATCGAGTCTGAGCCGCTGCCCGACCGCACGGCCCGGATCGAGGGGGCGCCGTTGTTTGAGAAACTGGCCCCGGCTCAGACCGGCGTGGCGTTTTCGCACCGGATGGCGATGGATCATCCGCTCAGCCGACTCAACAGTTCCGGTTTCGTCTGTGGCGGAGTCTGTATCGGCGACTTCAACGGCGATGGCC
>DDZY01000149.1 GCA_002346525.1 Proteobacteria bacterium UBA2996
GGTAATATCGGTGGAGGCGTTTATTCCGTTAACCGTCCGCTCGCCGCTGGCACCTGAAACCTTGAGACCTTGCTGGTTGATGATATCAACGTGCTCACGCCACAGATCAATGGCCCACACCTCGTTTTCTGCTTCAGCAAGAAAGGCCGCGTAAACGGATCCCATGGCGCCAGCGCCGATAATCGCGATTTTCATAATGGCTATTGCAGCGGGGCGCCGCCCTCTGCTTCTCGTTTTGCAATAAATTCATCCAGCGCCAGGGCGATGCTGTCATCCAAGAGCGGCGGCTGGTATTCCTTGAGAAGGCGCTCTGCAATCGCTGCCGCCCGTTGGGTCGCGTCGAGTGCGCCGGCCTCGCTCCAGGTTTCGAAGTTTCTCCAGTCTGAGAGCATCGGATGATAGAAGGCACGCTCGTACCGTTCAATGGTATGCGCGCTGCCGAAAAAGTGACCGCCGGGGGGAATCTCACCGATAGCATCGACCGCCAGTTCATCAGGTGAGAAATCGATTGGCCGGATCACCTCAATGATTCCCTGAATCATCTCGGCGTCTACGATGAACTTTTCGATAGACGCGCTGAGGCCGCCTTCAAGCCAGCCCAGACCATGATAGACATAGGTCGCTCCGCTGACCAGACAGGCCCACAAACACATTTGTGACTCGTATGCGGCCTGGGCGTCGACTGCGTTTGAGGCGTTGGCGTTTGCGGCCCGGTAGGGCAGCCCATAGTGGCGCGCCATTTGGCCAATGACCAGCGTAGTCTTGACGTGCTCAGGCGTGCCAAAGGCGGGGGCCCCGCTTTTCATATCGGCGTTGGAGACAAATCCGCCGTAAGCCACCGGGGTACCGGCTCTGACCATCTGGCAGAACGCTATACCGGCAAGTGCCTCGGCGTTTTGCTGGGCTAACGCGCCAGCGAGCGAAGACGGTGCCATGGCGCCTGCCAGGATAAAGGGAGAAATCATCAGCACCTGACCGGCAAGCGCGCATTCGATCATGCCCCACAGCATCGACGCATCGTACTCGCGCGGAGAGTTCGGGTTGATTGATGCAAACACGCAGGGTGTTTCCTCGAAGGCGTCTCGACTCAGGCCATGAACGATCCGCGTCATCTCCAGAGCATCCAGCGTGCGTTGCCGATTGTGGTTGTACAGTCGAAAGGTCTTGTCTGTCAGCGTCACGATCGATCGGGTCGCATGAAGATGGCGGATCGGCACATCGATGTCGATTGGCTCGACCGGATAGCCGGCGGAACCATGCGCAACGTTCACCATCTGCGTGAGCCTAAGGAAATTTTCAAAGTCTTCACGGTTGCCGGCTCGACGGCCGTTGAGCGAATCAGTGGCGTGAGGCGCGCTGCTGACGCTTGAAAAATTGATATGCCGTTGATCCAGATGCAGGTGATGAATCGGGTTTCGTGCATGCAGCGTAAATGCGCCGGGCGCTTTGGCGACATATTCCATGACGAGATCCGGATCGAATCGCACCATGGTGTCATCTTCGTCAACACTGGCACCGGCTTCTCTCAGGATCTTTCGGGCCTCCGGCAGGGAAAACCGCATGCCGTGTTTTTTCAGGATCTCAAGGGAGGCCGTGTGCAGCGAAGCCACCTCTTCCTCCGAGAGAATCGAGACGGGCTCGAGCGGATTGACCACAGGCCCTGGGGCGAGTTGTTCGATACCGCGCGGTTGTGCACGCTTAGTGCTTTTTCGTCGAGCCATGAGTGCTCCGCTCAAGTGTTTCTATTGGCATCTGCTGTATTACCAGCGTGTTGCCGTTTTGGGCGCTAAGCGTTCTCAAGAAGGTTGTGCTGACTGACTACAACACCATCGGCATCGGCATAAAGGAAATCCCCCGGGCGAAATGTCACGCCGGCAAACCGCACGGGAATATCGAGTTGACTCTCACCCTCGAAACAGGGGCGTGTAGGATTAGTAGTGAGCGCCTTGACTCCGATGGACAAATTTGAAATCGCGGCGCTATCTCGTATGCAGCCGTTGATCAGTATCCCTTTCCAGCCATGATCAATTGCCAGTTGTGAAAGTTTGTCACCGAGCATTGCGCAGCGTAACGATCCGCCAGCATCAATTACGAGGATACAACCGTCACCATCGGTCGCTAGCGTGGTTTTGGTCATCGCGAAACTCTCGAAGATTTTCAGCGTCCGGATAGCGCCGCAGAAGTCAGTGTTGCCACCAAAGTCTAAGAAGATAGGTTCACAGACCTGCAGTTGATCTGCGTAGGCATCAAAAAGGTCTGCTGTTGCAAATTTCATATTTTCTTTCAGGGGCACCAGTTAGCTACTTCTCCGGTTTCGACTGCAAGATATTCGTAGAGTAGTTCTTGTCCGAAACTGACATTGTCAATATACACCACCGCTATGAGTGTTCCCGATGCAAGCCGTTCGGTTTCGTCTATCGAAATTTCTGCAGCCTCCGACAACAAGGTTCGAGCATAATCCCGAGCCTGAATCGCTTTTCCCCCTTCAGCTTTGCACCAAGCCTCATCGGATCCGCTTTGGGATTCTAGCCGGGGTACGCGAATACCAGCGACCTGCACTGTCTCCTCGATATCGGCTACCTCAAGCAAAAGGGTGTCTGCCGTGACGACATCAATCAAATTCGCCGGTGTGTAGTTGCAGGGGCATCCGGAGCCCAGCGACGGACTGGTGGAAATTAAAAAGAGTCCGAGTAGTCCCGCGAAGATTCCGACTACCCTGGTAGGAAAATTTTTATTGTGACTCATAACAAGTAGTTTATGCTCAGGTCCGTTTTGTGCACGTTCTCTGAGGGCGCATACGTTTTATTTGAACGACGATATCCTCCAATCAGAAATCTCTTATAAAGCAGGCAGATGCTGGGATCTAGGTATACAGGCCTGCAACTGTTGACTGTCTAGAACCTATATGTTTCACTGGGCCGGGTATTTATAGGTCAATTGCCCCCTTACCCGCAAACACGTAGGCATATATATTCAGTCGAAGACAAGACAAGAGTGGGTGAATAGACCGAGAGCAGTTCCAAACAATTGAACCTTGACCCCCTCTGGAGGAGGATGCAAATGAAAGAAGTCAAAACGTTTCAACAGATGTATCGTGATGGGCACGTTAACCGCCGTGAGTTCCTGGCAGCCATGGGGGCGCTCGGTATCACCGCAACCACTGCAGGGAGTTTACTAACTTCGGCGAGTGCAATAGCAGCCAGTCCGAGTCGCGGCGGGTCTGTGATCTGTGCTTTTAATATTCACGGACCTGACGACACGTTGGACCCAATCCTCGGGACGTCGAGTATCGACTACACCCGGGCCAACACGATGTACAACGGACTCATCCAGGTCTGGAGCGACATGAGTCTGCACCCGGAACTTGCCGAAGAGTGGAGTGTCAACGACAATGCCACCGAGTACACCTTCAAGATTCGCAAGGGTGTTTCCTTTCACAGCGGTGGTGAACTGACGGCAAGCGATGTTGTTTGGAGTATGAACCGCCATATTGCGGCTGGCTCGCCTTCTTCGATTAAGTCTTACTTCTCGGATGTTATCGAATGGAAGGCCGTCGATAAATATACGGTAAAACTCTCTCTTTCATCGCCGGACTCAGATATCCCGTACAAATTAACGGTCCCCCAAGCCAAGATCATCAAAAAGAATACGATGGACAAGTGGGGTGCGGGTACGGGCCCCTATCTCTTGGATGATTTCAAGGCTGGTGTGAAGTCTGTTCACTCACGCAACAACAACTACTGGCGAGATACTGGCCAATGGTTGGACGGTATCGAACTGACTGCAATTACCGATCCAACGGCTCGTGCTAACGCGTTGATGGCGGGCAGTGTCGATATGATCATTATTCCGCCCAACAATTTGCTTAAGCGAATTGAGGGTACTGGAAAACATACGGTCCTCTCGACGCCGGCAGGCCTTTACGGCGGTATCTGCTGCCTGAAGAACACCGAGCCCGGCAGTAACGATGACTTTGTCGAAGGTCTTCGCTACATAATGGACCGAGAAAAAATGGTTCGAAAGGTTCTGAAAGGTCACGGTACCGTCGGTAATGACCATCCGGTCAATGCCTCATATGGTGCAGATCACTGCCATGAGTTGCCGCAAAAACCGTTTGATCCGGAAAAAGCGAAGTGGCACTTCAATAAGTCTGGCTATTCAGAAGCTGAACTGTACGTGGCACCGGTAGCCTCAGGAATCGAAGATGCCATGCTGATCGCGCAGGCGGACTGCAAAAAGATTGGCTTTGATCTCAAGCTCAAGAGAGTGCCTGCCGACGGTTACTGGGGTGCGGTATGGATGAAAGAGCCGCTCAACGTGGTGTCTTGGCTCCAGCGCCCGACGGCCAACATGATGATGTCGATTCAGTTTGGCCCGAATGGTAACTGGAACGACACCTACTGGAACAGCGACCGCATGGGTCAACTGCTTAAGGATTCTCTTGCAGAGACTGATCCGGTCAAGCGCCATGAGATGCACTGTGAGATGCAGAAACTGGTGTCTACTGAAAGCGGTATTGTGATTCCGTACCACACCAATATTCTCGATGCGCATGCCAGCGATATTAAGGGCTTCTCAAACTGTCCGTTGGGTAGTTTCGGAGGCACCGGTTGGGCCGAACACATCTGGCGCGAGGCCTGAGTCGTTAGTTTTACCTGCCCTGCTGGCCTAGGAAACTTGGTCAGCAGGGCCCATCAATCATCAGAGGGGTTAGTTAGATGAAAGAAATCAAAACATTCCAACAGATGTACCGTGACGGGCACGTCAACCGCCGTGAGTTCTTGGCCGCTATGGGCGCGCTCGGAATCACGGCAACGACAGCCGGGGGTTTGCTGAGTTCGGCTAGTGCCTTGGCCGCAAGCCCGACCCGTGGTGGGTCGGTGATCTTTGCATCCAACCTGCATGGGCCTGACGATACACTGGACCCGATTCTCGGGACATCCACCATCGACTACTCGCGTGCAAATGCGATGTACAACGGGCTCATCCAGGTTTGGGATGACATGAGCCTGCACCCGGAACTGGCCGAAGAGTGGAGCGTCAATGACAACGCCACACAGTACACCTTTAAGATTCGCAAGGGTGTGTCGTTCCATAACGGTGGTGAACTGACGGCAGCGGACGTGGTCTACAGTATGAACCGTCATATTGCTCCTGGCTCACCCTCCTCGATCAAGTC
>DDZY01000145.1:0-648 GCA_002346525.1 Proteobacteria bacterium UBA2996
GCATCCGAGATCTGGTCGGCCATTTTGTCCGGGTGACCCTCGGAGACAGACTCTGAGGTAAAAAGAAAACTGCTAGCCATTGCTTCTCCTCCGTGCTACTTCGATAGATGTTGTGACGAAACGGCCGGATTCTAGCAGACCGTTTAAGAATCAACGGCGCAAAGATTGCGCCGTTGATGGGCATCGTGATGGGCAGTTTGGGGCCAGCGCCCAATACCTCTCATGCCGCGCCGAGGTGGTTAATGTCAGCCGCGGGCAGTCTTTTCGAGCACGATCTGCCACTGGTGATCGTCAAGCTCGCGCTCCAGGGAAAACCCGGTGTCAAAGACTGTGCTAGACCATTCGGCCGTGAGGGTTTCGTTCATGATCCACTCGTGGTGTTCGGTGAGTGCCTCGCTGACAAGGGCTGACCCATCAACATGCAGTCGAATTCGATCTGAGACTTCAAGCCCCGCCTGCTTTCTTCCATCCTGTACGGTCCGCACAATTTCTCGGGCAATGCCCTCGCGGATCAGGACATCGTCCAAGGTGGTATCGAGTGCCACGAGCTGGCCTCCGGATTCCGCGCAGGCATACCCTTTGGCCGACTCGGTTTCGACGAGCAGATCCTCGGCTTCAAAAGTGATGCTTTCCTTGCCAACGGTCAGG
>DDZY01000145.1:1047-3207 GCA_002346525.1 Proteobacteria bacterium UBA2996
CTGTTTGCCGTAGCGTTTTCCCAGACGCGGCAGGTTGGGTTTGATCCGGTAGCTCACCAGTTCTGCGTCGGCGGCGATGAACTCGAGCGTTTTGACGTTGAGTTCCTCCAGTACCTGCTGCTCATGCTCCTGCAACGCCTCACGCGCTTTATCGGTGGGAACCCGGACGAGAAGCCGCGCCAGCGGCTGGCGGACACGAACCTGGCTGGCTTCGCGCGCCGCCCTGCCGAGCGCAACAATATCCTGCACGACTTCGGTGGCTTGCCGAAGTGCGGTGTCCTGCCACGCGTCCGGGGCTTTAGGCCACTCGCTCATATGCACGCTGATGGGAGCGTCTGGCTCCCGCGAACACACGAGATTCTGGTACATCGCCTCGGCGAGAAAAGGCATGAACGGCGCGATCAGACGCTGCAGTGTGTCCAGGCATTGGTACAGCGTCAGATAGGCAGACTGTTTGTCGACACCCACTTCGCTTTTCCAGAATCGGCGCCGATTGCGCCGGATGTACCAGTTACTGAGCTGGTCGACGAAGGTCTCTATGGCCTGCCCGGCACCGCGCGCATCGTAAGCATCCATCGCCTCCGTCACGGTATGGACCGTGTGGTGCGTCAAAGCCAATGCCCAGCGATCAATCTCCGGACGATCCGCCAGCGCGACGTCGTCATTGAGGTCAATCTCGTCGAGGGAGGCGTACAGGGTGAAAAACCCGTAGGTGTTCCATAGCGTGTTGACGAAAGAACTCGCCACCTCACGCACGATATCAACGGAGATTCTTTTCTGGCTCTCCGGCGCCAGGCGGGCAAGAAAATACCAGCGCAACGAATCCGCGCCGATGTGATCAAAGACGTCGTAGGGGTTGACGATGTTGCCAATTGACTTGGACATTTTCTTGCCGTCCTTGTCCACAATATGGCTCAGGCAGACACAGTTGCGGTAAGCCACGCTGTCCGAGACGAGTGCGGCAATAGCGTGCAGGCTGTAGAACCAGCCGCGGGTCTGGTCGATTGCCTCACAGATATAGTCGGCCGGGAAGTGCTGGGCGAAGGTTTCCTGGTTTTCGAAGGGGTAGTGCCACTGGGCATATGACATGGCCCCCGAGTCGAACCAGCAGTCAATGACCTCGGGAACGCGCCGATAACGCCGGCCATTCTCCGGATGGGTAAATTCGATTTCATCGATCGTCGGCCGATGAAGATCCGTCTCGCTCAGCGAAGTGCCGCAAAGTGATTCGAGTTCTTCCAGAGAACCGATGCAAAGGTAATCGCCGTCGCCGTCGGTCCAAAGCGGCAGCGGCGTTCCCCAGAAACGCTCACGCGACAGTGCCCAGTCAATGTTGTTCTCTAGCCAGTTGCCAAACCGCCCGTCACGGATGGATTGTGGTACCCAATTAATTGTTCGGTTCAGCTCGACCATGCGCTCACGAATAGCGGTGGTCCTGATGTACCACGCGTTCTTCGCGTAATAGATGAGCGGATCGCCTGTCCGCCAGCCGAAGGGATAGTTGTGAGTGTATTCCTCTGCCTTGAAGAGGATGCCCCGCTCCTGCAGCAGGTTGATGATGACGGGATCCGCCTCTTTGAAGAACATCCCGGCGACCGGGGTGACGGCTTCGGTGAAGTGGCCATCCAGGCCGACGCCGTGTACGACCGGCAGGTCGTTGGCTTGGCCCAGCGCCAAATCATCCACGCCGTAAGCGGGGGCGACATGGACGATGCCGGTGCCGTCCTCTGTGCTTACGAAGTCGGCGGACAGGACACGACAGATATCGCCGGGCGCATCGAGGTAATCGAAAAGGCGGTGATAGTGACGGCCCACCAGGTCACGGCCTTTGACCGTCTTGACGAGTTTGAAGTCTTCCTCACCCAGTACTGAATGGACGAGGGCTTTTGCCAGGATCAGGGTTTCGCCTGCAAACTCCACATAGTCGTACTCGATGTCTTCGCCGACCGCGAGCGCCAGGTTTGAAGGCAGCGTCCAGGGGGTGGTGGTCCAGACGAGAAATGAGGCGTCTTCGTCTAAAAGCCGGAACCGCACCGTCACCGAAGGGTCAACCGTCTCGCGGTATCCCTGGGCCACCTCGTGGGAAGACAGGGTGGCGCCGATTCTGGGATCGTAGGGAACGACTTTGTAGTCCTGGTAGATGAGGCCCCGGTCCCAAAT
>DDZY01000141.1 GCA_002346525.1 Proteobacteria bacterium UBA2996
GTTCAGAGGGTCTCCTTGCGCAGGCACGGTTTGAATTGCTGCTCGGCCGCGACGGGGTGGTTGAGAAAGTGGATCGGTTTACCCGCAGTTTCACCATTGCCCTTAAAGAGAAGGCGGACCTTATCGGCAAAGTCGATATGCGCTACGCAAGCGGATTTGCGGTTCAGTGGGAGCAAGGGGACGCCGGGACAGCGGTGCAGTTGGCCGGACTTTCAGGAAGCTAGAGGTTGATCCGAACATTATGACCAAGCGACTCACTAACGAAATCATTGTCGGGCTCGATATCGGCACTTCAAAGGTGTTGGCCGTGGTCGCCGAAGTGAAAGAAAACGAGGAAATCGAGATCTTAGGGGTAGGTCAGCATCCCTCAAGGGGTTTGCGTAAAGGTGTGGTGGCCAACATCGACTCCACCGTACAGTCGATCCAACAGGCCATCGAGGAGGCAGAACTGACAGCGGAGTGCAGGATCAGTTCGGTTTACGCGGGTATTGCCGGGGGACATATCAACAGCATGAACTCCAGCGGCGTCGCCGCCATCAAGAATCGAGATGAGGTCGGCGCTGAAGATGTTGAACGGGTACTTGATGCGGCGCAGGCGCAGGCTATCCCGAATGATCAGCAGGTGCTGCACATTCTTCCCCAGGACTTCATCATTGATGGACAAGACGGCATTCGCGAGCCCATTGGCATGAGCGGCGTTCGTCTTGAGGCCAAGGTCCACATCATTACGGGCGCGGTCAGCGCCGCCCAGAACGTCATCAAATGCATCACCCGATGCGGGCTCGACGTCGAGGAAATCGTGCTCGAACAGGTCGCCTCCAGTTATGCTGTTCTCGATGACGACGAAACAGAACTTGGGGTTGCCATGGTCGACATCGGTGGTGGGACCACCGACATTGCCGTGTTTACCGATGGCGCGATCCGCCACACAGCGGTACTGCCCGTCGCAGGGGATCAGATAACAAATGACATTGCGGTTGCCCTGAGAACACCTACTCAGGCTGCAGAGGAGTTGAAAAAGAAATTTGGAACGGCCCTGGTCCAGCTGGCTCCCGAGGGCGAGATGATTGATACCCCCAGTGTCGGCGAGCGTGCACCCCGAAAGCTTGCGAGAACAACCCTCGCTGACGTGATTGAGCCCCGGGTGGAGGAACTCTTCTTGCTCATTCAGGCAGAACTGAGGCGCAGCGGATTTGAAGAGCTCTTGGGCACGGGGATCGTGCTGACCGGGGGCAGCGCCAAACTGGCTGGTATGGTGGAACTTGCCGAAGAGATCTTCCACATGCCGGTGCGTCTTGGTGTACCTCAATACAACGGCGCTCGCAGCGAGTTGATTCGTAATGCGTCCTACTCAACAGGCGTTGGCCTGGTTCTGTTCGGCCGTGATCACCCAACGCAGCATAAAAGAAGCGCCCGCGCTTTGCCGGATATTCCTGCCGCTGAATTCGTCAGCAAGATGAAACGCTGGTTTTCATCTCAATGGAAGGAGGATTGAGCATGGGCGCACTCACAGCAAAGCGCAATCCCTGTCAAACGATCTTCTTTTTGGTTACCCATACAGCCATTGTCTTTTGTTCAACCCCTATCTGAGGAGAACGACTATGTTTGAACTCATGGAAGTATCCGGCCAGCAGGCCGTCATTAAAGTTATCGGAATTGGCGGCGGCGGCGGAAACGCCGTGGATCATATGATCTCAGCCAGTCTAGACGGGGTTGAATTCATTGCCGCGAACACCGATGCCCAGGCTCTACACCGTTCCGGCGTTTCGAAGGTGATGCAACTGGGAGAGGGGCTGACACGCGGTCTTGGGGCCGGTGCAAATCCGGAGGTCGGCCGCCAGGCAGCCTCAGAAGACCGGGACAAGATTGCGGCTGCTCTGGATGGAACCGACATGGTTTTTTTAACCGCCGGTATGGGCGGTGGGACTGGCACGGGTGCAGCGCCGGTAATTGCGCAACTTGCCCGGGAAAAAGGGATTCTTACCGTTGCGGTGGTGACACGGCCGTTTGCGTTCGAAGGTAAAAAGCGCATCAATGCCGCCGACCAGGGGATCAAGGAACTGGGCGAACTGGTCGATTCACTGATCGTGATTCCAAATGAGCGCATCATGGAAGTGATGGGCGGGAACGTGACGCTGTTGGAGGCTTTTGGCAAGGCAAACGAGGTGCTCTTTAATGCAGTGCAGGGCATCTCCGAGCTGATTACGCGACCCGGCCTCATCAACGTTGACTTTGCAGATGTGCGTACGGTGATGGCGGAGATGGGAATGGCCATGATGGGTTCAGCGACGGCGACAGGACCGGACCGTGCTATGCAGGCGGCGCGAGGCGCAGTATCCAGTCCATTGCTGGAAGAAGTGGATATTCATGGCGCCAAAGGCCTGTTGGTGAATGTATCGGCAGGCCCGGATATGCAGTTGGATGAATTTGCCCAGGTTGGCGAAATCGTCAACGAGTATGCGTCGGAAGACGGCACTGTGGTGATTGGCACCGTCCTCGATCCGGAAATGGAAGATGAACTACGGGTGACCATGGTGGCGACAGGCATTCGCAAGGCGCCGCAGATCAGCCTGGTCAAAGACCCGGGAGTAGGCGAGAGTCCGAACGGTCATGAAGACGATTACGATGTGCCTACCGTGATTCGCCGGCGGCCGCGTGCTGCCGGTGATGTCGATGTCCAGGGGAATGCCGCCGTGGATATGGATTATCTGGATGTGCCGGCCTTTTTGCGGCGTCAGGCTGACTGATTGAGGTAATCTCCGGAAATCGTCCAATTTGGCTAATTCTGCAAAAAAAGGGGTAAAAATATTTCAAAAAAAGTCCTAATTTCTGATTTTTCCGTGTAGAATTAAGTCAATGCACACATTAAAAGTGTGCAAAAGCCCGAAAAACTGGGAAATCAGGCAGGATGATTCGGCAAAGAACGCTTAAAAATGTCATCGGCGCCACAGGCGTCGGTTTGCACACCGGTAAGAAAGTCTATCTGACGCTCCGACCGGCGCCCGTTAATACGGGGATCGTATTTCGCCGGGTCGACCTTCATCCGGTTGCGGAAATTCCTGCCGCACTTGATCGTGTGAGCGACACCCGGCTTTCCACCACGATCGAACACAAGGGTGTTCGGGTCTCCACGGTCGAGCACCTGATGTCGGCGTTTGCGGGCCTGCACATCGACAACGCCATCGTTGAGCTCGACGCAGATGAAGTCCCGATCATGGACGGCAGTGCAGGAATTTTTGTGTTCCTCATCCAGTCCGCCGGCATTGAGATGCAGTCCGCTCCCAAGCAGTTCATCCGCATCAGCAAGCCCATAGAGATCAATGATGGCGACAAGTGGGCGCGCTTTGAGCCTTTTGACGGATTTAAAGTGAGTTTCAGTATCGACTTTGAACATCCGTCGATGCAGTCTTCGGCCCAAGAGGCAACGATTGATCTTTCCGAGATTTCCTTTGCCAAGGAAGTCAGTCGCGCCAGGACATTTGGGTTTCTCCAGGATGTGGAGGCGCTGCAGGAAGCCGGACTCGCACGAGGCGGCAGTCTGGATAATGCCATCGTCATGGATGACTTCCGTGTGATTAATGATGACGGTCTTCGCTACGGTGACGAGTTCGTCAAGCACAAGATTCTCGATGCCATCGGAGATCTTTATCTTTTGGGTTGTCCGCTGATCGGCAGTTTTTGCGCCCATAAATCGGGACATGGCCTCAATAACCGACTCCTTCGTGAGCTGGATGAACGTCAGGACTGCTGGGAGACCGTGACCTTCGATGGGTCCGAGGACACAGCCTCTCCAGAGTTTCTGCATCCGGCATTTGCCTGATCGGCCATCTTGCCCCCGCCAAAGCATTAACGCTTTGGCCTAACCTAGACTTCGCACGCCCAAAGGCCGTTTTGCTGCCAGTGGGTGTCGCGCTCAGAACGCTCCATTCGAAAGACAACCAGTGAAATTCACTGCACTCAGAGGTTCGGTCGTGGTGAAATGATCTTGGTAGACGAATGAATCGGCGGCCTTGAGCCTTGACGAAAGCCGGCTCGTGCGTGACGATGTATCGGTGGATTGCTCGGGTTGCGGTTAGTCCGAAATCATCGACCCGGTAAGCAAGTTTCGAAATGACACCGGTAGGGGCCGTCACTATCAAACCAAAGGGCAAGACAAGGAGAAATCGATGGATTTTTCGCTGAGCGAAGAGCAGAAAATGCTGATCGATAGCGCTCGCACATTTGCGGAAAAGGAACTTTATCCCTACGAGGACGAGGTCGAATCATCAGATGAAGTGCGTCCTGAGTTGGCTCAGCAGATCCGCGAGCGCGCGATTGCGCAGGGATTTTACGCGGCCAACATGCCGGAGGAACTCGGTGGCGGCGGTCTCGACAGTGTGTCGCTTTCTTTGGTGGAGCGAGAGCTGGGCCGGGCGAACTTTGCCCTGCAGTATCTTGTCGGCCGGCCGAGTAACATTCTTCAGGCCTGTATCGGTGATCAGCGTGAGCGTTACCTGTTTCCTTGTATTCGAGGAGAAAAGACAGATTGTCTGGCGATGACGGAGCCCGGCGCGGGTTCTGATCTTCGGTCGATGCAGTGCCGGGCAGAGCGCGACGGGGATGATTACATCATCAACGGTACCAAGCATTTCATCAGTCATGCAGATATCGCCGATTTTGTAATCCTCTTTGCAGCGACTGGTGAAGAGGAATCCTCTCGCGGCCCCCGAAAGCTGATCAGTTCGTTTCTGGTAGACAAAGGTACGCCAGGGTTTACCGTGCGTCGGGGATACCACAGCGTATCTCATCGGGGCTATCACAACTGCATTCTTGAATTTGAGAACTGCCGGGTGCCGGTATCCCAAATGTTAGGCGCTGAGCATCAGGGCTTCAATGTTGCCAACGATTGGTTGGGCGCGACCCGGCTGCAGGTGGCAGCCATGTGTCTGGGACGGGCATACCGGGCCCTGGAGCATGCAACCGACTGGGCTGCGGAGCGCCAGCAGTTTGGACAGTTCATTGGAAGATTCCAGGGGATTGGATTCAAATTGGCTGAGATGAAGATGCAGTTGGAAGCGGCTGAACTGTTGACACTTAAGGCAGCTTGGAACACGGATCACGGTACGGCGACCGATACCGATTACGCTATGGCCAAACTACATGCCACTGAAATGCTGGCCTTTGTGGCCGACGAGGCCATCCAAATTCATGGCGGGATGGGACTCATGTCAGATCTTCCCTTGGAACGAATTTGGCGGGATGCCCGCGTTGAACGGATCTGGGAAGGGACCAGCGAAATCCAGCGCCACATTATCTCGCGGGACATGCTGCGCCCCCGCTGGACCTGATCTGTCAGCCTTGTCCCTGAAGCGTCTTCTCCAACCCGGCAGTATTGCGGTGTTTGGCGGCCACGAGGCCCGGGAAGTCGTGCGTCAATGTCGGCGCATGGAGTTTGATGGAGACATTTGGCCTGTCCATCCCACTGCCGCTGAGGTGGAGGGCTATCGTTGTTTCAAAAGTGTGGAGGCACTCCCCGACAGCCCAGACGCGAGTTTCATCGGTGTCAACCGCCATATTACGGTTGATATTGTCAGGAGCCTTTCGCAAAGAGGTGCGGGGGGTGCTGTGTGTTATGCCTCAGGCTTTAAAGAGGTGTCGGACGGGCAGAGTCTCAATGACGCACTCATTCAGTCCGCGGGAGGTATGTCGATTCTCGGACCCAACTGTTACGGCGTGATCAATTACCTGGATGGCGCGCTCTTATGGCCTGATCAGCATGGAGGGCGACGGGTCGACCGGGGTGTTGCACTGCTGACCCAGAGCAGCAACATTGGCATTAATCTCACGATGCAGGCACGGGGCCTGCCGCTGGCGTACCTGATCGCGTTGGGAAACCAGGCGCAGACAGACCTTGCCACAGTCCTGGAGACTCTTGTCGAAGACGACCGCGTCTCGGCGATAGGGCTGTATATAGAAGGTTTTCCGGATGTTCGGGAACTGGAAAAGGTAATGCGTCTCGTCCGTGAGCGACGAATTCCGGTCGTGGCCGTTAAATCGGGTGTCAGTACACAAGGCGCCAACATCACGCGTTCCCACACCGCGTCGATGGCGGGATCGGATGAGGCGGCCAACGCATTGCTCAAAAGGCTCGGTATCGCACGGGTTCAGGATCTCGACACCCTGGTCGAGAGCCTCAAACTGCTGCATGTGCACGGACCCCTTAAAGGCAACCGGCTTTGCTCTATGAGTTGTTCCGGCGGGGAAGCGTCTCTGATGGCGGATACGGCTATAGGTCGGGATGTCGTATTCCCTGAACTCACATCTGAGCAGCACGACTCCGTTCGCGCCACGGTGCACGAACTGGTGAGCGTCTCGAATCCCCTTGACTATCACACCTTCGCCTGGACCAAAGAAGAGGATCTTTTCGGCACCTACAGTGCGATGCTTGCTTGTGGCTTTGACCTGTCCATGCTGGTGCTGGATTTTCCCCGCGAAGACCGGTGCAACCTCGAGACATGGGGTCCCGCGGTAAACGCCATCAGTCGGGCGGTCGACAAGACCCAAGCGCCGACTGCCGTTGTGGCAAGCCTTCCCGAAAGTCTTCCGGAAAAGATTGCCACGGATCTCGTCAGTATGGGTGTGGCCCCCTTATGCGGTATTCGGCAGGCTTTGGACGCGGCGCAGGCGGCATCCCGGATCGGTGCGGCCTGGCGTCGACCGTTTCTTGATAAGGGGCTGCCGGGTCCAGGATCACATCTGGAACAACCTGCCGAAAACCGTGACGAAGCGCGGGCCAAGGGCGAGATCGAAGCTTTCGGTGTGAGTGTACCTCGTGGTGAATGTGTGGACTCTCTCGACGCGCTAGAGAATGCGGCCAACTTGTTGACTTATCCATTGGTGCTTAAGGCCTGTGATGCGGCAGTACTGCACAAAAGCGAGGCTGGCGCGGTCATGGTGGGCATTGAGGATCTGGACGAGCTCGTTGCGGGAGCAAAAACCCTATTCTCGCGCTATTCGATCCTGCTTGTTGAGGAGATGATTACTGATGCCGTCTGTGAGTTGATTGTGGGTGTACGCCAGGATCCTGTTATTGGCCCATGGATGATGATCGGCAGTGGAGGCCTCTACGCAGAACTCCTGGGCGACAGTAGGGTAGCGCTGCTACCGGCGCGGGACAGTGAGTTTGAGGAGATGATTCATTCGCTCAAGATTTATCCTTTACTGAACGGTTACCGAGGTCGTGAAGCTGGCGACGTGCCGACATTGCTGGAGACTTTGCGAAGTGTTGCAGATTTTGTAATGGAAAAGCGAGATTCGCTGGTGGAACTTGAGATTAATCCCTTGCTGGTTCGGCCCCAGGGCAGCGGCGTGTGTGCCGTTGACGCGGTACTCCAATATGCGAGAGCATCATAAGCCATGTCTTTATTGAGTACAGATCCTGCGAAAGCCTCGGTGGCCAAACCGGTTGACGCCCTGATTGAGTTCCTCGGCGGGGAAACCGGTAGACTCCTCGATATCGGCTGCGGTGAAGGGGCGCTGAGCGATACGCTCTCGCAGCATGGCTATAACGTTACCGGAATCGATCCGCTAGTGGGTAGCGGTGCCTCTGCATGGCGCGTGCGCGCGAGTGCCGGCGCTATCCCGCTTGCGAGTGACAGTTTCGATATCGCGGTGTTTCACTGGTCCTTGCACCACGTTCCTGAGGAGTCGATGTCGCCCGCGCTTGCAGAAGCGCAGCGGGTGCTCACCGATGCCGGCAGGCTTATTGTGATTGAGCCGGAACCTATCGGCAGCTGGCAAGAGGTGTCGCAGCCGTTTCATGACGAAACCGAGGTTCAGGCAAAGGCGGCAAAGGCGGTCGACAAAGTTGTTAGTGTCAGCGCCAGCACCTTAACAAGACGGCGGCAGTATTACCTCAGTGAAGACCGTTACAGTTGTTTTGACGAATTTGTTGAGTCAATGATGTCCTACGCGTATAACCGCTACACCGAAGATCAAATTCGCCAGCAACGCGTGCGGGATGCTTTTGAGTCTTACCGCGAAGGCGATATCTTCCGTCTTCAGCATCGGATCCGAATGGAGGAGATATGCCCGAGTGCAAACAACTAGATTGGGCTTTCAGGGAGGCCCCTGCTGATGGGTAGCGGCAGCGTGCTCACCGAGCAACGGGGTGCCGTTCTTCAGGTGACCCTGAATCGGCCGAAGGCGAATGCGATCGATGTCGAAACCAGCCGGGAACTGGGAGACGTGTTCGCCGGATTTCGGGATGACCCCGATCTGCGGGTGGCGATCATCACGGGTGCAGGTGAGAAGTTTTTCTGTCCTGGATGGGATCTCAAAGCCGCCGCCGAAGGTGAGGCCGTTGACAGCGACTATGGCGTGGGCGGTTTTGGAGGGCTGCAGGAGTTGCCAGATCTCAACAAGCCTGTCATCGCGGCAGTGAATGGGATCTGCTGTGGCGGTGGATTAGAGTGGGCGCTGTCGGCGGACATGATTCTTGCTGCCGAGCATGCCACGTTTGCCTTGCCCGAAATCAACTCGGGAACCATCGCGGATGCGGCCACTTTGAAATTACCCAAGCGCATCCCCTGGCACATCGCCATGGAGTTGCTGTTTACCGGCAGGTGGATGGATGCCGCGGAAGCGCATCACTGGGGAATCGTCAACGAAGTGACACCATTGGATAAGCTACTCGCGCGTGCTCACGAACTTGCAGCGATGCTGGCTGAAGGGCCGCCTCTTGTCTTTGCAGCAATCAAGGAGGTCGCACGAGCGTCTGAGAATATGCGGTTTCAGGATGCGCTTGATGGAATCACCGGCAGAAAGTTTCCGACTATCAATAAACTTTACTCCAGTGAAGATCAGCTGGAGGGCGCCAGAGCTTTTGCCGAAAAGCGAAAGCCGCAATGGAAAGGGTGTTGATTTCACGAACCACTTACCACTTTATACCTATATAACCGGATTCTTTCGTTCCTTTTGTTTAGAACTGAGGAATTTCGCTATCATCGTACCCGTTGCTAAGAGTGTTCTCCTGCTTAGATGAACAGAATAGAGACAGAACAATAAATAATGGAAGAATGGTCGATAGTTCATAAAGTTGCGCTCCTCGGTTTTTTGGGTGCGCTCATTTTCGGCGCCATCGCCAACAAGACCCATTTTTGCATCATGGGATCAATCAGCGACTGGATCAATATGGGATCCCGGGTGCGGTTTCGGGCCTGGATGCTGTCGATCGGCATTGCGATTCTGGGTTCGCAGGCAATGGTGCAGTTGGGCTGGGTTGATTTCGATACCACCATGTATCGGGGGTCCAGTTTTGGATTGGGGGGTTTTCTGATCGGAGGAATTCTCTTCGGCGCGGGAATGACTCTTGGGGCAGGTTGTGGTCAGCGCACGTTGGTACGGGTTGGCGGCGGTAATCTCAAATCGCTCGTCGTATTGATTGTCATGGCGATTACGGCATACATGACCTTGCGTGGTTTGTTGGCGCCAGTGCGGATTGATGTCTTCGGACCTCTTGCCATTGACCTCGAGTCACAAGGAATCAGTAATCAGGGAATCGAGACCATCCTCGCACACTGGGTCGGCGTATCTGGCGAAATGATGGCCATTATTGTCGCGCTGGTACTGGGTCTTGGCACCATAATCTATGCCCTTAAAGATAAGGGCTTCCGTGCCAGTGGCGACAACATTCTGGCAGGAGTGACGATCGGGGTTCTGGTGGTGGGGGCTTGGTACACAACCGGTGTGATCGGCAATGATGACTTCGAGCCCGTCCCCGTCGAGGCGCTTACCTTTATTGCGCCCACAGGTAATACGGTTAACTATCTCATGACCTGGACAGGAGCCGAGATCAATTTTGGAATTGCTGTGGTGCTTGGTATGATCCTGGGTTCTTTTCTCTATGCGATTTTTTCCGGGAACTTCAGAGTCGAAGCCTTTGCCAACCGGGCGGACATGCGCAACCACCTGGTGGCGGGCGTGCTGATGGGGTTTGGCGGGGTGCTATCTTTTGGCTGCACCATCGGCCAAGGGGTATCGGGAATGTCGACGCTAGCTTTAGGCTCGCTGGTAGCCTTGTTGTCGATCATGTTGGGATCGGCGTTGACCATGAAAATCCAGTACTACATGCTGGACGATGGCTTCTGGAGTTCTCTGCGCCAGTCGCTCGCTGATCTGCGGTTGTTTCCCGCGCCGAAATAATTTTGAAACCCTAGGTTTGGGTGCACTGCTCAATGAACGGTGGGCAGGTATAATGCGCTCGCTTTCGGGCCGTTAGCTCAGTCGGTAGAGCATCTGACTTTTAATCAGGTGGTCGCAGGTTCGATCCCTGCACGGCCCACCATTCAAGCCTATAAAAACAGCATTTTGCGAAAGTGCTAGGGCATCCTTTTTCCCCACTTTAGCGGTTTGCTAAAGTTTGCTGAAAAATACTAAATGAATATTTCCCATATTGTTAACACTGATCTTTATCCTTTCGACGATCCAGGCGGTGGTACCTATAAGGCATTAATCTTGGAGTGTCGAGAGCAATTGGAAAAAACAGGCTGCTGCTTGTTACCCAACTTTTTGAATCCAGTCGCATTAGAAAACGCAAAACAGGAGGCAATTGAACTTGCGTCAAGCGGATTCCAAATGAATCACTATTTCGCGTATGACGATGTCGATGATGAATCGTTGTTGCGAAACCTCCAATTTCTCCCAATGGATCATCCGCGTCGGTTTAGATCGTTAACTAAGATCAGATTTGTTGCGAGAGATTTAATTGGTCGTGCAAATCCTATACAGCTAGTTCATGATTGGCCAAAGATGTGTAGTTTCTTGCAGGACATTCTGCAGGGTTCAGAAATTTTTCGTAATGAATGTCCTTTATCGTCTTGTGTCTTCACGGTTGCGGAAAGGGGTGAACTGCAAGATTGGCATTTCGATGGAAATGAGTTCATTGTCACAGTGATGTTAGAAGATAGTAACGAGGGTGGTCATTTTGAATTTGTTAGGGGCCTAAGAGATGCTGAGAAGGGCGATAATTTTGAGAGCATCTCTGAAGTAATCAATGGCAAATATCCTGCTATAGAGCGACCTGCTATCAAGCCAGGGACTTTGACCGTATTTTGCGGTAAATATAATTTCCACCGAGCATCGGCAGTTGAGGGTGATGGGCGACGAATCATGGCGGTGTTGTCTTACGAAACTGAACCCGGTAAGACAGGTACAGACGAATATCTGAAACTGTTTTATAACCGGACGCTTTTGGATGTCGTCGGCTATCCAACACCAAGAGATAATTAAGAAGTGGTAAAGAAGACACAGAAAGAGACAGTAAAACGTAGTAAAACCTTAGAAAGGTTTTAGCGGGTATTTACCAGTTACGCTCTAAGTGTCGGATCGGTCGCATGATTCCCAAGTTCGGGTATCTGACTTTTAATCAGATGGTC
>DDZY01000235.1 GCA_002346525.1 Proteobacteria bacterium UBA2996
ACCTCGGGCATCGCCATCCGTCTTCGTCAAGATCACACCAGTCAACTCAAGAGCATCGTTGAATGCACCCGCGCTCGTAACGGCATCCTGACCTGTCATGCTGTCCACCACAAACAGCGTTTCAACCGGGTCGATCGCGGTGTGCAGGGCCTTAAGTTCACTCATCATGTCGCCATCGACATGGAGCCGGCCTGCTGTATCAACAATGACCACATCATCCGAACGCACCCGGGCCTGTGACAGCGCGTGTCGCGCTATCTCAACGGGCTCCGCTCCTTCTGAGACAAAGCCTACGCCGTTTTGTTGTGCCAACTGGGAGAGTTGCTCAATCGCTGCGGGGCGGTAAACGTCGACACTGCACAAAAGTACCTGCTTTTTTTCGCGCTCCTTCAGAAAACGGGCCAGTTTCCCGGCAGTGGTTGTCTTGCCTGCGCCCTGCAGTCCCGCGAGCAAAATCACTGCGGGCGGGGTCACTGAAAGATTCAACCCCTCAAGCTCAGCGCCCATGAGGGCGACCAATTCATCATGAACGACTTTGATGACCGCCTGACCGGGGCTGAGACTCCCCAGCACGGTCTCACCTACCGCTTTTTCCCGAACACGTTCCAGGAAGCTGCGCACCACCGGCAGCGCCACATCGGCCTCCAGCAAAGCAATACGCACTTCGCGCAACGCATCCCGAATATTCTCTTCATTGAGGCGGCCGCGTCCGGTTAGCTCCTTAAAAGTAGCTTGTAGGCGATCTCCTAACTGGGTAAACATTTTTTCTCGACGGGCATCAGATTGCACACTTGCTGGTAAAGACTGCCGGCACTCGTAGGCAGCCGGGTTTAGGCTAGAATCGTCGGTGAATAGGGCGACCCCGTGATTTTACACGCTCACTCTCTCTTAAGTTTATTGCTGCCCGGCCCTCGCACCGTACGCTACCTGACCATGATTCCAATTTTCAGTCTAACGGCCATGCTGCTTTATGCCGGGGCCTGGACGGCACTGCTGCGGTCACTCACCAGCGATCCTGCCGAGGGACGAACCAAGCGATTTGATATCTTGCTGGCGTATCTCGCGGTGATCGCCCACACACTTGTTCTGCTGCCAACGCTCCTGCTTCAAGCCCAGCCGAATCTCGCGATTGGCAGCACAGTTTCCCTGATTGCCCTGATCATTGCAGTGTTGTTCCTGGTCGCACGATGGTTTCAGCCGGTGCAGGGATTGGGGATTCTTGTTTTCCCGTCGGCTTTTATTGGCGTCGGATTAGGCTGGCTGCTGCCAGGACCTATCTACGCATCCAATCTTGAAGGCGCGAGTGGAATTTTTCACATTATCGGTGCAGGTCTGGCATACGCATTATTAAGCCTGGCACTTGCTCAGGCCCTGCTTCTTCACTTTTATGATCGTGACCTCAAACAGAAACGCGGCGGCGGTCTTTTCATATCCTTTCCTCCTATCCAAACGATGGAAAAGATTCTTTTTCAGTTGGTCTATCTGGGCTTTACACTGCTTACGCTCACTCTGCTGAGTGGCGCATTATCCTCCGGAAAGATGTTCGGGCAGGCGTTTTTGTTTAACCACCACACCATCCTCTCCCTTTTGGCCTGGATTAGCCTTGCCGCACTGGTACTCGGCCGACTGGTTCTGGGCTGGCGAGGAAGAACCGCAGTGCTCTGGACGGGAGCCGGGTTCTTCCTGCTCGCGATGGGATATTTTGGAACTCGTTTTGTACTGGAGGTATTACTCGCTTCCTAGAGCAGAGCCTCCTCGCTTTCAGCGCGTCCGATTGCCGACAACATCCAGATTATCCAACCTGATGCCCGAAACCCCTTGCGCCTCAGGAATTGTCGCTTTTCGATTTTCCCAAAACTTGTGCCACCAGAAACACCGCTGTCGTGATCAGGATCATCACTGTAGATATCGACGCAATCGTTGGGTCAATCTGATCTCGCAAAGCAAGGAACATACTACGGGTAATGGTTGACATGTCGCCGCCCGAAATAAACAAGGCGACAATGACCTCATCAAACGACACGATAAAGGCCAGCAGCGCCCCGGTAATCACCGAGAACCTGATCTGCGGCAGCGTCACCACCAGAAACGCCTTAAGCCGCGAGGCGCCGAGACTCCGGGCAACCCGTTCCTGATTCATGTCGTAACTGCGAAGCCCGGCACTGATCACAATCAGCGCCATAGGCAGTGCCAATACCGAATGCGCCAGCACCAGACCGACCATCGTGTTGTTGAGACTAAGCCGGGTGTAGGCAAAGAAAACTCCGATGGCGATCAGAACCACCGGCACCATCATCGGCGTGATCAGCAGAACAAAAATAAACCGGGCCGCACGGATGTTTGAGACATACAGTCCGTAAGCGGCCATCGTCGCGATAGGCGTGGTAACCAGCACGGTCCAGAATGCCGCCTTGATCGAAACCCACGTTGCCGTCATCCACTCTATGGAGCCGAAATAGTTCTCGTACCAGCGCACGCCCCATACCCGTGGCGGAAATTCCAAATACTGTGATTGCGAAAAGGACATCGGTATCACAATCAGGGTGGGAATGATCAAGAAGGCAAGAATCAATACCCCAATAATGTAGAGCCACAAACGCCTCCCATGGGTAATCTGTGTATCGGACGCGGGTCGCTGAAGCCAGTTCATCCGCCACCTCCGGAACCCAGCACTTTATCGAGGTTGAGCAGTTTGTGGGCGATAAAAAGTACCGCAAGCGTCAGCACGAGCAGCACGACGCCCAGTGCGCTCGCCGTCCCGAAATTAAAGAAAAGATCGATCAGGGTTTCGATCTTCATCGAGACCATGATCACCTTGCCTCCCCCGAGTACGGCGGGAGTGACAAAAAAGCCAAGGCACAGAACAAACACCACGGTGATACCGGCAAACAGTCCCGGCAGCGACAGTGGGAAAAATACAAACCAGAAACTCTTGGTCGGGTTTGCGCCCAGGTTCGCCGCCGCTTTCAGATAGTCAAAGTCGATCGAGCGCATTGATCCATACAAAGGCAGCACCAGAAACGGCAGCATGATGTGCACCATTCCAATGAGGGTACCGTTGAGGTTATGGACGAGCCGCAGGGGTGTCTCCCACCAGCCGAGTTCTATCCCCCACTGATTGATTAACCCCTTGCGCTGAAGCACAACCAGCCAGGCATAGGTACGGACCAATAGGGAGGTCCAGAAGGGGAGCAATACCGCGATGAGCCCAATCGCCGCCCAGCGTTTGGACAACTGCGACAGGAAATATGCCAGGGGATAGCCAATCAGCACACAGATCAGTGTCGTCAGAAAACTGACATTGAACGTAGTTTTGAATATCCGAACGTAAGACTTGCTCTCAAGCATCCGGCTGTAGTTGTAGGTCGAAAGCACACCCTCGTCGTTGAACAGCGACAACCAGAACAGCCACCCAACCGGCACCAAAATTACGAGGAGCACCATGATAAGGGCCGGCAGCGACAGGCCGAACAGCAGCAAACGTTCGCGGCGCTCATCGCGCCGGAGTGCTTCGGCATTGTGCGCGGGGCTAATCGGTGCGGTCACGCGACCCGCCTGTCAGGCTTCGCTGACCAGAACGGTCTCGTCCCGGTGCAGGCCAAGGACGATCGAATCACCGATATCGGGCGCCGACTCAAGCGAGCGGTGCTGGCTGATGCTGCGGACCGCAACCTCTTCTCCGCCCGAGAGCCGGACATAGACCAAAAAACTCTCTCCCTGATAGACCACTTCCGTTACGGTGCCGTTGAAGCGGTTGAAATCAGGATCATCGCCTTCGAACATGAATACCAGCCGTTCAGGCCGAAGCATCAACAGCGGGCCGATGCCCTGATCCTGCTGCGAAAGCTTCAACGGGACGCCATCAAAGGAGGCAACGCCGTTATGCTGTTCGACCGGCAACAGCGTTGATTCGCCAATAAAGTTCGCCACAAAAGGGTTAGCGGGATGGTCATAGATGGCTCGGGGTTTGTCCAACTGCATCAGGTGTCCATGGTTAATGACGGCAATCCGATCCGACATAGTGAGCGCTTCACGTTGATCGTGCGTCACATAAACGGTCGTCATACCGAGCTGCTCGTGAAGATGGCGCAGCTCGATCTGCATCCTCTCACGCAATTTCTTGTCAAGCGCAGACAGGGGTTCATCCATCAGCAGGATACGCGGCTTGAATACGATCGCCCGGGCGAGGGCAACGCGCTGCATCTGTCCCCCGGACAACTGCTCGACACCCCTGTCACCATACCCCTCCAGCTGCACCACCCCCAGAGCATCTTCAACCTGTGAGCGGATCTCATCTTTGGCAATACCACGCAGTTTCAGCGGAAAGCCGATATTGGCCGCTACATTCATGTGTGGAAACAGGGCGTAGTTCTGAAAAACCATGCCGACATCACGCTTATGCGGAGGCATCCGCACCACTTCCTGATCACCGAAAGACACGCTCCCGGAATCCGGCCGGGTGAACCCCGCCAGCACCATCAGCAGAGTGGTTTTGCCCGAGCCCGATGGTCCCAACAGGGTTAAGAACTCGCCGCTATGGATATCGAGGTCGACAGCGTCGAGCGCAAATACCTTTCCGTAGGTCTTGGTCACCCCACGGATGGTGATCGGAAGTGCGTTGTCCTGACCCATTCGGTCCTCCTTCCTGCTTTGCTCAAAATGAAGACGGCGTGCATTCACACGCCGCCTTGTGTCAACGATACAACGGGAAGGCCTTTATTCCGTCATCATGTCCTGATACCACTCGGAAGCCTTTTTCTCCCACTTGGCGTACCACTCCTGGTTTACCGGAAGCATATTTTTCGCATTATCCGGGTGGGAGGGCAGATTCTTCGACAATGCTTCATCGATCTTGCCGGTCTTGTACGCATCGCTGTTGGTCGGACCATAGGTGATGTACTGCGGGATATTAGCCTGGTGCTCAGCTTTACTCATCTCGGCAATCACCTTCATTGCGAGTTCGGCATTAGCAGCGCCTTTGGGGATCGCAAAACAATCGTAGTCCTGCAGTGCGCCGTTATAGGAATACGCGACTTTCGCCCCATCCGCTTTGGCGACATCAAAACGGCCATTCCAGCCTGTCGTCATATCCACCTCACCGTCTTTCATCAACTGGGCATGCTGGGCGCCCGAACTCCACCAGACCGCTACATGGGGTTTAAGCTCACGTATCTTGTCCAGGGCGCGATTGATGCCTTCCTCACTATCCAGTACCTCGTAGACTTTATCTCTCGGTACGCCATCAGCCATCAGCGCAGGCTCGAGCATCCCGTGCATCTTATTGCGGATGGACCGGCTGCCGGGGAACTTCTCAACATCCCAGAAGTCTGCCCAACTCTTGGGCCCATTCATGCCGTAAGTCTCGGTGTTCCAGGCAGGTACGGTCGCGAACACGATCGTTCCCACGCAGCATGACAGATAGGTATCGGTGACGAAATTGGAAACGTCAATCATGTCGTAGTCGAGGTCAATAAGTATCCCCTCCACACAGCCGCGCGCACCGCCGCCGGAGCCGGTATCAATGATGTCCCACGGCACTGCGCCAGCGGCGACTTTCGTGCGGACCTGGCCGATTCCCTTATAGGTCTCTTCCTTGACGGTGATTCCCATCGCCTCGGCAACAGGCTGGAAAAGCGCCTTACTCTGCGCGTCCTGATACGATCCCCCCCACGAGGCGACTGTTACCTCACCGCCTGCCAAAGCTGACTGACCCGCGACGCTGATTGCCGCCGTCAAAATCCCACCCGCCAGGGTCCTGATAGATAGTTTTCTCATCCTGTAAATCCTCTGGTTACGCTGGTTGATTCCAAGTCGAGTTGACCGGCTTTGACACCTTCATTCTGATTCGTCTAGATCGCCGGTTGGTTAACTATTGCGCTACGACCAAAGCCTGTCAACCGGTCGACGATGAATAGTAACGGTGCAGGAGTGGATACTTGGACAACGTCAGCGCTCGATGTGCCGGCGGTGGGCAAAATCCCCAAAAAAACAGCAACCGGGCAAGCGATTGTAACTTTTGTATTTTGCCGAGCCCAGTCGCCCACGCCTGCAGACACTAGATACCCAGACGGTCAAGCAGACCGTACCATCCCACAGAGGCTGACAAAAACCAGGGCTTACCGTAATACAGAGGCCGTGTTCGAAACGGCAGGTCAGACAGCACACTTCGGCCCTCTTCTAACCCCAGCACCTGCTGCCCAAGTCGGGTGCCGAAATAACTCGCTAGAGCGACCCCTGAACCGCAGTAGCCCATCGAGTAC
Organism: Proteobacteria bacterium UBA2996; assembly: GCA_002346525.1. GTDB lineage: Bacteria > Pseudomonadota > Gammaproteobacteria > Arenicellales > UBA868 > UBA868. The sequence continues at coordinate 6,261 of DDZY01000235.1, forward strand.
CAAATCCCGTCATGACGCCCCAAATGGGGCATGTGCTGAAACGTCCAGCCAACAAATCCCATCCATGAATGACTGACT
>DDZY01000112.1:0-7251 GCA_002346525.1 Proteobacteria bacterium UBA2996
GTGGAGCCAGGACCGCTGCCGGTTCCGGCCGATACTTACGATGTCGTATTCAGCAAGGATGCTTTCTGCCACATCCAAGACAAGTTAGGACTCTACTCGGAACTCTTTCGCGTCCTGAGACCCGGCGGCTCGATTGCGATTGGTGACTGGCTGGTACGAGACGAAGAAGGGCACTCTAGTGAAATGGAAGCATTCATCGAGAGCACCGGGCTTTCCTTATTTTTGGACTCGCTCGCCGGCGTCAGGACAAAACTCCAATCTGTTGGGTTCGAGGAGATTGATGTGGTGAATCGAAATGCCTGGTTCCAGCAAGAGGCGCGAGCCGAAGCCGACCGGCTTGAGGGTGAGCTCGCAGGTGCGGTGGTCAAGTTGAGGGGTCAGGAGGCTACTGAGAGTTCCAATGACTGCCAGCATAAAATGATCGCAGTTCTTGATAGCGGCGAGTTCTGCCCAGCGCACTTCTTCGCAACCAAGCCGGACTAGGAGCGGACGGCTAACAAACTACCCCGCGGCTCTGTGTGACTAAAGATGGCGTGTGATTCCTCCGTCGACGATGAGATTCTGGCCCGTCATATAGCCCGCATCCTCTGATAACAGGAAAGCCGTGGTTTTGGCGATCTCATCAACTGTGCCGATTCTTCCCATGGGGATGCGTGGCAGGACCGTGTCACTGTGCTGCAGACTGTCAATAAAACCCGGAAGGACGTTGTTCATTCGTATGTTAGCGCTGGCGTATCGGTCAGCGTAGAGTTTCGCGAAGGACGAAAGGCCTGCCCGGAGCGTGCACGAGACCGGGAGCGCCTGTTCCGGCTCAAAGGCTGCAAACGTGGAGATATTGACCCACGCACCTCCTCCTTGCTTTTCCATGATGGGCGTGACCGCTCTGGTCAACCGGACGACGTTCAAGATAAGCATATCGAGCCCCAAATGCCAGGCCTCATCATCAATAGCCAGCAGGTCCCCTTTTGGCGGGTGTGCCGTATGGCAGACGACGGCATCGATGCGGCCAAACCGGGCCATCGCGGCATCGACCAGTTTTGACAGATCGCTTGCGTTGGTCACAGACCCCCGTACCCCCAGACCCCCTACTTCGCCCGCAGTCGTCTCGCAGGCCTCGCTTCTCGACATGAGAGCAAGGTCGTAGCCGCGACCGTGCAGTTCGAGCGCAATGGCCCGACCGATTCCACCTCCACCGGCGGTGACGACCGCCACTTTCTTTTCCTGACTCATTATTTCTTCCTTAGATATCTGTCCTGGATTTCGGCAGCGGGGCGCTGCCGACGCTACCGATTTAGATTATCATCCGGCCGTTGTGCTGTACATTTAAAGAGACGAACCAAGGGAGGCATCAAATGAAATCGTTAAGCGGGGTATGCGTGCCGGTCTGTACTGTTTTTGAGGATAACCCTGACAAGATCGATGAGCCCCGTTATCTGGCCCATATCGATCGAATGCTGGAGGCGGGAGTCGACATTATTCTGCCCTGCGGAGGGACCGGCGAATTCGCCTATCTTGGTCCGGAAGAGAAACGGCATCTGATTGAACTGACTGTCAAACATGTGGACGGGCGTGCCGCGGTCGTTGCGCAAACTTCGGCGATCTATCTTAGTGACACCATCACCACAACCCAGCACGCCGTGGACAGTGGCGTCGACGCCGTCATGGTGCTTCCTCCCTACTTTGAAGGACCAGACGCCCATGGCGTCGTGTCGCACTATGAAGCCGTTGCCCGGGCAAGTGCTGTGCCTGTCATGGTTTACAACATACCGGTCCATTCCGGATTTGATGTCACTCCCGCCCTATTTTCCGAACTCCTCAAGATTGACGGAATCGAGTACATCAAAGACAGTACCGGTGATTTCATCCGGATCCAGGAGCTCCTAAGAACAGGCGGCAAAATTTTTAACGGCGGTGATCCGATTACCTACCAAGCGCTGGTAGCGGGATGCGTCGGATGCGTGTGGGGATCTGTCAATTTTCTCCCTGAGGAGGCGGTCGCCCTCTATCGAATGGTCCAAAGCGGGAATTTGACCGGTGGCGCCCAACTCTGGCAGAAAGTCATAGATTCCCAACTGTTTGTCTGGTCCCACGTCTACAATGCGGCCGTCAAAGCCGCTGCCAACAGGCGCGGATTCGATGTGGGCACTTGCCGGGCGCCGGTACTGCCACTCTCGGACGAAGACTCAGAAGAGTTGTTTGCAGCACTCGACAAGCTTGCCGCTTAAAAGATTGGACGGGCCTATTTGTCTCTCTCGGGAATAAGGCCTCGAGGGGAGAAACGTAACACCAGCAAAAGCACTACGCCCATTGTGGCGAGCCGGGTGTGTGCGGCGTTTTCAATGAGGTGCAGCCGTAACGCACTGTCTGCGGCCATGCCTGCGGTCAGCAGCTCGATGATTGCGAGCCCGATAGGCTCTGCTTCAATCCAAAAGAACCAGATTACGAAGCCTCCAAGGATTGAGCCAAGGTTGTTTCCTGATCCGCCGACGATCACCATCACCCAGATGAGGAACGTGAATCTCAACGGCTGATAGGAGGCCGGGGTGAAGATGCCATCTAGCGTGGTCAGCATAGCGCCAGCGAGCCCTATAACCGCAGAACCCAGCACAAAGACCTGAAGGTGCCGCCAGGTAACGTCTTTCCCCATAGCGCTTGCCGCCACTTCGTTATCGCGAATTGCCCGCATCATGCGACCCCAGGGAGACTTTAATGCCCGTTCAGACAGCCAAAACACGACTGCCAGCACCAGTATGAAAAGCCCCGCGTAACTTAACTTAACGATGATTGAGGACAGCTCAACCACATTGAAGTCGAGTCGGGCAGCCAGCTCCTGTACCCACACGGTCTTTTGAAGTTCAATCTCATATGGAACCGGCCGGGGCAGTCCATTCACATTCTTCACGCCGCGGGCCAGCCAGTCCTCGTTTTTCAGAAAGTAGATTATGATCTCGGAGATGCCTAGTGTTGCAATCGCTAGATAGTCCGAGCGGAGTCCCAGGGCGATTTTGCCGATGCCCCACGCCGCCAGGGCCGCAAAAGCACCTCCTGCAATCCAGGATAATACAATCGGCAGGCCCAAGCCGCCGAGGAAACCTGTCTTGGCCGGCTCGACCGCTTCGATCGCGTCGACCGCAGGATCGAGGATGAATCGCATCAGGACGACGCCTGCAAGTGCCACGACTGCTGCGACCCAGCCACGAGTCCGCCGACTACCAGGGATTCTTTTAAAGGCGAGAATAGCCAGGACGGCCGCAATCACGCCCGTCACCAAGCCGAGCATTGCTCTTAAGCCACCTACTGCCCACGCGTCAGAGACCGGCGGGAATGACACAACAACCGCGGCGAGGCCGCCCAGGGCGGCAAAGCCCATGACGCCGGCATTAAACAGACCGGCATAACCCCATTGAATGTTTACCCCAAGGGTCATGATGGCCGAGATGAGGCAAAGATTGAGGATGGCGAGTGCCACATTCGCGCTTTGGATGACGCCGACCACAATAAGCAAAGCACCCATTGCAGCAAACAGCAAAAGATTCCGCAGGTTCGTTCTCATAGCGTTTTTCCGCTAAACATTCCGGTCGGCTTGACCAGCAACACGATAACCAAGATCACGAATGAGACCGCCAGCTTGTAGTCCGTGGAGAGAAGTTGGATGAGTCCTTCCGGCACCCAGTCGCCAGGCGTGAGGTACGCAATCACCCGCTTATAGGCGAAGGTCAATAGAAGTTCTGAAAACGCGACGACAAAACCGCCTGCAATCGCGCCGAGTGGATTGCCGACCCCTCCAACAATGGCTGAGGCAAAAATAGGCAGAACCAGTCCCAGGTAGGTAAAAGGTTTATAACCCTTGTCCAGGCCATACAAGGTCCCGGCGACCGCGGCCAGTGCCCCCGTAATCACCCAGGTAATGGCAACGACCTTGCCTGGATTGATGCCCGACAGCAATGCGAGATCCTCGTTATCAGAATAGGCGCGCATCGATTTTCCTGTCCGGGTCCGGTTCAGGAACCAAAAGATCAATGCCACAATAACGAGAGCTGTCACCACCGTTACGCCCTGGGTGGATTTGATGGCGAGCCCCTGATCAAGGCCCGTCATCTGTTTAAAGGCTCGGGCCTTCATAATGAAACGCTCGCCATCCGCAAACACTCGGTCCTGGGGGCCTATGACAAAACGGACGAGCCCGCTTAATACAAATAGGATGCCCACAGAAACGATCAGGTAGGTTACCGGGCTTGCTTTCTCTCCCCGGTAGTATCGATAAACAACCCGATCAAACAGCAGGCACATCAGGACGGTTCCGGCAATTCCGACGGGGAGAGCCAAAAGTGCAGTGGGCAGGGGGCCAAACGTGACACCCCTGCCCTGCAGCCACCACGTTACGAGGATCGTAATCATGGCGCCAAAAGACATGGTTTCCCCATGCGCAAAATTGGAAAAGCGCAGCACGGCGTAGATCATAGTGACGCCGAGTGCGCCGAGGGCAAGTTGACTCCCGTAAGCCAGGCCCGGCACCAGGACAAAATTTCCCAGCAGAACCAGCGCATTCAGGATGTCAATCACGTCACTCACCCCCCGAGAAAGGATTTGCGTACTTCGGGATCTGCCAGGAGCGCTTCCCCCGTGTCGGTGTACCGGTTACGTCCCTGGACCAAAACGAATCCGCGATCAGCAATCTCCAGAGCCTGTCTGGCGTTCTGCTCAACCATCAGTATGGCGATCCCGGTTTGGGCGATCTCGATAATCCGATCAAACAGTTCATCCATGACAATCGGCGACACCCCGGCGGTCGGCTCATCCAGCATTAATACGCTCGGTTGGGTCATCAGGGCGCGACCCACCGCCACCTGTTGTCGCTGGCCGCCGGACAGTTCCCCGGCGGGTTGACCGCGCTTCTCGGCCAGGACAGGAAAAAGCGAAAAAACCTGTTCCATGGTCGGTCGAAAGTCATCCCGACGGATAAACGCGCCCATCTCAAGATTCTCCTCGACCGTCATCGAGGTGAAGACGTTGGCATTTTGCGGAACAAATCCCATCCCAAGCGTAACGCGTTCCTGTGGTGGAAGACTAGAGATATCCCGGCCGTTGAGTTCAACGGAACCGTCGCGAAGGTCGAGCATCCCGAACATCGCCTTCATCGCGGTCGACTTGCCGGCCCCATTGGGACCCACGACAACCGCAACTTCCCCCTGGTTGACGGCAATGCTGCAACCATGGAGGATGTCAGCCCCTCCATATCCGCCATATAAGGATTCGCCCTGAAGAAAACTCATCTTAAAAACTAGCGTTGGTGTTTTCTGCCGGTCCCAAGATAAGCCTCAATCACGGCCTCATTGTTCATGACTTCTTCCGGGCTCCCTCGGGTCAAGACACCACCGGCGGCCATCACCACGACCGGGTTACACAGACGCGAAATGAAATCCATATCATGTTCGATCATGCAAAACGTAAACCCCTTCTCTTGATTGAGTCGCAAAATAGCATCCCCAATTGTGGCAAGGAGCGTGCGGTTTACCCCTGCACCGACTTCATCCAGAAAGATTAGTTTGGGCTCAGCCATCATGGTTCGTCCAAGCTCTAGCAGTTTCTTTTGTCCGCCGGAGAGATTGCCGGCGAGTTCATCTGCTACGGCACTCAACTGAAGAAAATCGATCACCTCGGCGGCGCGACTACAGAGTTTCTCTTCCTCGGCTTTAACCCGGTTCGGCCTTAGCCAGGTGTCGACAAGCCGCTCGCCGGACTGCGAGCCTGGAACCACCATAAGATTTTCGCGAACCGTTAATGATGAAAATTCGTGTGCTATCTGAAAGGTCCGCAGGATACCCCGCGCGAATAGTTCATGCGGTTTTCTGCCCGTGATGTCCTCGCCGTCGAAGATAACCGTCCCGGAATCAGGAGGATGGACCCCGGCGATAACGTTGAAGAGCGTGGTCTTCCCCGCTCCGTTTGGGCCGATTAATCCGGTGATGCTTCCCCGCGCAATAGACAAAGAAGCGTTTTCAACGGCGTGGATGCCGCCGAAGTGTTTGCAGAGGTTTTGAATATCCAGCAATCGAGGTAAAACCGGCAAAAAAAAACGGCCCGGGCGACCCCGGGCCGTTTTTCAGGCGTCTAACGATATCCCACCGTGGTGTTCTTGCCACCGTCGACGAGAATCTGACGGTAACTGCCGGCAGATTCGCCGGGGCCAATAAGCTCTACCGCAGAGGCGCCGACGTAGTCGACGTCACCGCCGCTTGCGATGTACTTAAGAGCGGCATTCAGATCGCCTGGGTAGACCTTCTTACCGGGTGCATTAGCAACTTGCATGACCTTGGCTTTGAAGTCCTGACTGTTGCTGGATCCGGCAGCCTGCATCGCCAGCATAATCAGCGCGGCAGCATCGTAAGATTCGGGCGCAAAAGGTCCGTCACCTTTAAAGCCAGCCGCACTGGCCAGCTCGACGAACATGGATGCACCGGGGCTGTCTGTTCCGGGAACCGCACCAATAGATCCGTCCAGTCCGGAGCCAATCGCCTGAGGCAGCGAGTCACCAATCATGCCGTCCGGCAGATAGAACACATCAAAGGCGCCGGTATCCAAGGAACCCTGAATAATGGCTTTGCCGCCCTGGTCGAGGTATCCCGCGACGATCAGAATATCCCCACCCGCCTGGGCCAAAGCAGCCACCTCAGCGCTGTAGTCACCCTTGCCTTCTTCGTGAGCGGCATTAATCGTAATGTTTCCGCCAGCTGCGGTAAAGTTGCTTTCGATACTGTCAGCGAGACCCTTGCCATAGTCGTTATTGGTGTAAGTCAGTGCCGCAGACTTGAAGCCTTGATCCATCAGGATATCGGCGACCACTTGCCCCTGCCTGGCATCAGAAGGTGCAGTTCTAAAGAACAGGCCATCGTCTTCCGCAGTGGACAGGCCCGGAGAGGTTGCGGACGGTGAAATCATCACCACGCCATTGGGCACAGCAACGTTCGCCAGAATTGCCCCTGTCACGCCGGAGCAATCCGCGCCCATAATGGCGTTAACTTTGTCCGAGGTGATGAGTCGTTCCGCTGCCGCCTGCGCAGCTGCTGAATCGATACAGGTCGAGTCGGCGCGAACACCGCTGACGGACGCCCCACCGAGTAACGCACCTCCCCCATTGACCTCAGCAATCGCGAGCTCGGCACCCGCACCCATATCGGGAGTCAAAGACTCGATGGGGCCGGTGAACCCGAGGATGATGCCGATCTTCACTTCTTCAGCCAGAGCAGTGCC
>DDZY01000112.1:7622-13722 GCA_002346525.1 Proteobacteria bacterium UBA2996
CTCCATAAATTAGAAAAACGAAACCGTCTGAGCGAAGGCGTAAATCCGCTTCCTCAGATACGGCAATATTGACACACTGCTGAGCCTAAGAGAAGTTTTATGGCACAGAAATGTGTCGATTTGGGGATTTACGAGGTTCTTATCGGATTCTAAACAGACTTCGTGGGCGAGACCGGCCGGAGAGTGTGATCGCTTTCACTCGTTGCGGAGGCACGCGCTACATGACTTCGACCGCAAGATCCGGTGCGGTGACGAAAACGAGTTCCTTGTGTGCAGCGCGTAGAGCGCGCTCCGCTTCCCCTGCATCGGTACCACGACTAAAAATGAATCCGGGATAGGGACCGCCCTCTGGCCAAGGAATCAATTTTTGCCCCTCCCGAACGTCGACCTCAACAGAGACAACCCCGTTCACCTTCCGTGCATTGCTGATTCCCTCGACCCTTCTTAGGACACCTGCCTCAGGTACTGGAATCATCATAACCCCAAATGCACCGTGAGCGCGTTTTGCCTTGATAGGTCGCCTCACCGCGTTGGCCAGCACCCAAATCTCAAGTGATGCACCGGTGAGGAATTCGACGACTTTTCCGCACCGCCCGCCTATGGTTCGACTCGCGACCTCGATGAAGAATATTCCGTTATCGGAAATACGGATCTCTGCATGCAGCGGTCCTTCCCGAAAATCCAATGCTGCAGTTATTTTGACCAGTTCCCTCTCGATCGTTAAAACGGTTTCTGGGCACAGTCGCGGGGGTGTCACATAAATGGTCTCTTCAAAAAACGGTCCCGTCATGGGATCGGGCTTTTCAAAGATTGCGATTATTGTCAGGCTCCCGTCGCGCAATATCGCCTCGACCGAATATTCCCGCCCATCGAGATAATCCTCAACCAAAATCGATTGATCTACATTAGGCTTCTCCTGGGCGAGCAGTCGCCTAATTCTCGTAATCGCCTTCGACAGGTCACTTTTGGTTTCACAGCGAATGACCCCGCGGCTGGCCGATAGGGAAAGAGGCTTGGCGACACAGGGGTAGCTTACCGTCTCATAGAAACGGGAACTCGGCTCTCCATCAGAGATAACGCTGAAAGCGGGGGTCGCCAGACCCTGTTCTCGACAAAATTTCCGGAAATCTGATTTATTGATGCTGGCATCCCGTGCTCGCGGTCCGTTCGACGGCAACTGAAGTCTTTCGCAGATCTCGCTTGCGAGCCCAACCGTGGCGTCGTCGGTAGTCAGCACGGCAGAAAACGGGCCCCGCGCCGCCGCTTGCTGAACCTGATCAAGGGCGGACTCGATGGAGTTGGGATCCAAGCGGATCCCGCCTGACTTCAGCGTAAGCGGAGCCCGTCCCCAGGACGCCACCGTCAAATGGATATCGAGATCGTCAGCCGCACGGATATAGGAAGCCGTGCGGTAACTGCGGTCTGGGGCAAGGAGGAGAACTCGTGGTTGGGGCAGCCTGGACACTCCGGTTACGGCTTGGTCGCCGTTTAGGGCTATTGGCAGTGTTGTGGCCGTCTGGTTGGCTGGGCCGTTGGGTCAGTGTGCCCCGCCGCACCCCGAACAGGCGCCACTACCGCCGACCGCCTTAAATACGTTATTAAAAACGAACGTCGCATTGACATCACTGTCCTCAAAGTCAATCTCCGCTCCCTGTAGATAGGAAAAAGCCACTGGGTCTATTGTCAGTGCGAAACCCGTTTCGTCATTCAGGAATCGATCCTTGTCAGAAACCGATTCAGCGAAGGTCATACCGTAGCTCATCCCACCGCAGCCGCCTCCGCTGACAAACACCCGAACCGCACTATGGGATTCATCCGCACTAGCAAGTAACTCGGCAATCTTGGTCTTTGCAGAAGCGGTAACCGAGATTCCAAGATTTGACGAGATTTCCATTGATTCGCTCATATCGCGCACCTTTGTAGTTTTACCTGTAGACTTTGGCGGAGTTCCTCAGCCGTTGGCAGGTGTTTTACCCAGCGTACCTTAAAGGCAGCCCTGAAACATTGAACTTGATTTTACCATGAGACGAGTCAACTGCACGGTCCTAAAGGAGGAGGCAGCCGGTCTTGAAAGCCCGCCCTACCCGGGGGAGCTCGGCCAGCGGATTTTCGAGAACGTTTCGGTCGACGGTTGGCAGCAGTGGTTGCAAAGGCAGGTGCTGATCATCAACGAAAACCAGTTAAGTACTGCAGATCCTCAAGCCATCGAGCTGCTTGAGCAGCACATGCTCGGATTTTTATTTGGCGAAGGCGACCTCGGGACGGCGCCGGAAGGCTTTGCTCCACGAAAGAAGTAGATTCAATCGCTCCCGGGGTTGATCAGGTCGCGCATTTCCCGAACCGCAGCCGCCAATCCGGAAAACACGGCCCGGGCGACAATGGCATGCCCGATGTTGAGTTCGGCGATGCCGGTCATCGCGGCGATCGGCTGTACATTCCCGTAGTGCAGGCCGTGTCCTGCGTTGACCCGCAATCCCAATGATCGACCAAGATCTCTTGCGTCGATTAAGCGATTAAGTTCCTTATCCGCCGCTGCAGAGTTTTGCTCTGCCTCTGCATAGGCGCCAGTGTGCAGCTCTACCGCACTCGCGCCCGTGCTGGCACTGGCTTTGATCTGTTCTGGGTCGGGATCGATAAATAATGAAACCCGAATACCCCTCGACTCCAGCCCATTGACGAAATCCCTCAGGGGTTGGTCCTGACCTACTACGTCGAGTCCACCCTCCGTGGTGAGTTCTTCACGTTTTTCAGGCACCAAACAAACGTCCTCTGGTTGAACCTGCCGTGCGATTAACTCCATCTCGGCGGTAACCGCCATTTCAAGGTTCATTCGGGTGGTGATGACCTCACGAATCCGGAAAACATCCCGGTCCTGAATATGACGCCGATCTTCCCTGAGATGCAGCGTAATCAAATCCGCCCCGTTGGCCTCACATATTTGGACGGCCTCCACCGGATCGGGATAGTCCGTCCCGCGTGCCTGTCGCAGCGTTGCGACATGATCGATGTTTACGCCTAAATCCATTTCGGTTCCTCTGAAATTAAGGAGCTTCGGTAAGGGATCCGTTTGCAGCCCCGGTTGCACCCGCTTCGCTCAGATATAACTGTGAGTATACCGACCGGGAGACGAGCGTCCGCCCTTCCAGAAGATCGCTAAAGATTGCCCGATGAAGCTGCTTTACCTCTTTTTGGCTACGCTGGCTTAGGGCCGATTCGAGACGCAGGGCGATCAGGGAGTCACCATGAATTTCGACGCCACTACGATCGTCGGCCTGGTCGACGAATGCGCCGAGTCCCGGCCGATAACGATAGCGGCAGTTTGGCGCAATTGTCTCGCCGCTCGTTTGATCGTACTCTAGCTGGAGTCCATAACCGATCTCTTCGAGCAACACTTTCTCAAAATAGCGTAACGCGGACTCTTGATCACTTCTATTTAGCAACTCATGTACGCACTGCCAATACCGGTCAAACAGTCGTTCATGGGGGTCGTGGCGATGGAGAAACTTGATCAGGAGTTCGTTTAGATAAAAGCCGCAGAAAAGTCCCGGCCCGAGCAATGCAACCCCCGGACCTGCCCACTCACTCTGGGTCAACGTTTTTACCTCTCCTTTACCCGACCACCCGAGCGTGATGAGGGCAAACGGCCGGAGCGTGCCGCGATAGGCGGACTTCTTGCTTCGGGCCCCTTTGGCGATCGCTGTGATTCGTCCGTAAGTTCTTGAGTACAGATCCAAAAGGAGACTTGATTCCGAGTAGGGTCTCCAGTGGAGAACGAATCCCGGCTCGCCTTTGACACGGAGGTTGCTCATTCGCGGCTCCTTACCGGATTCCGTAACCTAAACCTGTGACTATGTATCGGTCGCTTGCCCATCCTTTTTTCACCTTCACCCGCTGCGAAAGTCGGACCGGTGCGTCAAACACGAGTGAGATCTGCTTGCGTGCAGCCGTCCCGATACTCTTGAGCCGGGCCCCCTTGGATCCGATTATTGCCGCCTTCTGCCCAGCCGTCTCACAAAAAATCTCCGCATCGACCTCTATCGTCCCATCATCATGTTGTTTGAACACAACCAGATCCACTCCGGTGCAATAAGGTATCTCGTCGCCTAACTGGCGAAACACCTGTTCACGAATGAGTTCGGCTGCCAGAAACCGCGGCGACGCATTGGTTAACGTATCGGACGGGTAGCCGGCTGGTCCCTTCGGTACAGCTTGACCCAGGAGAGACACCAGATGTCGGCAGTTGTAGCCCGACCGCGCGGACACAGGAACAATTTGATCCCAGGCGTATTTATCTCGCAGTGTCTCAATACGAGGCAGGATCTGATCCAATGATTCCAGCAGGTCAACCTTGTTCAGGATGAGCCACAGGGGAATTTCTCTTCCCAGGAAGTGTTCGAGCACGTTCTGGTCTTCGCCGCGCCAGTAACGCGCATCGATCACCTGACAGATAATGTCCGCACCGCTTCCAGCGCCACGAGCTGACTGATTGGCGACTTTACCCAGGAACCGCTCCTTTCTCTCGTGTAGTCCGGGGCTGTCAACGATCACGAGCTGCGCTGAGTCGTCCGTGTAAATTCCGTCTATCTCGCGCCACGTCGTTTGAGGCCGGCGAGACACGATGGACACTTTGGAGCCCAGGATTTTATTGAGCAGGCTCGACTTTCCAACATTGGGTCTTCCAACGAGCGAGACCACGCCGAAGTGATTTGGGCTATTCAAAATCTCCTCAGCTTTTCCTAATTGTGCTCAGCGCCGCATAGGCGGCCTGCTGCTCAGCGGCTTTACGGCTGGACCCCTGACCGTCTGTTATCAGTTCTCGGCTGTCGATTCGACATTGAACAGTGAATTCACGCTCGTGAGGCTGTCCTGACATCGTTACCACTTCATAACTGGGCGGAAGATCCCCCTGAGACTGAAGCAGTTCCTGGAGCTGGGTCTTGGGATCTTTCTCGATTGTCTCTGGGTTCAAATGGGCAATCTCTGTCGCAAAAAGGGATAGCGTCACCCTCTTTGCCTGGTCGAAATCCGCGTCCAGAAAGACAGCCGCTACGACCGCTTCGAGCGCATCCGCCAAAATGGATGAGCGGTCGTTGCCGCCGCTTCGACCGGCCGAAGGGCCAAGTTGAAGCACCTCGCCCAAATCGATGCTTCGAGCGACCGTCGCGAGCGTGGCCTGGCGGACCAACCGGGCACGCAGTTGCGTGAGCTCGCCTTCCGTCGCGGCAGGATATTTCTCAAAGAGCATCTCACTCACGGCAAGTCCGAGCACACTGTCCCCAAGAAACTCGAGGCGCTCGTTATGCCGGGTCCCAATGCTGCGATGCCGAAGTGCTGCCTCCAGAAGCGCTGGGTCGGAGAATTGATAGCCGATCCGGGTTGCTAAGCTGCCGCCCAAGTCAAACTCCCGCTAATCGATGACACTGCCGATGCGGCCCCAGTTCACACCGCCGCCACCGGCGCTGTCCCAACTGAACCAGATAAAGAACGCTTTTCCCACGACGAACTCCTCGGGGACAAAGCCCCAATATCGGCTGTCATTACTGTGGTCCCGGTTGTCTCCCATCACGAAGTAATGACCCTCGGGGACCTTTACCCGAATTGAACTTGACGTGCGTCGCGAATCAATCATGATGGTGTGATTTTCTGGGCCAATGCTTTCGAGATACGTCTTGACCCGATCCTCCTCTTCCCCGGAAGGCCAATTAACCAGATCAATGGCTTCCAGAGGGAGCGGTTGGCCGTTGATGGAGAGCCGCTTGTTGTGATAACTGACCACATCGCCCGGCGTACCGATAACGCGCTTGATGAAATTGGTTTTGGGATCGCGGGGGAATCGAAACACCATCACATCACCACTCTGCGGCGCTCCCAGGGTGATGATCTCCCGTTTCAATACGGGCAACTTGATCCCATAACTGGATTTTGAGACCAGGATGAAATCCCCTATAAAAAGGCTGGGCAGCATTGAGCCGGACGGAATGCGAAATGGTTCAACGACAAAGGCGCGGAGCAAAAACACGGCGAGGATGACCGGAAAAAATGATCTGGAGTACTCAACGATCAGAGGCATACGCAGACTCACGCCCGACTCGGCCTGACG
>DDZY01000081.1 GCA_002346525.1 Proteobacteria bacterium UBA2996
ATTCCCGAAGAAACCAACCTTTCCGGCGCAACCGTTCCCGGTGGACCGACAACCCCCACGCCCAGGAAACCCGCGCCAGCAGAATACAGACGGACGTTTCCTTCGGTTGGGAGTTCGCTCGCCCGGACGCTCTGACCACGGCAAAGGTAAAACGCCGCGTCCACTGACAATTCGACCGCCGGAAGGTGATCCAGCGCGTCACCGATGGCTCCAAGACGGGACCGCCGATCAGCTAGCCCTGATAACTTCACCAGATCATCCAAGGTCTGCGCCTGCTCCACCAGCAGCCCCGCGACACCCAGGCGTCGCAACGCGATCACGTGTCCGCCTGTTTCAAGTCTGTCGCCGATTTCTGTGGCCAATGCCCTGACATAGAACCCGGAAGAGCACCGCAGCGTCAGTTCCACGTCCCGGCCGTCATATGAACTAAAATCCAGGGAGTGGACGGTGACCTCTCTCGCCTCGCGCTTTACCTCTTTCCCTTCTCGGGCCAATTTATATAAGGGCTGCCCATCGACCTTGATAGCGGAATACATCGGCGGAACCTGGAAGTACGTTCCGACAAACTCTTGCAAGACGGTGCGCACCTGATCTTCGGTCAAGTCGACGGGGGCCTGATGAACGATGGCCCCTTCGCTGTCACCGGTTTCTGTGGTTTCGCCGAGCCGCACCGTCGCTCGATAGTATTTGTCCGAACCGAGAAAATATCCCGACCAGCGTGTCGATGTGCCAAAGCAGAGCGGCAGCAATCCGGTCGCAATGGGATCCAGACTTCCGGTGTGCCCCGCTTTCCGGGCCCCCAACAACTTTCGGGCGCGTTGGAGCGCCTCGTTCGAGGTAATGCCTGCAGGTTTATCCAGAAGCAGGATTCCGTCTACCGGATCGCCGAATGGTTTCTTTCGCCTACGGCCCAAACTCAATTTCCGTTTTCATGATCGTCAGAATAGGAGATGTCATCCAACAGTTTTGACATCTCGGCACCGCGCTCAATACTGTCGTCATACTCAAACACCAGTTCCGGGGTCCGGCGCAAACCGGCCCGCTGGCCCAGCGCCCAACGCAGAGAACTCGAAACTGCATTCAATTCTTTCGTGATCTCGGTGTTAGAAAGCTTTGGGACAAGTGAAGTGACGAACACCCTGGCATGTCTCAGATCCTTACTCACCGACACTCCCGTGATAGAGATCAATCCAACCGTATTGGACTCCATCTCGCGGGAGATAATTTCTGCCAGTTCTTTTCGCAAAACCTGGCCGATCCGACGCGTCCGATCGACGCCCTGCATCCTGTTCTCCGTTCTTTACCCTTTTGAGGCTGTTCTGACTGCTGCTGATGACCTACGGCTAGAGGGTGGCAGCCTGTTCAATATTCTCGTAGATCTCTATCTGGTCGCCCGGCTTGATATCGTTGTAATTCTTTACACCGATTCCGCACTCAAAACCTGACTTGACTTCGGTCACGTCATCTTTGAACCGCTTTAAAGAGTCAATCTGACCGTCAAAAATGACTACGTTGTCCCGCAGTACGCGCACCGGAAGGTTTCTACGGACTTCGCCTTCGATCACCCGGCAACCGGCGACTGCGCCCATTTTTGCAACCCTGAAGACATCGCGCACTTCCGCCAGGCCGACTGCCTGCTCTCGGATAATGGGGGCGAGCATACCGGTCAGTGCGGCGGTCACCTCGTCCACCACATCATAGATAACGTTGTGGTAGCGCACGTCAATTCCCTCGGTCTCTATGACTTTGCGCGCTGTTGCGTCGGCCCGAACATTAAAGGCAATCACAATCGCCTCAGAAGCGCCTGCAAGATTGACGTCCGATTCGTTAATTCCCCCGACCATTCCATGCACCACCACCACTTTCACCTGGTCGGTACTGAGTTTCTCAAGTGACTCGGTCAGCGCCTCGACCGATCCCTGGACGTCACCTTTGATGATCACGTTAAGCGTCTTGACCTGGCCTTCCCCCATCTCATTGAACATACTTTCGAGTTTGGCTTTTTGCTGTCTCGCCAGTTTGACTTCCTTGAATTTGGCCTGCCGGTAGCTGGTGATTTCCCGGGCACGGCGCTCATCTGCGACAACCGAGAACTCATCCCCCGAGTCGGGTACGCCGCCCAGGCCTTGAATTTCAACAGGGGTGGAAGGGCCCGCCGATTTTGCGACCTCACCTGAATCACTCGTCATCGCCCGAACCCGGCCAAACTCCCGGCCGGCGATGACGATGTCTCCTTTTTTCAACTGGCCTTTCTGGACCAGCAAAGTCGCCACGACCCCCTTACCCCGATCCAGGCGCGCCTCCACGACGGTGCCGGAGGCCGCACCCTGATCCGGTGCGCTGAGGTCCAACATCTCTGACTGCAGTAGCACCGAATCAAGAAGGTTGTCGACGCCTTCTCCGGTGATGGCGGACACCTGACTCATCAACGTATCTCCACCCCAATCCTCGGGGATCACGTCCTGAGTCGACAACTCCTGTTTAACGCGATCCGGGTCTGCGTCCTCTTTATCCATCTTATTGATCGCGACAATCAAAGGAACAGAGGCCTGTCGCGCGTGGTTGATCGCCTCAACGGTTTGAGGCTTTACACCATCATCCGCCGCCACTACCAGGATAACGAGATCTGTCACCTGCGCACCACGAGATCGCATCGCGCTGAATGCCTCATGGCCCGGGGTGTCGAGAAACGTAACGGTTCCCTTGTCTGTCGCGACCCGATAAGCACCGATGTGCTGCGTAATCCCGCCCGCTTCGCCGGCGGTCACTTTTGTTTTCCTGAGATAATCCAGTAGCGAGGTCTTGCCGTGGTCGACATGGCCCATTACGGTAACGACGGGGGCGCGGGGTGCGCTTGGCCGATCGTCCGCGCCCTCATCGGCGCTCAACATGGCTTCAGGATCAGCCAACTCTGCGGCAATGCCTTTGTGACCCATCTCTTCCACGACCAGGATTGCCGTGTCCTGATCGAGCACCTGGTTAATGGTTACCATGCTTCCCATCTCCATCAGGACCCGAATTACTTCCGCCGCCTTGACCGACATGAGTTGCGCAAGATCCGCAACGGTGATCGTTTCCGGAACGGAAATATCCCGACTCACCGGCTCTGTTGGTTTCTCAAACGCATGCTGCCCTGCAGTCGTTGAAGTCAGCCGGCGCGGTTTTATCGGTTGGCGTGGGCGACGCTTCCCGCGCTTGCCCTCTGCCAGATGGAGTTCACCCCCGCTTTCGCCTCTGCCTTTCCCTTTGCGCTTTTTGGGTTTATCTTCCCGACGACCGGTGGGTTTGGCTTCTTCAGGCGGCACAGGTGTCGGGGTGGGGACTTCAATAGGGGTCGCCTGGGCTGCCTCGGCGGCCGCCTCAGCCTCCGCAGTTTGTGCCGCCTGCTCGGCTTCGGCCGCCGCAACCGCCGCCTGCTTCGCTCTCTCTTCAGCTTCCAGCTGCGCCTGTTTCTCCCGCTCTCTCGCCTCCTCGGCTTCGCGGGCAGCCTGTTCCGCCTCTTCCTGCTGCCGCTGGAGCTCTCCCCGACGTACATAGGTTCTGCGTTTTTTTACTTCGACATGAACGGTTCTGGAGCCGCCGGTACGCGAACTCTGCTTGACTGCGGTTGTGGTCCGCCGGTTTAGCGTAACCTTTTCCTGCGGCTTCGATGCCTCCGGGGCGGCCTTACCACCTCGGAGGTAAGCCAGCAGGGTACCGCGCTCATCATCGTCCAACATGTCATCGGCTTCTTTTCCCGATACGCCAGCTGCGGCCAGTTGCTGCAGCAGCTTTTCCGGGGCGACGCCGATCTGTTCAGCGAGTTTCTTTATGGCTACGACAGGCATAGGTATCTACCGTTAAGGGTTAACTTGAACTGGTACTCTCTAGGCCCGTGACATCTTCCTGGGGCTCAACGGCACCTTCGGTTTCCTCAAACCATGGCTTCCTTGCGGTCATGATCAGTTCGCTGGCGCGTTCGGCGTCAATTCCCGTCATCTCGACCAGTTCATCTGTCGCGCATTCGGCAAGCTCCTCCATCGAACGGATTCCTTTTCCAGCAAAAAGCGTTGCAGTAGCCTCATCCATGCCTTCCATTGCCTGCAGATCGGCCTCTGGACGGCTCTGCTCAAGTTCAGCGATCTCCCGGATATCCAGGAAATCCCGAGCGCGGACCCGAAGCTGCTCCACCAGATCTTCGTCAAAACCCTCAACGTCCAATAACTCCTGGACAGGCACGTAGGCCACCTCTTCCGGGGTGACGAAGCCCTCCTCTACCAGGACGCCTGCGACCTCGGAATCGATATTGAGTTGCGTCATGAGTCTCTCGACGGCTTCCTGAGCCTCTTGCTCGGCTTTTTCGGCTGCTGCCTCGTCGGTCATGATGTTCAGTTCCCACCCGCTCAATTCGGACGCCAGACGGACATTCTGGCCTCCTCGTCCGATTGCGAGAGACAACTGGCTTTCCTCGACGACCACATCCATCGATCGTGACTCTTCGTCTACCAGGATGGAATCCACTTCCGCCGGCTGTAGTGCCTTGATAACGAACTCCGCCGGACTCTCGACCCAGGTAATAATGTCGATGCGTTCGAGATTGATTTCATTTGAAACACTCTGAACCCGCGCGCCGCGGATCCCGACACACGCGCCGACCGGATCAATCCGACTATCCTGCGAACGCACGGAAATCTTGGCCCTGGATCCGGGATCTCTCGCGGCACCGAGAATTTCAATCACCCCCTGCCCGACTTCCGGCACCTCCAACTGAAACAATTTGATCACAAGTTCGGGGCAACGACGGTCCAGAATCAATTGAGGACCTCGCGGCTCCGAACGCACTTCCGTCAGGATCGACTTGACACGGTCACCGCTTCTCAAAATTTCCCGATCAATCCAGTTGGATCGGGGAAGAGAAGCTTCAACACCCTCGAGATCGATAATCGCCTCGCGGTTGCCCACACGCTTGACGACGCCTTGAACCATTTGTCCAACGCGATCCTTAAACTCCTCGTAGACCCTGGCGCGTTCGGCTTCCCGAACCTTCTGGCTAATGACCTGTTTTGCTGCCTGGGCCTCAATTCGGCCAAAGGTCGCTACGGTCTCTAGCGGCTCTTCGACGACACCACCGATCTCATGCGTATCCTCCGGATAGCTTATCTCGGCCGCGGCAAACGTCATTTGTCGGGCGGGGTTTTCCACCGCAGCATCGTCCTCAACAATCTCCCACTGTCTGAACGCTTCGTAGTCACCACTGGCACGATCGATCTGCACGCGGACCTCCATGTCCTCGCGATTTCGCTTGCGGGTAGCAGTGGCAAGAGCCGCTTCGATTGCTTCAAACACTATCCCGCGATCGATATCCTTCTCCCGGGACAGTACGTCTGCCATCATCAATACCTCATCTTTTGTCATCTTTACCTGCTCCCAAGCATTCAATGCTTACGATCCAAGATCAGCTCACCTTTCTATCCGCTACCGGATACCCGCCGCGCGGTTAACCACGCGTCTACTGACCCTCTTTAATCCAGTCCAACCAGATTGGCTCTGTCCATCGTGTGGTAGGCCAACTCATAGGCCTCGCCGTCCACCTCAACCACCGCGAACTCAGGCGCAGCCTCTACCAACAGTCCCGTAAACCGCCGCCTCCCAAGATGCGTTTCACGCATCAGTACTTTTACCTGACTCCCTTGAAATCGCTGGAAATGCTCTGGTTTTATCAAAGGACGATCGATCCCCGGCGAAGAGACTTCCAGGGTGTACTCCCCTTTGATGGGATCTTCCACATCCAAAATTGCACTCACCTGGTGGCTGACCTGCTCGCAGTCCTCGAGGAGAATGCCGCCTGGCGCATCGATATACGCCCTAAGCACCTGACCCCCGGAGGGCGATCCCGTCGTTTCGACCATCAGTAATTCGTATCCCATGTCTTCCACGGCCGGCTCCAGCAATTGTCGGATCGCGTTGTTGTCCATCAATTCGTCCCCTACCACAGCGATCGTGTTTTTGCGTCCCTGGACCAGCAACACCAAAAACAAACCCCGCTACTGCGGGGTCCCGGAATACAACATTTGGTAGCGGGGGTAGGATTCGAACCTACGACCTTCGGGTTATGAGCCCGACGAGCT
>DDZY01000243.1 GCA_002346525.1 Proteobacteria bacterium UBA2996
TCAAACTCTCCAGTTCAAGATTGATTCCGTCGGACAAGACAAAAGCCCTGTCTTCCGGAGCGCCTCTTTTTCGTCTCGACTTTCATCAAGATGAAATCAAAAGCGCGTTACTGTTGTTCGGAATCAGACGCAAAAGCGCCCACACAATCTGCCTGTAAATTGTTAAAGATCAGGACGCGCCCGAGCGGGGTTGCCCAAAGAGGCCGCGATTATACAGGCACAATTCGCCCTAGCAAAGGGTTTTTCGCATAAATTGGGGATTTTTTAGCAAGATGCACCTGTCAACGCCAAAGGCTGCCATTTTCCAGCGATAGGCGGCCGATTCCGGCCCCCTAGCACGGGGCATCGACTGTTCAGAGGTGCTGCAGAACTAATGTACGAGCACTTTGGCGATGCGCCGCTTGCCGACCTGCAAAACCCCTGTTGTACCCGCCGCCAAAACAGTTTTTGGATCTTCCAGCCGCTCACCATCAAACCGAACAGCGCCCTGCTTGATGAGGCGAATCGCCTCCGAGGTACTGCTTGCCAGTCCCGCCTGCTTAATCGCGCTGGCAATGCGCAACCCGTCTCCATCCGATGAGAGCGCCTTTTCTTCAAGATCATCCGGGACGCCTCCCTGGGAAAATCGCTCGACGAACCGCTGTTGGGCTTTGCTCCCGTCGCCTACCGTATGAAAGCGATCGACAATTTCCCGGGCGAGTTCAAATTTGACATCGCGCGGATTTGCACCTGAGACCACCGACTCGCGCAGCTTTTCTATTTGCGGCAATGACTTGAAACTGAGCAGTTCAAAATACCGCCACATGAGGTCATCCGAGATCGACATCAACTTTCCGAACATGTCGTCCGGCGCATCGGTAATCCCCACGGTATTACCCAGCGACTTTGACATCTTCTGCACTCCATCGAGCCCTTCAAGCAACGGCAGCGTGATCACCACCTGGCTCGGCTGACCGTACTGTTTTTGCAATTCGCGGCCCACCAGCAGATTGAACTTCTGATCGGTTCCGCCCATTTCGACATCAGTCTTGAGCGCCACAGAGTCATAGCCCTGCATGAGCGGATAGAGAAGCTCATGAATCGCGATCGGCTGGCCATTCTTGTAGCGCTTAGAGAAGTCATCCCGCTCCAGCATCCGGGCAACGGTATGCCTTGAGGCCAGACGAATGACGCCCTCCGCACCCAGTTCACTACACCACTTGGAGTTGAACTCAACCAGGGTCTTTTCCGGATCCAGAATTCGAAATACCTGGGTCTTATAGGTCGCGGCATTCGACTCGATCTCTTCTGCCGTGAGCGGCGGCCGGGTCACATTCTTGCCGCTGGGATCCCCGATCATGCCGGTGAAATCGCCAATGAGAAACACTACCTCATGCCCCAGTTCCTGGAACTGGCGCATTTTGTTGATGATGACGGTGTGCCCCAGATGAAGATCAGGAGCCGTCGGATCGAATCCCACCTTGATTCTCAAAGGTCGATCCAACGCGAGGCGCTCGAGGAGTTCCTCTTCGAGGAGCATCTCCTCTACTCCGCGTTTGAACTCTGCAAGAACGTCTTGAAACGCGTCTTTGTTTTTGCTTTCAGCCATGGGAAGCGAATTCTACCCGAGCATTCAATCGCGTTCGCACGACCACCCAGCCAGAACGCTTTACAAGCCCGGTTTCAACGCAAGGAGTCAACGCCACCCGCACACTGTTTTGAAGCCCTTTGAAGCAGCATCCCCTGGCCTAAATCAGGAGAGCCCCGGGCCCATGAACAAAAAACTGAGGCAGGAAAATTAAACAAAGCCTCAGCAGCCACACGCTTCGTATCCGAGTCTGTTTTTAGGCAAAACATGGCGTTATCAAAGGTCAAGTTGCCGTTACAGGACTCGCACCTTTCAGCCATGAGATACACCTACTTTGTATATTTAAGAAGTGACTTTAAGTATCAAATACAAATTATTTTGACGAATGGCTAACGTAAGGGTAAATTATCTCGCTTCAGAAAGCGCTCACCGCGCTTTTTTTCGTGTCTTCTTATGATTCGCAAGAAAACACCCACGTTCGGCCAGGATCTTCGCCACTTCTCCCGTCGACCTCCCTCGGCGCGAAGTCGTGTATTCCGGCACCCCTCCCATTGGGCGGCAGCTCTTTTTATCGCTGTCGCGATTGGCATATGGCTTGGCAGTTCCCCAGATGCCGCAGTCGAACGTCCCTCCCCGACGCTGAAAAAACAAATCGAACTGGTCCTGGAACAGGATCCCATATCTCTCTCCGAGACAGAGACGGAGGCCGAGGCAGAAACAAAGAACGGAAGGGATATTGATCCCATACCGGAAATGGAAAGTTTTCGCGGTGTTGCCACAATCGAAAAAGCCGCGCCCGCCTTTGGGGTCGTACTGCAGTCTGTCGATGCGGCCAAGACAACTGATTACTCCGCAACGGTAGAGTCGGCACCGGCAGCATCGAAAGCGGAGCTTTCTGAATCTCAGGATAAACGGTCCGTTGGAGCTCGGGCTGCGGCCGAATCTGAAACTACACAATCCGAACTTCCTGCTTCAGCGCCGGGCAGCGCCCCATGGGAATCGATTCAAATTCAAAGCGGTGATTCCCTGGTCAGTATTTTCAAACGCATGAATCTTGCTGTTGCCCAGGCGATTGAGATCAGCAAAGTCCCCGAAGCCAAGCCGCTGGTCAGTCTTCGAACCGGTCCTTATCTAAAAATCCAGCGCGATGGCCCGGCGCTGCTCGCCCTGCAGTATCAACCCAACATCAAAACCTTTTTGCACGTCACCGCGGAGAAAAAGACCTTCGTCGCCAGACTCACTGAACGCGAATTTGAGACTCAAGAGCGGGAAGTGACGGTGAAGATTACTGACTCTCTGTACCAGAGCGCTTTGCGGGCCGGACTGCCGGAATCGGTCATCTACCGCGTGACAGAAATATTTCAGTGGGAGCTGGACTTCAGTCGCGATGTAAAACGTGGCGACGAGTTCACCGTGATCTTTGAGGAGCGCTCCTTGGATGATAAGAAGGTCGGGAACGGACCGATTCTGGCAGTGCGATTTGAAAACGATGGGGTCCTGCGTGAGGCAATCCGTTATGTCAACTCAGACGGCAGTGCGGCGTATTACACCCCGAAGGGAAAAAGCCTGCAGCGCGCCTTCTTGCGCACCCCCGTGCCGGGGCGGCGCGTGACCTCGGGCTTTTCCTATAACCGCCTGCATCCCATCCTAAAAGTGCGCCGGCCTCACCTGGGGGTCGACTACGGTGCGCCGCGCGGCACACCGATTGTCGCGACGGCTGATGGAAAAGTGATCCGCGCCTCCCGCAAGGGCGGTTATGGAAAAACCATCATCCTTCGGCATGGACAGAATTACCGAACATTGTACGCACACCTTTCACGCTATGCGAAGGGCGTGCGCAAGGGTAAATGGGTCAAGAAAGGTCAGGTGATCGGATACGTTGGATCAACCGGACTCTCTACCGGCCCGCATCTGCATTACGAAATTCATGTGGATGGCAAAGCGCATAATCCACTATCCCTCAAATTGCCCCGAGCCGCTCCGGTTGACCGTAAGGAAAAAGCAAACTATCTGGAACACGCCAAAATCTGGCTGAGTCGCCTTGACGAGGCGCGCTCTTCCACCTGACGCCGTTGGGCGATACCGTTCCCATGTCCGATACGTTCATCGGCATCATGTCCGGCACCAGCGCCGATGCCATAGACGGTGCGGCCGTATCCTTCACGGAGGGGCAAGTCAGGATTCATGCGATTCAGTCTGACCCGATCGAAGCGACACTGCGCCAACGCATCACCGACGTCATGCGGGGCCGTAATGATGATCTTGATTCCGTAGCGGCGCTCGACCTGGACTTGGGCCGCACCTTTTCAGAGTGTGCGATGAAACTCGCCGCCAAACTCGACGCCCCTCCTCTCGCTATCGGCTGCCATGGCCAGACTGTGCGCCATCGCCCCGAGCAGGGCTTTACCGTCCAGTTAGGCGCTGGCGCGGTCATCGCAGCCCGAACAGGTATTCCCACGATCACGGATTTCCGATCTTCCGATATCGCCCTCGGCGGACAAGGCGCTCCGCTTGTGCCCGCTTTTCATCGACACCTTTTCGACTCAGATGAAGAGGATCGGGTGATCGTCAACATTGGCGGCATCGCGAATATCACCCTTTTGCCGAAAAACGAAGGCGTGAGCGGTTTCGATACCGGCCCAGGCAATACCCTTCTCGACAGTTGGTATCAAGAGCACCAGTATGGACTCTGGGATGTGGACGGGGCCTGGTCTGAGACCGGTACAGTAGATCAGCCGCTCCTCGCGAGGCTCCTTTCAGATGAGTTTTTCGGGCAAGGACCACCCAAGTCGACTGGTCTGGAGTACTTCAATCCTGCGTGGCTGAAGCAACAACTGAATGGGAGTGAACGTCCAGAGGATGTCCAGGCGACCCTACGGGAACTGACCGCGACTGGAATCTCAAACGCAGTTATCCAACACCTACCGAACGCGCGTGCTGTTTACCTTTGTGGTGGCGGAGCCCAAAACAATGCTCTCAGGGCTGCAATCGACCGTCTGCTTGCCGATGCAAGCGTCGAGAGCACCGCTGCGCTGGGTATGGATCCCGGCTGGGTGGAAGCGTGCGCTTTTGCCTGGCTCGCGCGCCAGCGCTGGGAAGGGAAACCGGGCAACCTGCCTTCGGTTACCGGCGCGAGCCGCGTCGCTTTACTCGGATCCCTATATATGCCCTAGGGGATGTTCCGCATCCGGGCCAACTCAGATTCCGAATGACGCCCCGCAACCGCAGGTTGTTGACGCATTCGGATTGTTCACAACGAACCGTGTTCCCATCAGGTCGTCGATAAAGTCAACTTCCGCTCCAGAGAGATACTGCAGGCTAAGGGGATCGACCACCAGCTTTACCCCGCCGCGATCAAACTCCATGTCGCCATCCGCGCAGGCTTCCTCAAACTGGAATCCGTATTGGAATCCGGAACACCCGCCACCCTGAACGTATACCCGGAAGCGCAGTTCCGGGTTGTCCTTTGTAGCGATGAGCGTATTGAGTTGACTGATCGCGCTATCGGTCAGTTGCAATCCGCTGTCGTCGGTCACATTAACTCCAAAAGGGATTTATCGTTGAAAAACAGGTCGATTCTACCAGTACCGGACAATGCGCAGGTACGAAACGCTCACGGCCAGAGCGCGGCCGCCTGCAGACCTTCGGTTTCCGCAAGGCCAAACATCAGATTCATGTTCTGGATCGCCTGCCCCGCCGCCCCTTTTACGAGGTTGTCTTCTACTGCAAGGATCACCGCTGTATTGCCGTCCTGGGGTCGATGGCAGGCGATACGGACTGTATTTGAACCGCGCACACTGCGGGTGTCCGGGTGAGAGCCGTCGGGCATCACGTCAACAAAAGGCTCCCCTGCATAGCGTTTCTGGTAGAGCGCCGTCAGATCGACGCTCGGGTCATTCAGCCTTCCATATAGCGTCGCCTCAATGCCTCGAATCATCGGCACAAGATGCGGCACAAAGGTGAGGCCGACTGTCTGGTGCGCGACCTGAGTCAGTGCCTGCCGGATTTCCGGCAAGTGCCGATGGCCGGGCGCGGCATAGGCCTTAAAAGAATCCGACGTCTCACATAGTAAAGTTCCGACTGACGCCCCGCGTCCGGCGCCGGAGACCCCTGATTTGGCATCAGCGATCAGTTGACCAACGTCGACGAGTCCTTCCTCCAGCAGCGGGGTCAGTCCGAGAATGACACAGGTCGGGTAACAACCCGGATTGGCCACCAATTGCGCATCTTTAATGTTTTCTCTGTTGATCTCCGGTAAACCATACACCGCGTCTGCAAGGAGCTCGGGGCACGCATGTTCGAGTAGATACCACCTCGCCCATTCCTCTACGTCGCGAATCCGAAAGTCCGCAGATAGATCGATCAAACGTACACCTTTATCGATCAGGGTGCGGGCGTACGTCATCGCGACG
The DNA here is from genome assembly GCA_002346525.1 of Proteobacteria bacterium UBA2996. GTDB lineage: Bacteria > Pseudomonadota > Gammaproteobacteria > Arenicellales > UBA868 > UBA868. Next base: position 5,980 of record DDZY01000243.1, read on the forward strand.
CCGTTTGGCGTTGCTGAGAAGACTACGTCACACTGGTCCAAGCCGCCCTCGTCGGGATCAAAAAACACAAGATCTGTGTACCCGCGCAGGCTCGGGAACACATCTGCTACGTTCTTGTCTTTTTCAGAACGGGAACTGATAGTGATGACTTCTGCGTCAGGGTGCTGAATAAGTAAACGCAGTAATTCCACACCGGTGTAGCCGGTGCCCCCAATAATGCCTGCCTTGATCATGAATTGATCCGTCAGATTGAAACCGGCCTATTTTACCTTCGCTCGTGGACGATTCCCGCTTCGCGCTCGTAGCGGCTCAGCAAGATCCCATCGTCACCACAACAGGTATCGGCACACTTCTTCACTTCGTGCAATGAGGCCCAGTCAGGCAGATAGTGCTGAACCGGGGCATTCTCAGTTGCGCAGTCGCACCCTTTGTCAGAGTAGACATAGACATGCTGCAGCCCCTGCTCACGGCCTAGTTGTGCCGCCCGCTCGAGACTTTCAACAGGAGTCGACGGCACGTGTGCCATGCGGTAGGCGGGATGAAAACGCGTAACATGCCACGGACTGTCGCTGCCCAGATTCTGGTGAATCCACCTTGCCACCGCACTCATGTTGTCATCCTGATCGTTATAGCCCGGAATGATATTGGTCCGCGTTTCCACATGAATGCCAAACTCCTGCGCTTTCTTGATTGAGTGCAGCACCTGATCCACGGAAGCCCTGGCGCAGATGTTCCGGTAGAAATCATCTTCCATGCTTTTGATGTCTGAGCAGAGCACATCAATTCTGCCGCTGAGCAGCGCGAGCGCCTCTTCCGTCACAAAACTGTTGCTGACATAAACCGTGTACAGACCTTGATCGTGAGCCACTTCGGCAACGTCCAAGACATACTCAAGCCAGACCGCCGGTTCCGAATAGGTAAACGCGATCCCCTCTACGCCGCTTTCGAGCGCTGCGCGCACCAATTGATCCGGCGTCACGAAGGCTGCGCGCGACTCACCCCGGGCAAGGGCGTCTAGTGCCTCGGTTCCCCAGGAAATGTCAAGGTTATGACAGCCGCCGCAGCGGAAACTGCATCCATAACTGCCAACAGATAACACTTTGCTTCCCGGCCGATAATGACGCACCGGCTTCTCTTCAATCGCGCCGACATCCATCGCCGAGATAATTCCATACGACAGGTTGTACAACGTGCCGTCACGATTCACGTGCGCCTGGCAAAAACCTCTTTGCCCATGATTCAAACCGCAGCGCCAGAGGCAAAGATTGCAACGGGTTTTGCCTGACTGCGCCTGTTCCTGCAACCGGGTCGGCATCAGCCGATAGACGTCCGGCTTTTCAAGCGTCGCGGTGAATTCAGTCATGGGTTTTGATCCGGAAAGGTCGAACGATACAATGTCTAATAATAGCGGTTTTCGACAAATGTAGCCGTCCCCGATTCGTCGAACCGATAAACCATGCAGATCGCCAGACATCGCAAAGCGAAGAAAGTGCAGGAGGCGCTTGGGCCTGATTTCACCGTGCTCGAATTTGACCAGCCCACGGCGAGTGCCACGCAGGCAGCTTCTGCGATTGGTTGTACCGTTGCGCAAATAGCCAAATCGCTGGTATTTGCCGACGCCGAAGGTGGCCCGGTTCTGGTTATTGCCTCCGGAGCAAGCCGCGTCGATGAAGCCAAGGTGGGCCAGATTCTGGGGACCACGATCCATCGTGCTGATGCCGACTTCGTGAAACGCGCAACGGGGTTTTCCATCGGCGGGGTGCCGCCTGTCGGTCACAGCACACACCCTAGTATTGTGCTGGATCAGAAACTCATGGACTTCGACGAGATTTGGGCCGCCGGCGGCACGCCGACGTCAGTATTCCGCCTGGGTCCGAACCAGTTAACCAACCTCACTGGCGGAGCGTTCGCCGATGTGGCCCTCGCCTGATCCCCTCTGCCAACACAAGTGAGAACTGCAGAAAGTTACCTTTGGCTTAGCTCAGTTCCAGGAAACGTTCCACTTCCGCCTCGGTAATCAGATTTCGGAACTCTTCTTCCTGGGCTCTTCGCCCGGAAACGAAAGTGTCTACAAATTCGTCTCCAATCCACTCCCGGGCAATCTTGGAGCGATTGAGCCGCTCAATCGCTTCGGCGTAGGAAGCGGGCAGCCGAAGCTTTGCAGGAATCTTCTGCAAATAGGCGTT
>DDZY01000154.1:0-1789 GCA_002346525.1 Proteobacteria bacterium UBA2996
TCAGCGGTCCCGCTGGGCAAGCTCCTGAAGACAGCAAAGGCAAAACTCGAAGCGGCCAAGGAATCTGAAGCGATGCGGATTGCGCAAAAAATTTCCTGGGCGGCCCATGCTGGCATCGTCCAGTCCGAAGCGCAAAAAAACCCCGGCCCTGTCTATCTTTGAGCTTCTGTTTTTCCAAAAAAGCCGGACTTTGTCCGGCTTTTTTATGCCTGACTCCGCCGTTCTTCCTCGACTCCTCGTTCGTGACTGGTCGAGCAAATCGATTCCCGGCACAATACCCGAATGAGCCGCACCATCTATCAAGTCAGTGAATTCACCCGCGAAGTTCGGGACCTCCTGGAGGACCATTTCGGGACGGTCTGGCTAACCGGCGAGGTCTCGAATCTGGCGACCCCCGCATCAGGGCACATTTATTTTTCACTCAAGGATGAGACCGCGCAGATCCGCTGTGCGATGTTTCGTAATCGCCGCTCACCCTACCGGGAAACCCTGGAAGACGGAACCGAAGTCTTGCTGAGTGGGAACGTCTCGATCTATGAAGCTCGAGGGGATTTCCAGTTAATTGTTGACTACCTGGAGCCAGCGGGAGAAGGAGAGCTGCGGCGCCGCTTTGAAGAGTTAAAGCGCAAACTCACGTCGGAAGGACTATTCGACCCAATGAACCGTCGCCCCGTTCCTGATCGGCCCGTCCGGATTGGTGTCATTACCTCCGGACACGGGGCTGCGCTTCAGGATGTTCTGACAACCCTGGCCCGGCGCTTTGCGCTGACTGAGGTATTGGTGCTGCCGGTAACTGTTCAAGGAGACAGAGCAGCGTCCCAGATTGCCAGGGCCCTGGTTACTGTAGGCCGTTGCCAGTGTGATGTCGTACTCCTTGCCCGAGGCGGAGGTTCACTTGAGGATTTGTGGGCTTTCAATGAAGAAGTCGTTGTCCGGGCGATCCGACGGTGCAAGATACCTGTTGTCACGGGCGTGGGTCATGAAACCGACACTACCCTGGCTGACTTCGCAGCGGACTTGCGTTGTGCGACGCCCACCGCTGCTGCTGAGGCGGTCACCCCTGATTCCGAGAGTCTGACAAACCTCATCGCCGGACAGATTGACCGACTTGAGTCGGCTCTCGATCACCAGTTACAGGCATCGGCCCAAAGACTGGATAACACGGCGGCGAGACTCCGGCATCCGCGTGACCGTCTCACTCATCAGGCAGACAAGCTTGCGTCCTTGACCGAGCGATTGAGAACCGGATGGCGGCTTCGATATCAAGACAAGCACGGGCATTTGTCGAGATGGTCCCAACAGCTTCAGATGCACTCACCTCGGGCTCAGGTCAACGAAATCTCTGCGAGGATAGAAAAGGCGCGTACCCACCTTGTGGAAAGACTAAATCAGGGCCTCACACAGCTACACCACCGGCTGTCAGGCGCCGAGGGGCAGCTCAAGGCGCTTAGCCCATCCGCCACTTTGGAGCGAGGCTTCGCCATCGTCCAACTTGCAGGCAAGAATACACTCGTCCGCTCTGAAAAAACCCTGCGACCCGGCGATGCCATCGTCACCCGTTTCGCTAGCGGAACCGCGAACGCAGAAGTGACGTCAACCCAATCAGGCGAGGATTAGGGCTGCGGTCGACACCACACACGATCCGGACGACCTCGTTATCCTCTCCCCCTGCGCGACGCCTTCCCGTTGTCATAGGGATTCTCAGCATTGCGTAATTCAAATCGAATCCGGGTGCCTTTCAATTTAAATGTCCGCGCAAGAGATTTGCCAAGATATCTGAGGTAACTTG
>DDZY01000154.1:2107-8633 GCA_002346525.1 Proteobacteria bacterium UBA2996
CGGCAATTTGTGCAGTGTATTGCCGTGTAACACGACCGTCGGGGGGTTTCGCCCCCCCTGGTGCGCATATTTTGGCTTGATGGTGCGATTGTTGACCATCGGCGGCTTATGATGCTCGACCGCCCGGGCCAAAGCCCTGTTCAGGATGCTGGTCCCCATCTCGGCCATCGCACTGGCCCGTACTCCTCGAATCGCTTTGGTGAGTTCCGCAATCCCGGAACCGTGCTTCGCAGAGATAAAAACGCTTTGATGCTCCGGCAGGAAATCGAGCTTACGGGAAAGTTCGCGTCGAAATGCGTTCTTGTCCCTCCTCTCAAGACCATCCCATTTGTTGATGGCGATCACAATTGAGCGCCCCGTCTCGATAATCAAGCCAGCAATCGTCGCATCCTGGTCGCTGACTCCCTCCCTCGCATCCAGCACCAGCACTGCGGCTTCGGCAGATGCCAACGCCTGCAGGGTTTTTACGACTGAGAATTTCTCCAAGGTCTCGCGCACGCGGGATTTTCTGCGCACTCCTGCGGTATCCAGCAGCAGCAGGGTTTCGCCGTCGCGCTCAACGGGCACCGCCACACTATCGCGTGTTGTTCCGGGAAGATCGGCCACAATCATCCTTGGCTCACCCGCGAGGCAGTTAACGAGGGTTGATTTGCCGACGTTGGGCCTGCCCACTATGGCAATCCGATTGGCGTTTGAAGTGGCCTCTTCAGATTCCGTGTCGGGTACGATGCCGACGATTGCATCTAACAGATGACTGACGCCTTGCCCTGTTTTAGCCGAGACGACCTGGGGCGGTCCCATGGACAGCTCAAAAAATTCACTGGCGGTAATATCGCGATCCAGGCCTTCCGCCTTATTCACCGCCACCAAGACCGGGGTTTCGTCCCTGCGTAAATCTTCGGCGATGTCCCGGTCTGCGCCCGAGACTCCCTCTCGTGCATCAAGCAGGAATACCACCGCGTCGGCCTCTGACATCGCCTGAAACACCTGCTCGCGGACCGCGGCACTCAGCACATCCCCGTCGTCCGAGAGTCCGCCGGTATCAATCAGGAGAAAGTGCTGATCCTGATGCACAACCTCTCCATACAGTCGGTCACGGGTGACGCCAGGCTGGTCATCAACCAGAGCCTCGCGCGAGCGCGTCAGTCGATTAAATAACGTCGACTTGCCGACGTTGGGTCTGCCGACAAGGGCGACAACGGGAATCATGATGTTAAGAAGCGCCGATACGGTCTAGGAGTTCAGGATCACTCACCAGCCGACCAGGCGGTCAGCGCTCCATTCTCAGACAGGGTGATGAACTGGTCTTGATCGCCTGAACCGTATATGCCCAGTACCGCGCCGCCGCCCCCTTTCTGACGCCCCACGAGTTGTCCTGAAGCGACATCGATCAGGTAGAGCAGACCCTTGTAATCCCCGACGACGGCGAGGTCGTTTTTCCCTAGGCCAAGCGGCCCGCTCACTCCCCTGCCACGCAGGACATCCACTTCCCACATTTGTGAGCCAGTACGGATATCCAGACCTGAAACGGATCCATCGTCCGTTGTCACCAACAGCGTATTCCCCACAGAACTCAGCGGGCGCAGAGTGGAGTGATCCGAATCCCACTCGATGCGTTGTGTCTTTAGTGACAGAGCACTGATCTGGGCTTGAAAACCAGCAATGATCAAGCGATCCCCCATTTGATAAGGGTCCGAGTCAATATCCACCAAACGGTTGACTTCGTTACTGCCCCGAGCCCGAAAGATACGCGCACTCCAGAGCTCGGCGCCTGATTCCACATCGATACCCGACAGTCTGCCGCTGGCAAAACCAATCAACGCGACACTGTCGATAATCAGAGGGGCAGAGAGCCCTCGAACCGTGAGTGCGGGGACTGATCGCCGGACACGCCAAAGAATTCTGCCCGAGTCAAGGTCTGCGCCGATGACCTGACCATCGCCGGATCGGAGCAGAACTTGTTTTTCAGCGAACACTGGACGAGCGAGAATCTCCGTACCCATTTTCTGCCGCCAGCGGGTCTCACCGTTCTCAGCATCCAGCGAAAAGACTTCGCCCGCCCGAGTCACCGCCAACACTTGTCTGGCGTCTGCACCTACGCCGGCTGCCAGCGTCTCATCCAGATCCCGCTTCCAGAGAATATCTCCCGATTGGGCGTCGAGAGCATAGACCCGGCCCCCAGGTTCTGCCGCATAAAGCCGGTCGCCCTGAAACGCAGGTGTCAGAAGAAAGTTGCTGTTCTGATATCCCTGTCCCAGATCACGGCGCCAGACCTTTCGTAACGTGACTGTCTGCTCCACTTTTGGGGCCTGCGCAACCGGTCCTCCCTCGCGCATAAAGTGGATGGCACTCTTTCCGCAACCCAGCAATGGCAGCATTATTGCAGCCAGTAGTACACAACGCACCGTCATCACCCATCATCACCCTTTCGGGTCATATTTATTTTTGCAGTAATCAATCGTCCTGCCTGGGAATCCGCTGCGACCCCCTGGAGCGCCTCCTCATAGGCCTGTCGTGCTCCGTCCAGGTCACCACTGGCAACTAGTGCGTCGCCGAGCAACTCCTGAAAGTGCGAGGTAAACCCTTCACCGGCCTCCGCCTTGGCCAGGGACCGAATCTTTTCCGGCTCTCCATCTTTGAGCGCGATCACCGCGAGCCGTACCCGAGCTACCTGGCGCATGACAGGATCGGATGTTGACGCAACCAGGTCATTCAGCGCAGTCTGCGCCTTTGCGCTGTCGCCCGTCTCGAGTGCCAGCCTGGCCAGCATCAATTGGGCCAGGTCCGCATAACCGCTTCCGGAATGCTTTGAAATCAGCGTTTCGGCCGCAGAACTTGCTGCCTCCGACCGTTCTGCCGCGGCTGCACCCAACATCTGTTCATACAGGATTGAGGCTTTTCCAGCCTGACTATCCTCATACATACGCCATCCCTGGATACCACCGACACCGCCGATTCCAATCACGACGCCCGCAATGATTCCAGTACCGTTGCGTTTCCACCACTCCCGCAGCTTCTCGGTTTCATCATCATGGGCGATGTGAATTTGTGTATCAGGTCGTTCTCGCTTCATGCGTTGTTCCGTTTAATTTGATGACTCTGTAATCGCCTGAACGGATGCCAACAGATCGTTCAGCGGCACCGTGCGTTGCTCACCTTGCCCACGTAACGGTTTCACTTTTACCGTTGAGGTTCCGGCTACCTCTTCGTCAATGATCACAACCACTTCAGCGCTGCTGTTATCGGCCCGACGAAGTTGCTTTTTCAGGTTGCCTTGACCGCAATTCACCTCGACATCAACTCCTGCACCCCGAAGCCGTTCCGCATGGCGGATTGCATCCACCTCCGCGACCTCGCCCAGCGCGGCGACAAATACGCGGGGCGATTGTATCGGAGTCTCTTCTCCTTGCAGAATGACCAGTTCGATCAACCTCTCGAGACCGCAGGCAAATCCGGCCGCCGGCAGGGCACGGCCCCCCAGTTGCTCGACAAGGCCATCATACCGCCCGCCCGCACAAATCGCGCTTTGGGCGCCCAATTGGTCCGTTGTCCATTCAAATACGAAGCCGGTGTAGTAGTCGAGGCCGCGCACCAAGCGGGTATTGACCGAGAAGCGGATTTTCACAGCCGTCAACAGCTGCTGCAACCGCTCGAATCCTTCCCGCTCGTTGCTCTCAAGAAAGTCCGAAAGACTCGGCGCTCCATCCAACACTTCCTGCGTGCCTGAATCCTTGCTATCGAGAATTCTCAGCGGATTCCGTCCCAAACGCCTTTGGCTGTCGGTATCAAGCGCATCAACGTGATCCAAAAGATAAGTCTTGAGCGCATCCCGGTAGTTTGCGCGCGCTGAAACCGATCCCAGAGAATTGATTTCAAGATTCAGGCCCGTGATACCCAGACTGCTCCATAATCGTTCTCCGACAGCGATGATCTCCGCTTCGATATCGGATCCTGCCCAGCCTAATGCCTCGATCCCAAATTGATGAAACTGTCGATAACGGCCTTTTTGCGGTCGTTCATGCCGAAACATCGGTCCGACATACCAGAGTCGCTGTGTCTGGTTATGAAGCAGGCCATGCTCATTCCCCGCACGGACGCAACTTGCTGTCGCCTCAGGGCGCAGGGTAAGGCTGTCGCCGTTGTTGTCGGTGAAGGTATACATCTCTTTTTCGACAATGTCCGTCTGCTCTCCAATGGACCTGCGAAAAAGTTCAGTACGCTCGACCACAGGGGTTCGAATCTCCCGATAGCCGTAGCGGCGGGACACGTCCCGGATCGTTGCCTCTACCCGCTGCCAGGTCTCGATCTGCCCTGGCAGAAGGTCATTCATTCCCCGAACTGATTGAACGTTGGTATCTCCGGCCATGGCGTCAACGTCCGACACGCACCTTCGCGTTACGACCGGACTTTCCGACGGGGATGCTGAACTCCCGCCCGCCATAAATCACTTTGGTGCCCTCAGGATAACTGACCAGCAAAGTGAACGGTGGTTTGCCAGCCAGACTGACGACCTTTCCCCCCTCGACGTATCGTCGAAGTAGTTCGACGTTATCACGGTCCCACACCACCACGTGTGTGCTCTCTTTTACCTTCAGCGTAATGCCGCGACTGTCCGCAGTCACCGGGCGCGTCGTCACACCTGTATCTGCGCGCGACGACGAAACCTCGGGATTCAGGGTTTGGCCTTGCGCCGAAGTCGCGGGGGCCGCCCGGGTTTGAGAGGACGTCTGGCTGTTTTCTTTTTCTGCAGTTTTTGTAGGAGCACTTTGGGCCGTTTTTGCTTTTGTTGAAGAAGATGATTGTTTCTGGATCTTCTTTTTTGCTTTTGCGCCGGTATTCGCAGATGTGGAGGCAACTGTTACTGGGTCAGACTTCTTTTTCTGACTCTTTTGATTTTCCCCTGGTTGCTCTCGGTTCTCTTTTTTCGCGACCCGCTCTTTCGCTTGACCTTTCTTTGCTGACTTTGCAGATTGGCTTTCTGGCTCTTTCGGTTGAACCGCTTGCGCCCCAGCAGTGGGTGTTTTCGCTACGCTCTCAGACCCGTTGCCGGTGGACGCCGCGACCCCAGCCGTTGCAGCGTCGGCAGTGTATCCGGTTTCCGATGACGATCGCTCCGCCTTAGTGTTAGGCACGCTCGTGGACGCGCTTCCAAACTGTGGGGTCTCGCTCTCATCAGTCGGCGTTAATGTGACCGCAAGTTCAGGTTTCGGCTCAATAGCGACGCTTTCGTCTACCGTCGTCGTGGTATCGTCCTCCGCTACCGACTCGGATTGCGATCGCGTTTCTTCGGCAAGATCAACGCGTAGACGTTCGACGTCACTCGCGCGGTTCAAGAAGGCGGCGTAGAGCCCCCCCACGACCACCAACAGAACACCCGCCGTGACCACCCAGCGATATTGAATGGGAATGGGCTGCGGCCGGCTGGTCGCAGTCTCCGTCATAGTCCCGGGGCCATCCTCTTTCGGCGGCAGGAGTTCCTGCCGATCAGCAATTGCCTGCTCTATCGAGACACCCGCGAGACGCGCATAGTTGCGCAAATAGCCTACGGCATAGGTCCATCCGGCCGTGTGACTGTAATCGTCGGCCTCCAGTGCTCCTACCACATGCGGCAACAGATTTAACTCTGCGGCGACATCCTCAAGACTCCAGCCATACAACTCCCGGGCACCCCGGAGAATTTCACCGGGACTGGTACTGCGCGTATCTGCAGAATCAGCCATTCCCGTTCTTACTCATCAAGACATTCAACTGTTGAACCTGCTCGCTACCCGGGTAAGTGCTCCGGAGCCGAGCCGCGTACTCCATTGCAAGATCATCTGCACCAAGTTTGCGCTCAGTCCGGACCGCAAGCAAGAGGCTATCCGCGGTTATCCCGCCTGCACCGAACATGCGCTGAAGAAATGCCCGGGCGCTGAGGTATTCCTCCAGTCGGAAACTCACCAGTGCCGACTGGTAAAGCACCGCGGTACTGTCAGGCTCGGCGACCAATGCCGCCCGAAATTGGTCTCGGGCGGCTCTCAATTCTCCCGCTCCCATCAAACAGATTCCGAGGCCATATTGGCTGACGTAGGGCTCCGTGTTAAAGGGGTCATCACGTGCGGTCCTGAACTGTTCAGTCCCGCCGGCCCAGTCCGCTTTTTCACAAAGATAGCCCCCATAGTCGTTACGGGCGCCAACATTCCCCGGGTCGCTAACGAGTGCCTGACGAAAATGGCCCTCCGCGTCCGCCGTTTCGCCCAGACGCAATTTAAGCAGGGCCATGGCGTGGTTTGCGGTCGAGTCATCCGGTGCAATGGCGAGAGCATCGTTCATTGCTTCAAGGGCAGATGCCAGACGATTCTGCGCCATATATTCGAGTCCCAGTCGGGTATACAACTCAACCCGTTGGCTCGCATCCCAACCGGGTTCATCCTCCCACAACGGCACACATCCGCTGATCAGCAGCATCAGGGTGAGAAATGCCAGGTACTTCCTCATCATGACGCGGCCTTGGCGAGCTTCGCGCTGCGATGGGTTCGGTCCTGAA
>DDZY01000179.1:0-203 GCA_002346525.1 Proteobacteria bacterium UBA2996
TATCGCTTTTTTCAACAAATGAAAACTCATAAGTTAGTTCCTCCTTCCCAGTTTTCGCTATCGGATTCCCTCTAGCCTATGAATTATCTTCAGACTCCGGAATTATTCCCCCAATGACCTAGTCCGCATTCAAACCCCGGGGTTTGGGTTTGTCGATGTAGTCGATTTGACCTCAGAAAGGAGATTAACTGTATCATCTTCCT
>DDZY01000179.1:311-1483 GCA_002346525.1 Proteobacteria bacterium UBA2996
CCCACACACCTCATTTGAGGATCCGAGCATCAAAGACGCAACTAGCGCAGGCCGGCAAAGCATCGAAACGCGATGCTTCGTCTTCTTCTAAGGGATTCGGGTTTACCTTTGCGCTAAACGATCTAGTCCGCATCCAAACCCAGGCAATTGGGTTTGTCGAGGTATTCGATTCGTCCTCAGAACGGAGATTAACTGTATCATCTTCCTCCCAACAGAATCGAGATCAAAACCTTTGAGATGGAGGAAATGGTGACGACCGAATTTACCCTGCACGATCTGGACAGTGCGCCTGAGGGAAGCAAATCTTTACTGGAAAAGTTTCTTTCGAACTTCGGGCGAATCATCGGCTTTTATGGAATGCTGGCTGAATCACCGGAAGCCCTGCGTGGCTATAAGGCTCTGTCTGATGCATTCGACGATACAACCTTGAGCGATGATGAAAAAACGGTGGTTTGGCAGACCATCAATGTCGAGCACGAATGTCATTATTGTGTTCCTGCTCATACCTTTATGGCAAAAGCGATGAAGGTCAGTGACGAACTGAATGACGCATTACGTGACGAAACCCCTTTGCCCGATGCCAGATTGGAAACGTTGCGCGATTTCACGCTTATCCTGGTAAGAAACCGCGGACATGCAACGGATCCTGAAATTAAAGCATTCCTTGATGCCGGATACACGCGCCGGAATATCCTGGAGATCGTGTTGGGCATCTCGGAGAAAGTGCTTAGCAATTACGTGAACCATTTAACGAAGACGCCCGTAGACAAAGAGTGGGATCGATTCGCCTGGTCCAGATCAACGCGATCGTAGTTTTGGGTAACGTCCACCTTTCACGATAACCGGGTGACGCCATGAGCAATACGACGAGGCTGCTAAACATCGCATGCCTGCAGACCAGTCCGCAGCCGGATTTCCAGACTGCGCTGGATCAGGCGCTATCGCTGGCCGAAGAGGCGGCAACAAGTGGTGCTGAGTTTATTGCCACCCCTGAGTACTGCGGTGGACTCAAAACCGAAGGTTCGAGCTTTGCACCACCGAGCGCGCCCGAAGCATCTCACCCTGTCTTAAGTGGACTCCGGGCTTTTGCCAAAGATAAAAGCCGGTTCGTTCTCATCGGCTCGATCGCTATCGACGGCCCGGACAACAAGATTCTTAACCGGAGCTTCCTC
>DDZY01000179.1:1856-2823 GCA_002346525.1 Proteobacteria bacterium UBA2996
GACATCAATCTTTCTGAGCAGCAGTCGTACCGTGAAAGTGCCACGGTTCACGGCGGACACAATGCCGTTCTCTGCCAGACACCTTTTGCCAAAATCGCGCAAACGGTTTGCTACGACCTGCGTTTTCCGAATCTCTATCGGAAGTTGTCCCAATCAGGCGCCGAAGTTCTGCTTGTTCCAGCCGCCTTTACGCAAAAGACCGGGGAGGCCCATTGGCATATCCTCAACAGAGCACGGGCAATAGAAAACGGGGCTTTTGTTGTTGCGCCCTGCGCGATTGGCAAGGTCGCGGGCGGCGGCGCAAGTTATGGCCACTCTTTAATCATCAACCCTTGGGGCGAAATCCTTGCCGATGGCAGTGATCAGGTTGGGGTGGTCAGTGCTGTGATAGATCTAACCGAAGTCGCGACAGCACGCCAGCGCATCCCCAGCCTGTCCCATGACAGGTCATTTACTCTGAAAAAAGGTGTTTGACCGGTCGTTGAACAGTCACCCGGCCTGGAATCTACAGTGCGCTCAGCCGGTTTTACGAATCCTGAAATTTGACGGCTATCAGAGCAGTTCTGACTGCTGATTCGGGATATCCGCAGGCGTGACGCTAGTAACACTACCGCGGTAGCAATTCACAATCACGCCGCCTTCCTTACTCGAACCGACTTCGACTGCTTGGGGCCAGATTGGGCTTTTCTCCAACTGCCAGGCTTTCGGGCGCTAACGCTTTTGGCTCCCTTGCTGACCTTTCGTCGGGGTTTGAAATTACGCTTGGGTTTAGTCGTCTTTGTGGGCTCACCGCTACTCGGCTCGAGACCATCAACAACTTCTCTCTTCACCTTTTGCCCAATCAGTTTTTCAATCTGAGAAAGTTTCTTCCAGTCAGCCGGGCCGACCAGTGAGATCGCACAACCGGTGGCGCTTGCGCGTCCTGTCCGTCCGATACGGTGAATGTAGTCTTCGGCAACGGTTGGCA
>DDZY01000142.1:0-918 GCA_002346525.1 Proteobacteria bacterium UBA2996
GGCCCGAAGACTTCATTCTGGGCAAGGTGCGACTCATTCGGCACATCAGCAAAAATCGTTGGACCAATGAAGTAACCTTCATCCCGTCCACTCTCCCGCCCGTCGAGCAGCATACGATGTCCAGCAGACTCGGCATCGGCAATGCACTTCAATACCCGCTCATATTGCGGTCGGTTTGCCATGGGTCCGATCTGGGTCTTGGGGTCCAATGGATCACCCACTCTAGCCTTCTTCACTACCTCGACAAGACGATCCGTAAAGTCGTCGATCACGTCCCGATGCACGAGCAGTCTTGAGCCAGAGATACAGCTTTGGCCGCCCGCCGGAAAAATGCCCGCGGCGATGCCGTTTACCGCAAGATCAAGATCTGCATCCGGCAATACCACCTGGGGAGACTTGCCGCCGAGTTCCATAATCACGGGCTTTACCTGACGGGCCGCAACAGCGGCAGCCGCCCTGCCGGCGGCGGTCCCTCCGGTAAATGACACCAGCCGCACATCCGGATGATCAATCAGGGGTTCACCCGTAGTAGCGCCAAATCCCGTGACGACATTGAGTACGCCCGGAGGAAGTTCTGCTTCCAAGAGGATGTCCATCAACTCGAGTACTGAACAACTTGCCTGTTCTGAGGGCTTGATAACGACGGTATTGCCGGCAGCGAGACAAGGGGCCAACTTCCAGATGAGCGTCCCCAGCGGCGAATTCCACGGAAGAATCTGCGCCACCACCCCAAAGGGCTCATAGGTCAGGTAGTTGTGCATATCCGGCACTTCGGCCGGAATGAGTCGGCCCTCAAACTTGTCGCACATCCCTGCGTAATAATGAAAGCTGTCGACCTGCCACGCCCCCGGCTTGAGCGAATCGGCAGCATTGGGGACACGGCCGTTATCGCGCAGCTCAACTTCACCAAGCCGATCT
>DDZY01000142.1:1221-4070 GCA_002346525.1 Proteobacteria bacterium UBA2996
CACCAAGCCGATCTGCATGCCGCGAGATAGTGTCTCCGATGCGGCGCAGCACCCGGCCCCTTTCGGCAGGATGCAGTTTTCCCCACGGTCCTTCGTAGAAGGCAGATTTTGCAGCCGCCACTGCCCGATTCACATCTTCTGCATTGCAGTCCGGCAGTCTTGCCCACGCCTCACCCGTCGCCGGATTTTCGCTTTCAAAATAATTTTCCGCGTCGGGGTCATGCCAGCTATTCGCCGCAAAATATTGATAGGTCTTCATGTCCTCAAGGCTCCTTCCCTGTCAGTCGGGGTCTTCATGTCCCGAAAATTGATCTGATTCTGAATCCCGACGGCCCGCTGCCACACCGCAATGCCCTCAGGCGCCGCAACACTTTGTGGCCTGGGCGCGAGCTCAAAATGCTGATACCGATCTTCGCCCTGTACCAGGGTCGCGACACCTCTTTCGCCTCCGGCCTGGCGCATCGACGGCTTAACGTATCGAATGGCAAACCCGATGCGTCTATCGTCTGATCTGTTTGGCATCGAGGCATGAAATGTGAGCCCGTGGTGCAGCGACATCTGTCCGGGCCGCAACGGTGCATTGACGGCTTGACTGTCGTCTACCGCCTCGATGAGTTCCTGGCCCCGTGACAGCATCGCTCCCTTGGTTGGTCGATCTGCATGGGCGGCTTCCTTGATATGGCTTGCGGGTACGAAGCACATACAGCCGCTCTCGACACTTGCCTGCGACAACGCCACCCACGCCGTCACTTCATCTCTCGCATCCAGCCCCCAGTAATGCAGGTCCTGATGCCAGGCGACATAGTCGGCAGACCGCGGCTCCTTGGTAAAGAAAGAGGTACCCCAGACGAGCAAATCCCGTCCCAGTATGGAAGACACTGCATCAAGGATCGCCGGGTGACGAATGAGGTCATCCAGAAACGGGAGAAACAAATGGCATGAGGTTCTAAAGGCTCCATGACCCACTGCCGGGTGTGCCTGGTAGCGTTCCTCGAAATCCTCAAGCTGTATCCGCAGCGCGGCGACTTCCCCTGAGTCCAGCACATCCAGAGGAAAGAAAAAGCCGTCTTGCTCATAGCGCGCCAGGGCTTCTCGCGAAAACGTCCTGGCACGGGACCTTGACTCAGTCATGTCTTCAGTCTCTCACCTCGTGACAGACAATGACGGTCGGCCGATCCGCACTGAGCGCCTCAACGAAGGCATCCTGCAGCGCATCGTTCGCATCAACATCGACGGCATGTGCATGACATGCCCGCGCCAATGCTGCAAAGTCGGGATTCACGCCCTCGACTCCCACTCGGCTGATTTGCCGCTGATCCATGTCATCCTGAATCTGCTTGAGGCCGCCGTTTTCCCAAATGATGATCGGAATCGGCATCCCCAATTCAGCCGCAGTCACCAACTCAGGCATGGTGAACATGAACCCGCCGTCCCCTGCCAATACAGCAACCGGCGTATCAGGCCGGGCGAGGCGTGCGCCGATGGCGTTGGGCAGGGCGTTCCCCAAAGCACAATATCCCGCCGGATAGAACCACTTTCGCGGTGCGTGCATCAGCATAGCAAACGCGCCGGTATACACCAACTGACAGGCATCGCCTGACCAGATCGTGTCCGCTGGTGCGACCTCTGCCAATGCCGCGAGGACTCCGACGTGTTGATTCTCCGACACACTGAGCCCCTGCCGAATCTGGGAGCGCACAAGCGCCACACGCTCCGTGGCTGACCCAACGCCGTCTGCGCGGTGGTCTTTGAGGGCATCAAGCAGTGCCTGTGCAGTCGATCCGGCATCCGCCACGATGCCAAGATCCGCCGGGTAGACATCATTGAGCTTGCCTGGATCAATGTCGATCCGGATGATCCGACCACTCAAGTTCATGCGCTCAACGAAACTGTCTGTCTCGGATAGTTCTGTCCCCACAGCAAGGACCACATCTGCCTCAGGCAGGATGCGCAGCACTTCAGGTCGCACGGTTGCCGCTGAAAGAGATAAGGGATGATCATCCGCAATGATGCCTTTGCCGGCGGTCGAGGCAACGACGATTGCGCCAATTCGCTCGGCAATCTCGGTCAGCGCAGCGCCAGCTGCCGTCGCTCCCCCGCCAATCATCAGAAGCGGCGAGGTCGCGTCCTTCAGCCAGCCCGCTGCCGTCGCGATGTCCTCAGAATTCGCTTTCGGCAGACCGGGCAGATTTACCGGCAACCAATCATCATCAACGTGCTCGGCCTGCACATCAATCGGAATGGAGATATGAACCGGTCTTGGCCTTTGCGTAGCGAAGAGTGTGAACGCGCGAGCAAGCAGTTCGGGCACATCCTGGGCCCGTCTAGCCGCGGCAGAGAACCCCGTTAAGGGCCGGGTCATCTCGGTTTGATCCGTAATCTCGTGCAGCACACCCCACCCTTTTCCAAGGCTGTCACTCGCTGCATCCGCTGAGATCAACAGCATGGGCAGGCTGTCCGCATACGCTTGCCCCAAAGGCGTGCTGGCGTTGGTCACACCGGGGCCCGAAATGACCAGAGCGACGCCCGGTTCGCCGGTCGCCCGGGCCCACCCTTCTGCCATAAAGCCTGCACCCTGTTCGTTTCGGGCCTGAATATGGCGCACGCCCTGATCCAGACCCCGACAAAAATCGAGTGTATGTACGCCGGGAATACCGAAAACCGTACTCACTCCGTAACGTTCCAGCAACCGCACGGTTGCCTCTGCACAAGTCATCGTTTCCTTCATGGTTGCCATCCCTAAGTCACCATCCCTTGGCTATATGCCTGAATCGGCTCTTGGGGCTTTAATCGCCCTTTGAGTATCCGAAGGTTAGAGTAGAAATCTTCAAGATCCACTGAATTGGTCA
>DDZY01000040.1:0-19464 GCA_002346525.1 Proteobacteria bacterium UBA2996
CTGGCAGGCGTCATCAATATTCTTGACCCGCACGTTGTTGTGCTCGGCGGAGGGCTCTCCAACATTAGCGAATTGTATGAAGAGGGTCCGCAACGTATCGCAAAGTACGTGTTTAATCCCGCCCTTGAAACCCCGATTCGTCCCAACCTCAATGGCGATAGCGCCGGGGTCCTGGGTGCAGCAGGACTCTGGCGTCCCTAATCGATTTTCGGCCAAGTATCAGACAAGCGGTATCCCGCAGGCCAGGGATCCGAGGGATCGAGCATGTGCTGGTGGGTACCAGTAATCCAGGCCCGACCTGCCAGTGAGGGCACCACTGCCGGCTGGCCTTTGCTTGTTTCGGCCAACTCCTCGATCCGGCAGTCAAACCGTGACCCGATGATCGACTCGCCAATGAACCGCTGGCCAGGCTGCAACATCCCGTGCGCATGCAACGCTGCCATCCGGGCACAGCACCCGGTCCCACACGGAGAGCGATCCAACTTGCCTGGCCGGATCACAACCGTATGACGCCCCAGCAAGGCATCTCCTTCATCCACCGGAGGGCAGGTCATCATACAGAAGGATAAATGCGACCAGTCTGGATTGTCGGGATGACTAAAACCCAACTGCTCGTTCGCTGCAGCCGTCACCTGGCGGCCCACCTGGACGATGTCATAGGCTTCATCCGGCGTTACCCCAAACCCCAATGCAGCCGCATCAACCAGACAAAAACTGTCTCCGCCATAAGCGGTATCTACCGTGACAGTGCCGATCCCTTCGATCTCAAGTGACGCATCAAGACAATCCACAAAAGCTGGTACATTCTGAATTCTGACCTGTGTAACCGCTCCATCGGAACAACTGGCCGTCGCCTTAATCAGGCCCCCGGGGGCTTCCAGATGAATCACCGTTTCCGGCTCCTGTATGGGCAGGATACCGGTCTCAAGCAAAACAGTGGTGACACAGATCGCGTTTGATCCGGACATGGGGGGGAAAAATTCCGCCTCCATAATAATGAACGCCGCATCTGCGATGGGGTTGACGGCGGGAACCAGCAGATTGGCATGCCGAAATACCCCGCCGCGCGGCTCATTCAGCAGGAAGTCGCGCAGATCTGTATCTTTTTCCAACGCGCGCGACTGAGCCCATAAAGTGTCCCCTGCCGGGGGTTGGACACCGCCCGTAATCACGTCTCCGACTTCTCCTTCAGCATGGGCGCTGACAACCTGAATATTTCGTCGACTCCTCACCGTGCTTCCTCCTGACTCCCGCCCTGATAGGCTCAATCTTTATTCTGCACCCGTATTGCGTTCTTCCATTCTTCACCCCCCGGCACCCCTGCCGAGAAACGTTACAAAGGCGGCTCTAGCTGATGTTCAGACCACCAGGCACCGTCTGGACCTGTCCATTGAAAAGCGGCAAGGTCGACCCGACCCCGGGTGTCGAACACCACACCCTCCTCTTTTAATCTTCGATATTGCTCCTTGTCTGCATTACCGTCGGAACGGGTGCTGATTTCTCCGCGACTATTGATAATCCGTTGCCAAGGTATCTCATCTGAAGGCGTCGAAGCCATCGCGTATCCCACCTGACGGGCAGAACATCCGCATAGTCGAGCGATCTGACCATAAGTTCCTACCCGACCGCTGGGGATCGTCCTCACCAGGGCATAAATCTGTTCGTAAAGCCTGCTCACTGTCGGGACACTCAGTCAGTGACGTGCAACCCATCCTCATCGAAGCGGATTTTTGCCAGCGTAATAATCGGCGTATCGAGCTCAGCGAGCACGTCACGCCCTCCTTCCTCAGGTTTTTCGATTACGCAACCGATACCGCATAACTCAGCACCACTCTCACCCACCAGTCGAGACAGGGCGGTCAAGGTCGCGCCTGTCGCCAGGAAGTCATCAATAATCAGTACGCGATCCTGCACTCTGAGAAAGCGCCGATCCACCATCAGTTCGGAAGTCGTCCCACGCGTCCGGCTGATGGCTTCGGCAACGTAATAGGTCCCCGTCATGGTTCGCGAATGACTCTTTCGCGCATAGAGCATCTGCGCTCCAAACTTCTCAGCCACCTGCAAGGCCACGGGAATTCCGCTGACCTCAGCCGTCAGCACACGGGTAATTCGGCGTATGCCCTTGGCAACAAAACCGTCATGCATGGCCTTGGCCATCCGCCAAGTCAGTTGTGGGTCGACCTGATGATTCAGAAAACTGTCCACTTTGACGATACCGCCGCCGACATATTCTCCCTCATCCAGAATTCTTTGAACCAGTTCCTGCATAATGCCTCCCGCGAATTGAATCAAATCCTAGCATGCCGTCCCTGAGGGGTCACCGTGCAAGGCCTCCTAAACGATTAAGGGCCGATGCGAATGAGATCACAGAACGCTTTTAGTCAGACGCTGCCGTCGCAGACGCGGATTCGACGGTTTGGATGAGGTCAGCAAGGGTATCGCTGATGAGCGTTAGTTGCTCCGGGCGCGACAAGCGATGATCTCCGTCCTTGAGCAACTGCACGCGGACATCGGTCGCCTGTAGGCATTCAGACAGGCGCAGCGCCGTCTGCCACGGCACTTCACTGTCCTCGCACCCCTGCAAGAGCCTGACGGGAACGGTGATGTCCAATGGCGCATCGAGAAGGCAGCACGCCGCTCCGTCCTGAATGAATAGTTGAGTCAGGATATAACCGTCTGGATCGTGCTCACTGGTCACCGTGATCCGGCCTTCACGCTCAAGCCCGGCCTGCTGCTCGGTACTGAGGTCTTTTGAGATGAGATCACGGGTAAAGTCAGGGGCGGCAGCAATGCCAAGCAGACCGTGAACACGCTTGCCCAATGCCAGCGCCACCCGCAGCATGATCCATCCTCCCATGCTGGATCCCACAAGAATGCACGGCCCCTCGCAAAAAGCATCGATCACCTCAAGCGCATCCTGCGTCCATTGACCGATCGTCCCCTCTTCAAAGCGCCCACCTGAGGCACCATGACCCGAGTAGTCAAACCGCAAAAAAGAGTGCCCTTTTTTTTCGCACCACCGAGAGAGGTATTGCGCCTTCGTGCCCTTCATGTCAGAACGAAACCCGCCCAGAAAAACAACCCAAGGGGCTTTGCCCTCGGATTTCCTGGCGACAAGGGAATAGCCTCGGCGTGTGTTCAGGATCAGGTCATCGTTACTCATAGAGATCTCTGCCGTCAGATGAAGGGCCACTGTTACAGGTGAATTTAGTTGACGTTTACGTAAACGTCAATCTAGAATCCGCTACTCAGCTTTTGACCTTCGTTGCTGCATCATTCATAAAACGCTATGGGACTTGATTTTCATCTTGGAGAGACCGTTGATCTGCTGCGTGAAAACGTAGCCGAGTTCGCCGCTCGCGAGATCGCACCGTTGGCGGGCGAAATTGATCGCGACAATGCGTTCCCCGCTGAACTGTGGTCGCGTCTAGGAGACATGGGACTCCTCGGGGTCACGATCGACCCGTCGTTCGGGGGGGCCGGCATGGGCTACCTTGAGCATACGGTAGCCATGGAGGAAATCAGCCGGGCCTCCGGTTCGGTTGGCCTTTCCTATGGGGCGCACTCAAACCTTTGCGTCAATCAGATCTTCCGTAATGGTACCGACGCCCAAAAGGCCGAGTTTCTCCCTGATCTCATCAGCGGCGCCAAAGTCGGCGCGCTGGCGATGAGTGAACACAACTCCGGCTCGGATGTGGTCAGCATGCAACTTAAGGCTGAAAAGTCCGGGGGTCACTACGTACTGAACGGCAGCAAAATGTGGATTACCAACGGACCGGACGCAGACACCCTGGTGGTTTATGCAAAGACAGATCCCGCCGCCAAGGCTCACGGCATCACTGCATTTATTGTTGAAAAGGATCTCGCGGGTTTTTCCACCGGCCCCAAGCTGGACAAACTCGGGATGCGCGGCTCCAACACCTGTGAGCTTATTTTTCAAGACTGTGCGGTAGCAGAAGAACGGGTGCTCGGGGCTGAAAACAAGGGTGTCGGCGTACTGATGAGCGGTCTCGATTACGAGCGCGTTGTGCTTTCAGGAGGACCGCTGGGCCTGATGCAGGCCTGTCTCGATATTGTGCTGCCTTACGTTCACGATCGTCAGCAATTCGGAGAACCGATCGGGTCGTTTCAACTGGTCCAGGCGAAGCTGGCGGATATGTACACCACATTGAACGCCTGTCGGGCCTATGTGTATGCTGTCGCGCAGGCCTGTGACCGGGGTCAAACAACCCGCAAAGATGCTGCGGGCGCGATTCTGTACAGTGCTGAGTGCGCTACGCAGATGGCCCTCGATGCCATTCAACTTCTCGGGGGTTCGGGATACGTCAATGAATACGCCACCGGACGACTACTGAGAGATGCAAAACTCTACGAAATCGGTGCAGGCACCAGCGAAATCAGAAGAATGCTGATAGGCCGCGAACTGTTCAAGGAAGGGGCCTGAAGGAGACACATCATGCAGGATGATCCCATCGTCATTACCGGTGCTGCGCGCACCCCCATCGGCAGTTTCCAGGGCAGCCTCGCCCCGGTATCCGCCCCTGATCTTGGTGCAGCGGCCATCGGCGCCGCCCTCGAGAGATCAGCCGTTAAGCCCGAGTCCATAGATGAAGTGGTCATGGGTTGTGTCCTGCCTGCCGGACTGCGCCAGGCCCCTGCCCGCCAAGCTGCGCTCGGTGCGGGCCTGCCCATGGGGACACCCTGCACCACCATCAACAAAATGTGCGGTTCTGGCATGAAGGCCGCCATGCTGGCGCATGACCATATCCTCGCCGGCAGTGGCCGCATTGCTGTGGCAGGCGGGCTTGAGAGTATGAGCAACGCCCCTTACCTGCTGCCCAAGGCCCGCGGCGGCTACCGCCTGGGCAACGGGGAACTGCTCGATCACATGTTCGTCGATGGTGTGGAAGATGCCTACGAGCCAGGCAAACTCATGGGAAACTTTGCTGAGGACTGTGCCCAGCGGTATGGCTTTAGCCGTGAGGATCAGGATGACTTTGCCATTGAATCCCTGACCCGTGCGACCGAGGCCATCGAGAACGGGGCATTTCGCGATGAGATCATCAGCGTTGCCGTCAATACCCGCAAAGAGACCGTGACGATTGACACCGACGAACAGCCCCTCACCGCCAATATTGAGAAGATTCCCTATCTAAAGCCGGCCTTCCAGAAGGACGGGACCGTCACCCCGGCGAACTCCAGCTCCATTTCCGACGGCGCGGCGGCGCTTGTCATGATGAGACTGTCTGACGCGGAAAAAGGCGGGCACGTCCCCTTGGCGCGGGTGCTGGGCCACGCCAGTTTTGCCCAGGAGCCGGGCTGGTTTACTACAGCACCCGTTTTTGCAATCCGTAAACTGCTCGACTCGCTGCAGTGGGATGTGTCCATGGCCGATCTGTTTGAAGTCAATGAAGCTTTCGCCGTCGTTGCTATGGCTGCCATGAACGACCTGGGCATCCCGCATGACAAACTGAATGTACATGGAGGCGCCTGTGCACTTGGACACCCGGTGGGCGCCTCGGGTGCACGCATCATTGTCACCCTGCTCCACGCGCTTGAACGCTATGACCTCAAGCGCGGTGTTGCATCATTATGCATCGGAGGCGGCGAAGCGACGGCCATGGCATTTGAACGAATCCGCTGAATCGGTTGCTCCCTGCCAATCCGAATACTACCCATGACCGCCTCTGTTGAGTTTTACTTCGACTTTGCCTCGCCTTATGGCTACCTCGCCAGTGAACGGATCGGGCGCATAGCCGAACAACACGGCCGGTCTGTCATATGGCGGCCGTTTCTGGTGGGTGCCGCGATGAAGGTCAGCCAACGAAAACCGCTGGCCTGGGTTCCCCTGGTTGGAGATTACGCAGTCCACGACGTGATGCGGTTTGCGCGTTATTGGGACATCCCCTTCGGCATTCCCAAAAATTGGCCGGTCGCTACGGTGAATGCCTGTCGCGCGTTTTATCTTCTCGAGGAAACTGATCACGATGCAGCCAGGCAATTGGCGCACGCCCTGTATCGCGCCTATTTTCGTGATGACCGGGATATTTCCGGCCCGGAAACCGTGGTCGCCGTTGCCTCTGAACTCGGACATGACCCAACGCATATCGCTGAGGGCATTCAGACCGACGTGATCAAACAGACACTGCGCTCGGTAAACGATGAGGCGCTGAACCGGGGGGTTTTTGGTTCACCCTTTATCATCGTGGATTCGGAATCTTTCTGGGGAGCCGACCGGTTGCAACAGGTCGACGAGTGGCTCTCCCGCGGCGGTTGGTAGACGCCGACCAAAAAATCATGGTCCAATTTTCCAGCCGTATCGATACGACGTCGTCTGATTTCGCGGCCAACCGAGAGGTCATGCTGGCGAAAACCGCTGTGCTGACCGAGGCCATTGAACAGGTAACACAGGGCGGCAGTGAAAAAGCCCGGGCAAGACACAGCGAAAGGGGCAAATTACTGCCGCGCGAGCGCATCGAGAAGCTACTCGATCCCGGGGCCAGTTTTCTTGAACTGTCACAGCTCGCCGGTTGGGAACTTTACGATGATGATGTCCCGTGCGGCGGCATCATCACCGGCATCGGACAGATTCATGGGCGGGACTGCATGCTGGTGATCAATGACGCCACGGTCAAGGGCGGCACCTACTACCCGATTACCGTCAAAAAACATCTCAGGGCGCAAGCCATCGCCACCGAGAATCGCCTGCCATGTATTTACCTGGTGGACTCTGGGGGCGCTTATCTTCCAAGACAGGATGAAGTCTTTGCTGACCGAGAGCATTTCGGCCGTATATTTTTTAACCAGGCCAATATGTCCGCCGCCGGGATACCCCAAATCGCGGTCGTCATGGGATCCTGCACTGCCGGGGGTGCCTACGTGCCGGCGATGTCCGACCAGGCTATTATCGTCCGCCGCCAGGGGACGATCTTTCTGGGAGGTCCACCGCTGGTCAAGGCGGCAACCGGTGAGGAAGTGAGCGCGGAAACGCTAGGGGGCGCCGACGTTCACACAAGAATCTCGGGGGTTGCCGACTACATGGCACAAGACGATGACCATGCATTGGCCCTGACCCGCGAAATCGTCTCGCACCTTAATCTGCCGCCCGTGGCGACAACGCCGCAAGACGATCCCCCAGCGCCGGCATACGGGGTGGAAGAGCTTTACGGCATCATTCCCTCCGACCCCAGGCTCCCCTTTGATATTCGGGAAATCATCTGTCGGATCGTGGATGGAAGCGATTTTCAGGAATTCAAGTCACGCTATGGAAAGACCCTGATCTGCGCCTTCAGTCGGATTGCGGGATACCCGGTCGGCGTTATCGCCAACAACGGCATCCTCTTCTCTGAATCGGCTCTCAAGGGAGCGCACTTTATCGAACTGTGCACCCAGCGTGGGATCCCCTTGCTGTTTCTGCAGAATATCACCGGTTTTATGGTGGGCAGCCGTTATGAGCATGGCGGCATAGCCCGGGATGGGGCGAAACTGGTGAATGCCGTAGCCTGCGCGAAGGTCCCCAAGCTCACCGTCATTGTCGGCGGCAGTTTCGGCGCGGGCAACTACGGTATGTGCGGCAGAGCCTACGACCCCCGGTTCCTGTGGATGTGGCCTAACGCCCGGATCTCAGTCATGGGCGGCGATACCGCAGCACAGGTTCTGTCCCAGATCCGTCGCGATGGCATGCAAAAGGCGGGTCGGGACTGGCCCCGCGAAGATGAAGAGATCTTTCGCGATGCAATCACGAATCAATACGATGAACAGGCCAATCCTTTCTATTCCAGCGCACGCCTTTGGGACGACGGCATCATCGATCCGGCTCACACCCGGAGAATCCTGTCGCTAGCGCTTGTCACCGTACACAATGCGCCCGTCACCAAAACTGACTTTGGTGTCTTCCGGATGTAGCAAGATTAGAATAGCCGTCCATTACTCACGCCTGAAATTCAGATGCCCCCAAGCCCCATCCCCAGAAAACCGACCTATCAGGTCCGGGTAGGCAAGGTACTGGTCGGCGGAGATGCGCCTGTTGTCGTCCAGTCGATGACCAATACTGATACCGCTGATGTGGACGCGACCGTTCGCCAGGTGATCGAGCTGGCAGAGGCCGGATCAGAGATTGTGCGAATCACGGTCAACAACGACGCGGCGGCCAAAGCGGTACCCGTGATCAGGACACGGCTGGACACGGCCCGCTGCCCAGTGCCGCTGGTCGGTGATTTTCACTATAACGGGCATGCGCTGCTGCAGGAGTACAGCGACTGCGCCGACGTGCTCGATAAATACCGCATCAACCCCGGTAACGTCGGTCAGGGTGAAAAAAGGGATATCCGCTTCTGTCAAATGGTCGAGCAGGCATGTATTCGAGATAAACCGGTCCGTATCGGTGTGAACTGGGGTTCACTTGATCCCCAACTGCTTGCGCGCAAGCTTGATGACAATGCTGCGCTGCCTTCACCCCGCCCGCTGGAAACGGTCACCCGAGAGGCGCTTGTCGATTCTGCTCTCAACAGCGCCGAACTCGCTCAGCGCGAGGGACTCAGGCCCGAACAAATCATTCTTTCCGCAAAAGTCAGTGCCGTGCCCGAGTTGGTAGCGGTTTACCGGCAGTTGGCTGAACGATCCGATCTGGCCCTGCATCTAGGACTCACCGAGGCCGGTATGGCTGACAAAGGGGTTGTCTCTTCAGCCGCCGGCCTTGTGCTGCTGCTGCACGAAGGCATCGGTGACACGATTCGGGTCTCCCTGACACCCCAGCCTGGGGAGAGCCGCACCCGTGAAGTTCGTATTGCACAGGAAGTCCTGCAGTCTTTGGGACTGCGCAGTTTCACACCCCAGGTGACCGCCTGTCCTGGATGCGGACGAACGACCAGCGACTTCTTTCAGCGTCTGGCCGAGGAAGTACAGGAACACTTGCGGCAACGCATGGTGAAATGGAAGACGACCTATCCGGGCGCCGAAACCCTGTCTGTTGCTGTCATGGGCTGTGTCGTGAACGGGCCGGGTGAAAGTCGCCACGCCGACATTGGCATCAGCCTGCCCGGCACCGGAGAGAAACCGGTCGCACCCGTCTTTCAGGACGGAGAAAAAATCTGCACGCTGCGCGGTGACGATATCGCAACGCAGTTTATCGCCCTCGTTGAGACTTATGTCGAGAAAAGATTTGGGGGGGCGGATACCTCCCGGACTGGCACCCCGCCTCAAGCCAGCTAAAATGACCGGCTGAGCGCCCGTAAGCGCCTTCAGTCAGCGAATCGCTGAAAAACCAACGTCGCGTTGGTGCCGCCAAACCCAAAACTGTTCGACATCACGGTGTTGAGATTCGGCGCATCCATCGTGGCGAGCACAATCGGGTAACCCAGCGCCTTGGGATCAAGGTCCTGAATATTTGCCGAAGCCGACATAAAGCCCCCGCCCAGCATAATCAAAGAGTAGATCGCTTCGTTGACACCCGCCGCACCCAACGCGTGTCCCGTCAATGACTTGGTCGCACTTAATGCCGGTACGTCATCGCCGAAAACAGTACGCAGCGCCTCCAGTTCCTGAATATCGCCAACAGGCGTGCTGGTTCCGTGGGTATTGATGTAGTCGATCGGGCCCGACACCCCTTCAAGAGCCTGATGCATGCAGCGAATGGCGCCCTCGCCTGAGGGCTGTACCATGTCGAATCCATCGCTGCTCGCGCCGTAGCCCACCAGTTCCGCGAGAATCGGCGCACCACGGTCGAGAGCATGATCGAGGGCTTCCAGTACCAGCACGCCTCCCCCGCCCGAGATAACAAAGCCATCACGATTGACATCATAGGTGCGCGAGGCACTCTGCGGCGTTTCGTTATATTTTGACGACATCGCGCCCATGGCATCGAACAGCACCGATGTGCTCCAGTGCAGCTCCTCGCCACCGCCCGCAAATATCACGTCCTGCTTCCCCATCTGAATCAATTCCATCCCGTGGCCTATGCAATGGGCACTGGTGGAGCAGGCTGAGCTGATTGAATAGGACACTCCCTTGATCGAAAAGGCAGTACTCAAGCAGGCTGAATTCGTGCTGGCCATGGTCCGGGTCACCATGTAGGGGCCGACCCGCTTCACACCCTTCTCCCGCAGCAGATCTGCCGCGGCCACAATGTTTTCCGGGGAACCGCCGCCACTGCCGACCACGAGTCCGGTACGGGGATTCGAAATCTCGGCCTCACCCAGGCCAGACTGCGTAATCGCTTCACGCATCGCGATATAGTTATAAGCTGCCGAAGCGCCCATAAAACGTCTTAATTTGCGATCGATTTCGGCTTCCAGATCGATATCGATACTCCCGTGCACCTGGGAACGAAATCCCAGTTCACGGTACTCATCCGAGCCCACAATGCCAGACCGCGTTTCGCGAAGAGCACTTTCGACGTCGGCACAGTTGTTGCCGATACTGCTGACGATACCCATTCCAGTGACGACCACCCGTCTCATCCGATCGACCCTCCTTCCTCCGAGGTAAAGAGACCCACCCGAAGGTCCTTGCCGGTATAAATCGTCCGATCATCGACTTCAACAGTGCCATCGGCAATTCCCATGTACAGTCGTCGCATCACGACACGTTTGAGTGACACGCGGTAACGTACCAATTGGCAGTCAGGAGTAACCTGCCCGGTGAAGCGGATCTCACCGGATCCCAGAGCGCGGCCGTGTCCCTTACCGCCCTTCCATCCAAGAAAAAACCCCACCAGTTGCCAGAGCGCATCCACGCCCAAACAACCTGGCATGACCGGGTCATTCTCAAAATGACATTGAAAAAACCACAGTTCCGGATTCAGATCGAGCTCAGCAACAATTTCGCCTTTTCCGTATTCGCCGCCTTCATCGCTGATATGCGCGATACGATCAAACATCAACATGGGAGGCAGTGGAAGTTGTGCGTTGCCGGGACCAAACATCCGGCCGTGGCCGCAGTCAAGCAATTCTTGGTTTGTGAAACTTGCCTGCATGATGTTTTTAGGGGAGAAAATTCAGTCGTGATTACGCCAACGGGATAATGCAGCTGAGTGAATTATAACGAGTCCCCCGGCTGATCACAGAAACAACCTGCTTAAGCATCTTCCACAATCAGTAAATGCAGGCGGCGCGGCCCATGCGCACCGTACTGAATGGTCTGTTCAATATCACCCGTTTTGGAGGGTCCGGTAATCAGGTTAATGGCCCGCCCTTTAGCGACGCCAGACTCCCGCAATATTGCCCAGGCATCTTCCATGTGGCGAACAATGCAGCGACGGTCGACTACGATGAGATGATCATCCGGCAGATAATTCTGTGATGGAGGCACCGCCGGCCCAGAGCACACGACCAGCGTGCCGGTTTCCGCGACAGCGGCAACCGCCTCGCTCAATGCCACTTTGGTATCTTTATCGGCCCCTTTGCGATAGACAAACACGCTATCGGTCCACTGTGTTGCATCTAGTAACGGTCCGCTGCCGAGATGCCACTGGGCGTCGAGCCCCATACCCGCCAGATGCTTCACCACGGCGGACTCGATCTGTTCAACGCTGATCCTGTCATAAGTGCCGTGAACCGCTACGTGCTTTTGGCAGAAACGGCTCAAGAGATCATCGTCAAATTCAGGTTGTACCTGCGGCCGGCTATGTTGGATACGGGATCTCAATTCCTCCAACCGCATGAGCGTCCGGGGTTCACCTGCGGCCAGAGACTTTCTGATCGTGCCCAGTATTTGGTCGCGCGCCTGATTCATGATTTCACTTTTCGGTTCTGCCACTGCCTCATGAAGGAACGCCCGGCGGGTGCGGGAAAATCCCGACTGCCTGTCCAGCCGCCCGCACCGGGCAGCCACGCCAGTACACCCCGGCGCCTCCCCAGCAGATACATGAGCCTTAAGGGCAATGCCATTACTCCCTGATACAGCCGCGGGCGACAGGCCAGCCATGCCCACACGCCGAGCAGAAAACGACCGAAACCCGGACTCAATCGACGTTCGTGCTGCTCCACCCGGTGCTTCAGCAACAGATCAGACAGTGGAATACGCACGGGACACACTTCCTTGCACCTGCCATTCAATGTACAGGCATTGGGAAGATCCAGTGATTGGTCAAAACCGTTCAACAGCGGAGTCAGCACAGACCCCATCGGGCCGGAATAGACCCAGCCGTATGCGTGCCCGCCAATGGAGCCGTAGACTGGACAGTGATTAAGGCAGGCACCGCAACGGATGCAGCGAAGCATCGGCTGATATTGCCCTCCGAGAAGGCGCGAGCGGCCGTTATCGAGCAGTACTACATGATACGCCTCGGGACCTTCTATATCGTCCGCCCGGCGAGGCCCCGAATACAGAGAAGTGTAGGCGGAGAACTCTTGGCCCGTTGCGCTACGGGCCAATACTCGCAAGAGCACTGAAAGATCGTCCAGAGAGGGAACGACTTTTTCAATACCGGCAGTCACAATGTGCACGCGCGGTAGGCAACTCGTTAGATCTCCGTTCCCCTCATTGGTGACGATCACATTCGCGCCGGTTTCCGCAACCAGAAAGTTGGCTCCCGTAATCCCGACATCTGCTGTCACAAAACGTTCCCGGAGCACACTTCTCGCTTCATTAACCAACGCCTCACGTTGTGTCACCCGGTCGGTATACCCAAGCGGACTGTGGTGTTCATGAAAGAGATCTGTGATCTGCTCACGGGTTTTATGTACTGCCGGCGCGATGATGTGGCTGGGTGTCTCTCCGGCGAGCTGCACGATGTACTCACCCAAATCGGTCTCGACAACTGTCATACCGGCCGCTTCCAGGACCGGATTGAGATGCATCTCTTCGGACACCATTGACTTACCTTTGGTGACCGTTTTTGCACCCACATCCTTGCAGATGCCAGCAACAATCTGGCAGGCCTCATCTGCATCTCGGGCCCAATGGACTTGCCCACCATTCTCAATCACCTGCTGCTCATACAGTTCGAGATAGCCATCCAGGTTTGCCAGGACATGGTTCTTGATATCACGGGCCGCATCTCGAATCGCATCGAACTCAGGCAGCGCCTCAATCGCATCCAGGCGATGATCCACAAAACCGCCGCGGGCTTTGGCCAGCGCCCGTTGCAGGCTGGTATCCTGCAACGCCTGCCTGGCACGCTCCTGAAATTCGACCCGCTGGGATGCCGTTGAGACGCTCATGCCTTGTCTTCCGACTCCGCTTCACCAATCGCCGGGCCATCGGCCATGCCGGCAAGTACCTCGGCCACATGAAAGACCTTCAGATCCCTGCCTTCTCGCCGCAGGCGGCCGGCGATATTCAAAAGGCATCCCAGATCCCCGCCCAGCACGGTGTCTGCCTCGGTCTGGGCAATCTGCGCGC
Source organism: Proteobacteria bacterium UBA2996 (assembly GCA_002346525.1). GTDB lineage: Bacteria > Pseudomonadota > Gammaproteobacteria > Arenicellales > UBA868 > UBA868. The sequence continues at coordinate 13,342 of DDZY01000040.1, forward strand.
ATTTATCACTGACAATACGACCGGAGAGATCCGGGTACTTCACACTGAAAAGGCCTCCAAAACCGCAGCACGCATTGCCGTCTTCCAGTTCACGAATCGACAAACCTTCGACCCGGTCCAGCAGCGTGCGTGGCTGCTGCTGGATAGCCAATTCACGAAGGCCTGAGCAGGAATCGTGATACGCGCAGACCCCCGGATAGGAAACCTGATCCAGTTCAGCACCGAGCTGATCCACCAGAAAGGTCGTCAGTTCGAACGTCTTGTCTGCGAGACCCTGCGCACGGCCCGCCCATCTGACATCGTGGCGGAAAAGATCCGGATACTTGTTGATGAGCGTATCGGCACAGGACCCGGAAGGAACGACCACAAAATCATCCCGGGAAAACGCACGGATCACGCTTTTGGCGATATTCATGGTGCTGGCCCGATCGCCACTGTTTAGGGCTGGCTGGCCGCAGCAACTCTGCTCTCGGGCTACACGAACACGGCAACCCGCACGCTCAAGCAAGGCCACAGCCGCGAACGCCACCTGCGGCCGCATCAGATCGGCGAGGCAGGTTATAAACAACCCGACCTTGATCGGGGAATGGGTTTGAGCTTCGATCACAACATGGCAGATTTGATCAGTCCGCGTTCACTGTATCATTAAGCCTGCATTTTCACTATATCGGGCCTTCGCCAGCGTGCGCGATGGCCATTGCGTTCGCAAATCACAAGCTGTTTGTGGACTGACCAATCCATGTCTGATCTGATTCATAAGATTCGATCACGCCCTGAGTTTCTGCTACTGCTGATGGCGGGTGCCGTTCCATTGAGCTTTGCTACCTGGCAGGCACTTTTGAACAACTTTGCAATAGAACGTGCGGCGTTCAGTGGCGCTGAAATCGGCATCCTGCAAAGTCTTCGAGAAGTACCCGGGTTTCTGGCTTTCACAGTGGTGTTCCTGCTCTTTTTCTCCGGGAGCAGCACATTGCGCTGATCTCGCTCATCCTGCTCGGGATTGGGACGGCACTCACCGGTGTTTTTCCGACCGTGATCGGCCTGTATCTCACCACTATGGTGATGTCAGTCGGGTTTCATTATTTCGAAACCATTCAGACGTCCCTTTCTCTTCAATGGATCGATACCGACCGCACAGCAGAAGTGCTGGGACGCATTATTGCGGTAGGCGCTTTCACCTCGATTGTTGCCTTCGCGGCAATCTGGCTCGCCTTCGACGTGATGTCACTGGATTTCGTCACGGTCTATATCCTGGGAGGCGGCATCACGGCCGTTATCGCGGTCGCAGTATGGCCGTGCTTTCCGCAATTCCCTATCCGGGTGAGTCAACGTCGGCAACTGATCTTGCGCAAACGCTACTGGCTCTACTATGCGCTGACGTTTCTTTCCGGAGCGCGCCGCCAAATCTTTATCGTCTTTGCCGGATTCCTAATGGTTGAAAAATTCGGCTATAGCGTCGCTGCCATTTCGGTCCTGTTTCTGGTGAATGCCACATTGAACATGCTGTTTGCGGCACGCATTGGTCGAGTTATCGGCCGGGAGGGTGAACGGACCGCGTTGGTCTTTGAATACATTGGCCTAGTCGGTGTATTTGTTGTCTATACGTTCGTCGAGAACGCACATCTGGCTGCCGGCCTCTGTATCGTTGACCATTTCTTTTTCGCGCTGGCGATAGCCATCAAAACCTATTTTCAGAAGATCGCCGATCCGGCCGATATTGCCTCCAGCGCGGGTGTCTCGTTTACCATCAATCACATCGCGGCGGTGGTGCTGCCCGCGGCTCTTGGCATTCTTTGGCTGACCTCTCCCGCTGCCGTGTTTCTGGTCGGCGCAGGATTGGCCGGTTTGTCCCTGCTGTTGTCTCTCAATATCCCGACCCATCCCGCACAAGGAAACGAAGTGATGCTGGGGCGCCGGCTTTGGCAACACCGTTCGGGCCGCCAAATAAACTTATTCTCGATTGCGCCCTAAGAATGATCCCCACGGATGATCCGCAATACGCCGTATGGGAGGGCAAGCGATTAATTACTATCCTGTGATCAGTTCCAATTCATAACCGGAAAATTTTCGGACGTTGAGAACACCCGAATCCAGGATCAGGTACTGCCCCTTAATTCCCTGGAGCACTCCTGAGACATTGTCGGTCTTGTCGAAGTTATGGGCCTTAATCTTTTCGGGATATGTGGTCACGGGATAGCTAATCTCACAGACAGTTTCGGTCTTTGAGACTTTGGTATCTGCCCAGTCGGGACTTTCCTTAAAGCGTGTGATCAGATCGGCTGCCTCCTTCAATACCCTGCCCCGCTCCTCGACCATATCCAGCGAGTTGGGGCTACCTTTCAGCATTCGGCGCCAATCGGTCCGGTCTGCCACGACCTGCCGAAGTGTCGCCTCCAACAATCCAGCGATACGCCTTTCACGGACGTCAAAGACCACGATGGCCTGGCTTGCGCCCTGATCGATCCAACGGGTCGGTACCTGACTGGCCCGGGTCACACCCACTTTCAATCCGGATGAATTCGCCAGATAAACCACATGCGGCTTTAGGCAATGTGACTCACCCCACTTTGGCTCACGGCAAGTGCCAGCGTGGTAATGACAGAGTTCCGGCCGGACGATACATTGATCACAGGACGCAAGGCGCTTCAGGCAAGGAAAGCAATGACCCTGGTTGAAGCTCTTCTTGGTTTTCCGTCCACAGGCAACACAAAAGATAGCGCCCGTGAAGGAAAGCGTGATGCTCTGACCCACCAGCGGATTCATATCGACTGTGCTGCCTCCGATAGGCAATTCATAGTGCACCGGAGCATCCAGCTGCGTACGCATTTTTTCAATCGACCCTCTCATCCTTCAAGCATCCACTCCCTTACAAGAGAACCAGGCCTCATCCGGCACCAAATCCATCAGTAGTCGGCGGGGAGTTTACGCTCAATGATCCACCGCTTGCCCTCGGTTCGAAGGTAACCGCCTTTCGCGAGGTCACTCATGATCCGGCTGACCATTTCCCGGGAACAACCAATCATGTCGGCCAGCAACTGGTGAGTCAGTCGTTCCGGTATCACTGTCTGACCATCTTCTTCTACCGCCCGTTCATACAACCGGGCGACGAGGCGCCGATAGGCACTCTGCAGAGCCAGACCCTGTGTGGCATCGGTCAGTTTCCGAATCATCCCAGCCAATGCAGCAATCACCCCGAGGGATAACCCCGTATGGGCTTCCAGAAGCTGACGGAACTCACGGCCTTCAATCATGAGGAGTTCTGTGCGCTCCATGGCCGCTACCGACGCCGACCGGGGCTCTCCGTCGAGTACCGCAATTTCCCCGAAAATCGCTCCGGGCCCCTCAAGACCCAGAATAATCTCCTTGCCGGCTTCGTCAGAGAGGTAAACGCGGATCTGACCCCTGGCAACGATATAGAGGCCTTCACCTGCCGAGCCCTGACTCACAATAAGTTCGCCGCGCTCAGCAGTGATCTGCCTGGCCACACCGGCCAACGCTTCCAGATCAGACTGACCCAGCGACTGGAACATCACCACGCGGCCCAGTGCTTCTTTTATGGATTTCAGCTTGGATGTCGGCATGAATCTCGAGTTTTATCCGGCCCGGCTCGTGACTGCATCGCCTGGCCCTAACATAGTACTTTGTCCGGTCCGCGCAACCGTCCGGCTCAACGGCGGCGTCGGCGGCGTCCAGATGGAGGGGTGTCTGGCGTGGAATCAGCGCGGGCCGGCAAGGTCACGACTTTGCTCAGTTCCTCAAACGGTGCGCTCTTGTGAGGAATCGCCATAGCCTCGACAAAGTGCTCCTGAAACCGGCTCTCAACAGCTGTTTCCACTTTCTCGATGCGGCGAATTTCCCGCTCAATCTCCTCACGCGCATTCCCATCGACCAATGCGATGTGAGCGCCGCTGCCAGCAGCATTGCCGGCAGAAGTGACGTTCTCAAGTGCACAGTCTGGGATGAGTCCTAAGACCATCGCGTATTTGACATCAATATGCGATCCAAACGCCCCAGCGAGCCGAATCCGGTCCACGGCATCTACGTTCAGTTTATCCATCAGGAGACGTACACCTGCATAAAGCGCCGCTTTTGCCAATTGAATCGCCCGAACGTCATTCTGTGTAATGGCAATCCGAATCTCTCCCTCGTGCAGGACATAGGCGAAGGTGCGTCCATCTGCCACGATCCGCCCCGAGCGGCTGGAGAGGGTGCCATCCACAACGCCATCGCTGTTGATCACCTGTGCAAGATAGAGTTCCGCAAGGACTTCGATAATCCCTGATCCACAGATGCCGGTAATTCCGAGCTCAGCGGTCTGTTTCGCGAAGTCGGGGTGATCTGACCACAACTCACAACCGATCACCCTGAACCTGGGCTCAAGGGTATCGGGATCGATTCGCACCCGTTCGATGGCTCCCGGCGCGGCACGCTGTCCGGAACTGATCTGCGCGCCCTCAAAAGCGGGGCCCGTGGGACTACTCGCTGCCAGAAGTCGATGCCGGTTACCCAACACAATCTCCGCGTTGGTCCCGACATCCACCAGCAGGGTCAGTTCTTCACGAAGATAGGGCGCCTCGGACAACACGACAGCAGCACAGTCTGCCCCAACATGGCCCGCGATACAGGGCAGCACATAACATCTTGCCCCAGGATGGATGCCAAGACCCAGGCTCTGCGCACTGACTGTGACTGCACTATCGGTTGCAAGGGCGAAAGGCGCGCCGCCCAATTCCACCGGCGACAAACCCAACAGCAGATGGTGCATGATCGGATTACCCACAAACGTGCAATCCAGAATGTTGTCCGGACTTTGATCGGATTCCGTGCAGACCTCGCCGATGAGTTCTGCGACAGCGGTCCTCACCGCTTCACACATCTGCTGCTCAGCACCCGGATGCATCATCACATAAGAGACCCGACTCATGAGGTCCTCGCCAAAGCGAATCTGAGGATTCATTCTTCCTGCTGATGCCAGGGCTTCACCGCTTGCCAGGTCCACAAGGTGCGCGGCGATGGTGGTGGACCCGATATCGAAAGCCATCCCAAGTGCTGTTTCATGATAACCCGGCCAGATGGCGACAATTTCCCGCTCCCGGAAAACCGCCACGGTGACCTGCCACTGTCCGTCGCGAAGCACGCCCTGAAGTGCCATCAATACGTGCGGGTCGCACTCAAGATCAGTGAGCCCCCATTCAAACTCCAACTCTTCCAGCATCCGGCGCAAGTCAGATACCGGCTCATGCATGCTTGGCTCAGAGACCTCAACAACATGTAATCGGACCAGCGGATTGACAGACAGATCGTGTACTTCGGTTCTCTTACGAACGACCTGTCGGTGAACCTGACTTTCCGGCGGCACATCGATAACCGCATCCTTCAGCAATCGGGCGGAACAGCCAAGCCGGCGTCCTTCAGCGAGACCCTCGGCTTCATCATAGGCAATCTCATTATCACCCAGACCTGAAAGATGATCAGCCCTGGATTCGATGCCGTGTTTGGGGAATGCGCCTTCACTTAGGGTCACCTGACAGCGGCCACAGACGGCACGGCCGCCGCACACCGAATCAAGATCGACACCCAGATCCCGGGCTGCCTGCAGCACCGTCGTGCCCTGCGCTACCCGTCCCCGCTTGCCCGAGGGTGTAAACACAACAAGCACATTATCACTCATGGCAGAGGTTCTTTAGAGGAGATGCTTTCAGGATGAACTGCCGTCAATGGTTTTTTCGTCCGGATGGACACGATAGTAGTCGGACGCATCATCAAAGAAGATGTGCGCTCCGGTATTCAGTCCGGTGGGCCCGTCCAAGGCTCCGGCCGCAAAAGACAGTGTTGGTTTGCCGGCGTGACTCCAGAACAGGCTGGACCCGCAAAGACTGCAAAATCCGCGTTTGGCTTCTTTTGAGGATTGAAACCACCGCAGGCCGGTGTCTTGGTGAATATCGACACACTCCCGGGGCGCCGATGAAGCCGCCCAAAAATGGCCGCTCGTTTTCCGGCATTGACTGCAATGGCACAGCAGAACTTCCCGTAACGGGCCTTTTACGGTAAATCGAACCTGGCCGCACAGGCAGCCTCCTGAAACAGACACCTCAGTCATTACCCTGCCCGCCGGCGACCTCG
>DDZY01000040.1:19831-28475 GCA_002346525.1 Proteobacteria bacterium UBA2996
CGCGCAATCCATCGGAGGCAGTCGGGATCATGGCCCATCATGACATCGGCGCCCATGATAGCCTGCATGACTTCCACGTGCATTGGGCTCGTGATGGCTGAAGTCATTCCTGCCCCCATCGCCATAGTAAGAAACGCGGCATTGAGGCCATTGCGATTGGGCAGCCCGAAACTGACGTTTGACGCACCGCAGGTGCTGTTGACTTTGAGTTCGTCCCGCAAGCGGTGGAGAATATGCATCACCTGACGCCCGGCATCATTAAGCGCGCCAATTGGCATCACCAGCGGATCCACCACGACATCCTCAGCCGGAATCCCGTGATCTGCTGCCCGTTCGACGATTTTCTTGGCCACAGCAAAGCGCTCATCGGGATCTTCCGATATACCCGTTTCATCGTTAGAGATCGCCACCACAGCGGCGTCGTACTTTTTTACCAGCGGCAGCACCTGTTCCAACCGCTCTTCTTCTCCGGTCACTGAATTGACCAGCGGTTTCCCCTGATAAACAGATAGTCCCGACTCCAAGGCTGCAACGATTGAGGAATCGATCGATAAAGGCACATCCGTGAGAGACTGCACGAGCTTTACGCAGTCGGCCAGAATGGCCGGCTCGTCAGCTAACGGAATACCCGCATTGACATCGAGCATGTGAGCACCCGCGGCGACCTGTGCCAGCGCATCCGCCTCGACACGGCTGTAATCGCCCTCCCTCATCTCGGCTGCCAGAATCTTTCGCCCGGTTGGATTGATTCGCTCTCCAATCACGCAGAAAGGCTGATCAAATCCGATCCTGACTTCCTTTGTCGCTGAACTGACAACTGTTACTGTCACTTACCTGTCCTCAAGTTTGTTGACCAGGCTGGTCGTTACTGACACCCGGGTACCACGGAATTCTCCCTTCCAGCACACCCGACTCCCCCACAATGTCGCGCACCCGCTCTTCCTGCTTGTACGCCATGATATGGACACCATGTACCCCTTCGATCTCCCGAACTGCCTGGATCATTTCCACGCAGATACGGACTCCCTCTTCTTTTTGATCCTGGGCACCCAACAATCGCTTGATCACCGCATCGGGGATATGGACTCCAGGAACGTTATCCCTAATCCAAGAAGCCGTTCGCGCAGAGGGCATGGGGCCGACACCGACAAGAATATAGCAACGCTCGGTGAGGCCCATATCGCGGACACGGCTCATGTATTCCTGTAAGCGCTCCAGATCAAAACAATATTGCGTCTGGACAAACTGGGCGCCTGCATTGATCTTTTTCTCCAACCTAATGGGACGATAATCCAGCGGGGGTCCAAAGGGATTGGCGGCAGCTCCCAGAAAAACCCGCGGCGGCGTTGTCAGCTTGCGGCCGCTCAAAAACGCACCGTCATCGCGCATCGTCGTGACGGTTTGCAGCAGACTGATGCAGTCGAAATCAAAAACCGGTTTGGCATCAGGTTGATCGCCTGCCTGCACGCCGTCACCGGTAAGGCACAAAATATTGGTGACACCCATGGCCGCCGCGCCGAGCACGTCCCCCTGAATGGCAATGCGGTTGCGGTCGCGACATGACACCTGCATCACCATTGCATAGCCTTTTCGAGTAAGCAGCGAACATACTCCCACGCTCGACATGTGGCAGTTGGCGCCGGAACCGTCCGTCGCATTAATCGCATCCACACAGCCGTCAAATACGCTCGCCCGCTCATACACCGCCTCGGCGTCTGCTGCATCAGGCGGGGCGATCTCTGCAGTCACGGCAAACTTGCCGCTGCGCAGGACTCGCTCCAGACGACCCGCCGAGACATGCCCTTCGAGGATAGGCAGCGGTTGTCCAGGATCACTGGTAACGGGGTGCATGCTATGCGTCCTACTCAAAGAAGCGCAGGTCACGCTTTTTTCGCACTTCCCGGAGCCACGAGGATCGGCCGCGCTGGCCCTGTGCCAATGGAGGCTGCACCGTGGCAATACGGGTTTGGTCTCGCATCCGCTGACTGCCTTCCCATGCATCTACCCAGACACAACGCATCGTGGACTCCACTTCACAGTAACCGTCAGACCTGACCCCACCGCAAGGGCCGTTACGAAGCTCCTTTGGGCAATTCATCGGGCACGACATCCCCGTCTGACTCAACACGCAGGAACCACACATTTGACAGTCAAACATTGCGCTTTTTACCGATTTTTCGACGGCACGGATGGGCTTTTCTATCCGTGAATAGCCGATCCACAGCCAGAACGGATGCAACGCAATCAAAATCCCCTCAAAGCATTGATAGAGCCACTCGAGTTTTCGCGAATTGCGCACCGACCACTGCCTTAAAGCATACATGGTCAGAGTCTATTCTGAAGCGCACTCGGAATCCGCAACCCCTTTGGCACGAATCAGAGCCAGCAGGTCTTCCTCGGAAAACCCGGCTTCCAGTTCCTGTGCCCTCGCCTGGACCGCGGCTTCAAGATCAGCATCATCACAACTGATGGTCTCGCGCCGCCATTCGCTCATGTATGCATCTGAGGACCCCTTGCCCGCACGCATGGCAGCCCGGTCAATCGCCTCCTGAAATCTCTGACTCAACAGGATCTTTCGGGTATCCCGGCCCTTGCGGGCCATAACCTGAGAGGGGATGTCGCGCCAGAACACGGTAATCAGTTTTGCCATGAGTTACTCCGCTCCTCTAAAGAGAAATTGGAATCGAAAAACCTGCCAGTGATCAACTGTCTGTCATTGGTATCTTGGCAAACGCTGCCAAACTTGTCTCCAACTCACCAAAGCCCGTCCGCACATGCTCGAACTCCAGTCCCAGCGTGTCGGCCGCCGAACGCGCCATTGCGAGCACATCGGGTAAATCAGATTGTGACAGGTACACGAGCTTCGTGTAATGCGAGAAATACATCTCTTTCAGTTCTGGGTGAGCTCGGATGCCGAGTTCTTCCATTACCAGTCGCTCGAAATGCCTCGCCAGAAAATCGGTCAAGTAAAACACGCCCGGCTCCTCTTCGTGTCTTTTCAAAAAAGCGTCGGATCCCCAGAAAAACTGATAGCAGTGGGCTCCGGGCAATCTTTCCACGCCTTCTTCAGCCAACACTTTGTCCAATTGCCCGCCTGTACCGCAATCGGCGTAAGCCACGAAAATTGACGTGAAATGATCTCGACTTTCCCAAATTTTCTTACGGACAGCAGGGGCAATTTGCTCCGGGTGGTTATGCAAACTCGCCGGAAGGCACTCAACTTTTAAATGTTCCCAACGATTGCTTTCGAACAATGTTGTGATCTCATGCGCCAGCGCTCCGCATGCAATGACCAGGCTGGTTCGGGAAGAAGAACTAAACGACATAACGGAAGAGTCCTATCGCTGAGAAGTCACCGCCGATGTGTAACAGACGGAGTATTGTTACTCCGGATTACGGTCAAACAAGCGAGGTCCCAGCGAACTGAGTGACAGCGCAAATCTGCGTCAGGCCGCTGCCCGTTTCTCCGCAACAAGTTGCTTGGCAGTCTCAACTGCCACCGCTGCATCGCGACAGTAGGCATCTGCGCCAATGGCCTGACCAAATTCCTCATTCAGTGGTGCACCGCCAACCAGGACGATGTAGTCGTCCCGGATGCCCTGCTCTACCAGCGTGTCAATCACGACCTTCATATAGGGCATGGTTGTCGTCAGCAAAGCGGACATTCCGAGAATATCCGGTTTGTGTGTCTCGATCGCCTCGAGATAATTTTCCACAGGATTGTTGATACCGATATCAAACACTTCGAAACCCGCGCCTTCCAGCATCATGCCGACGAGGTTTTTGCCGATGTCATGGATGTCTCCCTTCACGGTGCCGATGACAACCCTACCGACCGTTTCCGCTCCAGTCTCGGCAAGCAGGGGTCGCAATATGGCCATGCCGCCTTTCATGGCATTCGCGGCCATCAATACTTCCGGCACGAAAAGGATGCCGTCCCGGAAATCAATCCCGACAATCCGCATCCCTTCAACCAGGGCGTCAGCCAGCACTTTATCCGCCGCCCAGCCTCGCTCCAGAAGAATGTTGGTGCCCTCTTCGATTTCCTCCTTTAAACCATCGTAGAGGTCATCGTGCATCTGCTCGACGAGTTCCTCGTCGGAGAGCGTACTCAGATCCAGATCATCAGATTCTTCTTCAGTCATAACGGGAGAACTCTCAGGGAGATCGCATTGGCGGAACAGCCGACAATTCTATGGGTCAGCCTGCCGTGCAGTGTTTCGACCGCGACACAGCACCGTCGTATCGCGACACTTGAAATAAACGACAGTATTTCTCTCGAAATAACGCCCAGATCCAACAGGGGGAAGGATTCTAACGAAACCGACTAACCGGTGTAATCCTAGGAACTGACCACCCCGACTCAGGGAATCAGGACATTCGAACAAACAATCCCGACCGGGGTTTGGGATCGAAACAGGTGGATTTTGGCGGCATGACTTCGCCTGCGTCTGCGACCGCCATCAGTTCGCCCATCGACGTGGGGAAACAGGCAATACCTAACTGCCATCCCTCGCGAACGCGCTGTATCAAACCTGCGATCCCGCTATCGCCAGTCACATAGTCCAGTCTGGGATCTTTCCTGGCGTCCTCGATGCCCAACACCAGTGCCAGCACCCGCTCCTGCAGTATCGCGACATCCAGATTATTGACGGGCGAAGGATCCTGTGGTTCAGACCGGAGAGTGGCGGTCGCCGCACACCCTTCCATCAGCATCAGAAACTGGCCTTGCCGCGACGGCAACACGGCCTGATCCACAGGCATGATTTCGACAATAAAGTCGTCTTCCAGTTTACGCAGAAAGGTCTCTGGAGTAAGTTCTCCAAGATCTCTCACGCATCGGTTAAACGGCAGGACCCGTAACTCGCTCGCAGAAAACAGCACGGTCAGAAGATAGTCCCATGGGCCCTCGCCTTTGCCCTGTGCGTGCCGGCTGGCGGCATGATGCAGGGTCGAGGCCGCACGATGATGGCCATCCGTCAGATAGGTATAACGAATATCGGCAAACCTGCTCACCAGCTTATCCAAAATCGCCGGATCACTGACCCGCCACAGACGTTGTTGGACACCGTCAGGAAGATGAAAATCCAACATCGGCTCACTCTTGACCAGTTCTTCAACGACACCGTCAATCACGTTCGTGCCTTCATAGGCCAGACAGATTGGACTGGAGGTCGCGCCGACCGAGTCAAGATAGTGTCCCAGGCGCTCCTCATGGTCCTTGCGCGTCTCTTCGTGTTTTCGCACCAGGCCATCGCGATACTCGTCCACGGGGATTTCCGCAACGATACCGGTCTGACTGTGGCCGTCGACGCTCAACTGGTAAATGAAAACTGAATCCTGTTCGCATTGTCGGTAAGCGCCACTGGCCAGGAGCTGGCGCAACTGATCAATATTTTCCTGAAGTAATTGTTCTTCTGTGGGCCGTTCGCCAACGGGAAAGTCGTCCACTGACCGCATCACATTAATGTAGTTCTGTGGATTCGCCGCTCGAAAGCTTCGCCGCTCATCCGGCGTCATCGAATCATAAGCGGGACCCACCACCGAACCAGCATGTTCGGAAGTGACCACGCGGGGTTGGAAAGCGCGAATCTGGGTCACATTAACTCCAAAAGCCTATCCGCACGCTCAAGCAGGATGTGCGCTCTGAAATTCCGACATGAACGTGACGAGCGCCTGTACCCCTTCCTTGGGCATGGCGTTGTAGATGCTGGCGCGAATACCCCCGACGCTGCGGTGCCCTTTGAGATTCAATAGACCTGCTGCGTCCGCACCCGAGAGAAAAGTTTTTTCCAGATCCTCAGTGGGCAGCCGGAAAACGACGTTCATCACCGATCGTGAATCCACATCGACTGGGCAACGGTAATAGCCGCTACTCTGGTCGATCGTCTGGTAGAGCAAGCCTGCCTTGTCCTCTGCCTGGCGTTCCATCGCCTCTACACCTCCTTGATCACGCATCCATTTAAGTACCTTGCCCAGCATATAGATCGGAAACACCGGCGGGGTATTGAACATGGAATCTTTATCGGCCTGTATGTCGTAACGAAGATACCGGCCGATGTTCTGATTGTTCTCTCGAGCCACTGTTTTTCGAATGATGACCAAGGCCATTCCTGCAGGGCCGAGGTTCTTCTGCGCGCCGCCATAGACCAGATCGAAACGGTCCCAGGGCACCGGGCGCGACATATAGTCTGAGGACATGTCACCGACCAGCGGGACATCCACCTCAGGCCAATCGGCAAATCGAATGCCCCCGATGGTCTCGTTCGACGTCAAGTGCAGATACCGCGTGTCTGACTGAATTTCGATCTCGTCCGTTTTGGGCATCCGGGTAAAATTACATTCCGTCCCGTCCCAGGCTGTATAGACATCTCCATAATGCTGGGCATCAGCGATCGCCCCCTTGGCCCAGGTTCCGGAATTGACATAAGCTCCCTTCTCGCCACTGTTCAATAGATTCATCGGTACCATGGCGAATTGCAGGGTTGCCCCCCCTTGCAAGAACAGCACATCAAACTCATCGGGCACACCATACACCGTTCGTACAAGATCGACGGCCTCTTCATGGACGGCGACAAAATGCTTGCCCCGGTGACTCATTTCGATCAGAGACATGCCGGCGCCGTGGTAATCCACGAACTCGACCTGACTCTCTTCCAGAACTGACAGCGGCAGGGTGCATGGCCCGGCGCTGAAATTGTGTACTCTCTCAGTCATGACTCATTTATCTCTTTTTTGTCTCTATCGTTTGTATTTGGTAATGCTTCGAAGCACGCGGACCGATTCAGCCCTGGCCGTTCACGCAGTGCATTACATTACCGTCCACAAAAGCATTAATCACTTCCAGAACGCCCTCAGACACCGCTTCCTGCGCTTGATCTGTAGACGCTCCGATATGGTGCGTGCCGCAGGTATTGGGGTGAATCGCCAAAGCAGATGAAAATGTCCCTTCGCCTGCGGAAGGCTCATCGGCATAAACGTCCAGTCCTGCGCGGATTCCCTTGTCATTCATGGCGGCCAGCAGTGCCTCTTCATCAATGACGTCACCACGGGAGGCGTTGATGATGATGGCGCCCGGTTGAAGCTTATCGAGAAATTCCGCGTCTACCATGCCCTTGGTTTCGGGCGCACTCGGGACATGCAGGCTAACGATGTCACAGGTGCCTAGCAGGGTATCGAGATCCGGAACCGTAAAAAGACCCAGGCTCGCCAGAGTCTCACGCGTCTTTGCGCTTCGATCAGGCTTATCTACCACGTAAACATGGATGCCGAAGGCTCGCGCCCGCTCTGCGACCGCGAGCCCGATGGCGCCGAGTCCGAGAATCCCCATGTGACGGCCCATCAGACCCTGCGCCACTGAATACTTTTTCTTATTCCAGCGGCCCGCCCTCAAGTCGATGACATTTTCCGGGATCCTCCGGTCGATGGCGATCAGCAGACCCATCGCCAACTCGGCTACTGCCACTGCATTCTTGCCCGGCACATTGCAGACCGGAATACGCCGAGCCGCAGCCGCATCCTTGTCGATGGTGTTCGTCCCAGCACCGGCACGGATGATCAAGCGTAAAGAGGCCGCCGCGCCGATAGTCTCAGACGTGATCTTTGTGCTGCGGACAACGAGCACCTCGGCATCATTCACCGCCTGAGGCAAAGTATCGCCATGAAGATCGGGTTGTAGATCACAGTCGTGGCCCTGCTCCTGCAATTGCTTCAACTGCGCTTCAGGAAACTTGTCTGCAAATAGAATCTTCAAAGCACCTCCAATAGGCTTGATCACTGAACGAAAGGGTTGCGTATTCTACGACGTTCGCCAAACGAACTTGTACGGTTTTTGGGGAATTCTTGCGATCGGAGCGGATCGGTACAGTATCAGGCGCTGCCGCGGAGGATCGGAAGGATTTCTTATGCTTTACCCGATGCGTGCCTTATGGAGTCTCCAATCCTTAGCGCATATTCGGCAAAGGAATCATTTCACTTCAATCAGTTCAATTTCAAAAATCAGTGTTTCCTGAGGACCGATTGCTCCGCCTGCGCCTGTCTCACCATAGGCAAGTTCAGGCGGGATGACCACTTCCCAAAGGGCCCCTTCGTGCATCAACTGTAGGGCTTCCTGCCACCCGGGAATGATGCCTCCGAGACTGAAGGTTGCCGGTTGGCCACGCCGGATGGAACTGTCGAATTCGGTCCCATCCACGAGCGTGCCGCGGTAGTGCACCACCACCGTGTCATCGATCTTGGGCTGCCCGCCTGTACCCGGCGTCAACACCCGATACAGAATGCCGCTCTCGGTCTCACTGACGCCATCCTGGTCCCGGTAGGTCTGTCGGAACTCCTGCCCGGCCTGTTCCGCGGCCTTTACCTTTTCCATACTTTTCTCCTGAGACTGCTGCTGAATTGCTGTAATCGAGGCGTCCATCTCGGCCTGTGTCATTGCGGGAGGCGCTCCGGACAACACATCCTCGATCGCCTGCGCCAGGTAACCCGGATCAAGATCAAGACCTTCGGCCATCATCTGCCGTGCAATCTGGGTTCCGATCTGAAAACCCAAGGCATAACTGAACTGCTCACTCGCGCTCTTCGGCACGGTGTCCTCGGCACTGATTCCCGCCGGTATCAGGACCATTACCAACCCCAGCGAGGGCAA
>DDZY01000040.1:28865-37844 GCA_002346525.1 Proteobacteria bacterium UBA2996
ATACCTTCTACTTCAATGGTGATATGCGAGACCCGTGGGCACCGCTCTCGCATCAGCTGCTCAAGCTCGTCAATCAGTGTTTCGGTACGCTCCAGCGTTGCCTGTACAGCGGCCCTGTCGGCGATGTACTCCCGCAGTTCCGCATCGTCCCGGCGCGCCTGGGGTAAGGCTGACAGTAAGGCGGCTTCGTGCTGAGTGATTTCCCGCCGGAGTCCAGCCAGCACGGCCTCTTCGCGCAGTTCCACCTCAGCGACCAGTACGGTATTGGCTTCATCGACGACGACACTGCGAAGGTCGTGGTATCGCTCAATCTCGCGATGCGCCTTGGCGATAGTATCAAAGATCGCTTCTGCTTCCCGATCACGAACATCGGTAAGCAGGCGCATGTTGATCGCCCCGAGAATAATGGCGGTGACACCGAGCATCAGCGCGATCGCTATCGAAAAGCCGACATCCCACATCCCATTGCCGGTCAGGCGAGTTAGCGCAATACCACACCCGGCCAGCAGTACGCCGACCACAGCGATGGCGTCCTCCAGCACCACGGCCAACAAGGTTGGATCCGTCGGCCGAAAGAGCTTCTGCCAAGGAGAGATTCCCTCTTCGCGGGCACGGCGCTGGAATTCAAGCCAGGCTATCTTGAGGACATAGGCTTCAACGACCAGCGCCACGAGCAGAACCAACCCGGCCAGCCACACCAGATCGATTCGGATACTGCCGAGCACGAACTCTGGTCGGGTCGTTACGTCACCCAGTTCATGCCAGGCGTGCCAGGCGTGCGCCAACCCAAGACCGCAGCCAATGGAGAACAGTCCGATGGCGCTCCACAGGTTCCAGAGATATTTCTTTTGCCCATGACCAAATGCGTAACGGGCATCGGCGCGGCGTTCGCCCTGAACAAGGCCGATTAGCAGAAAGATCTGATTCAACGTATCCATCAGACTATGCACGGCTTCATTCATTAGCGCTGCGGACTGGGTCGGCAACGCGACGGCGAACTTCAGTACAGTCAGCGTGCCATTGCCTACAATTGCGGTCACAACGGCACGGCGCGATCCAGAGGCCATAAAGATCAGTTCCTTTCGAGAAGCTACGTTGTGGGCTACATACGGAAAAACAGGTATCACAGTATACTCAGGCGAATGATCAGCAGCCGTGAGAAAACGACTGGTATTCCACATGCCCATAGACCGACAACTGCTTGAGATTCTGTGTTGCCCAGTGAGCAAGCAGTCGCTCAGGACCCTGAGTGCCGCCCAACTGGAGCAAATCAATCAGAAAATTACCGGCGGTGACATCACCAACGCCGGGAATGAAATCGTTACCGAGGCCCTCGCAGAGGGGCTGATCACCCAGAACGGTCAGCGGATATACCGTATCGATGACAATATCCCGGTAATGCTGGAAAACGAAAGTATCCCTGCAGACCAGTTCGACAACCTGTAATCCGGCACTCTTCCCGGGCGCCATGGCGTCCGGGATCGTTGCGGCACCGAGAGACTGCCCCGTTTCAATCAGGCGTTGTTTGCCGCCTCCTGGGCATAGTGGTCCATCAGAATACGGGCCACCTCCGGACGGGCGAACTCCACGGGCAAATCCTCGCCGGCCCCCAGCATCTCGCGCACGCGCGTCCCGGACAACAACACAAAATCCTCTTTCCCATGATCCGGCGCATCGCGCATCATGACCACCTTATTGAGTTTTTTTGAATAGGCCGTGTGATCGGCTCTGAAAATCTCGATTTCCATCGCACCGTCCGGCACCGACTCATCAAAGATCGTCTGGGCGTCAAAGGCGCCGTAGTAATCTCCCACTCCCGCATGATCCCGGCCGACGATAAGATGCGTACAGCCCGCATTCTGACGGAACAGCGCATGCAGCACCGCCTCGCGCGGGCCCGCGTAAAGCATGTCGAAACCGTAACCTGTAATCATCGCGGAGTTGGGCGGGAAGTACAGTTCGACCATCTTCCGGATTGCCGCATCCCGAACATCTGCAGGGATATCTCCCGGCTTGAGCTTCCCCAGAAGCATGTGAATCAGAATACCATCAGCATCAACCGCCTCAAGTGCCATTTTGCATAACTCTTCATGGGCACGATGCATCGGGTTCCGGGTTTGGAACGCCACTACCCGCTCCCATCCGCGCTTTTCAATCTCAGAGCGGATCTCGACTGCGGTGCGAAACGTATCTGGAAAATCCGTTTCAAAGTAACTGAGGTTCAACACTTCGATCGGGCCAGACACCAGTACTCGCCCAAGCGACGCAAATGTCGCAACACCGGGATGGGCCTCGTCATTGGTGCGGTATACCTGCTGCGCCATAAAGTCCACGTCTTCGTCACTGAGTGTCTCAACCGCCTCAACATCCTGAATGGCGATGACAGGATGACCGGCTACATTGGGATCTCGCAGAGCGATCCGGGACCCGGGCGACACCTTGCCGTCGTCTGTCGTGAGATTGACCACCGGCACCGGCCAGAAAAGACCACTACCCGTTTGCATATGCTCGGCGACAGCCAAGGCATCCGCCTTGTTCATAAATCCCTGCAGCGGTGTGAAATAGCCCGCACCCAGCATGACGGCATTCGCGGCGGCGGCTGAATTCAACAGCATGGAGGGCAGATCTGTCGCTTCCTTCTGTAGAGCCTCAAGCCGGGCTCGGTCGTCAACGAGCAACGGCATCAGGGAATCACTGCCATGGGGTTTGATCATTTTCTTCTCTCCGAATCGAGGCGGATCAGGTTCTCAGCCTTGGGTTCTATAGTTCAACGGGGCAGTGCTCTGCATCTGGCCACCCGCGACCCGCACCATATCATTTTGCCTTTGAGAAAAAGGCCAAATTCTTTTGATTACGCCATAAGAGGAGACATCGAAGATGCATCCTCAGGCGGAGCGCTGAACTTGCGTTATTCGACGGACCTTGAGCGGCGCTTGCGCACCGCGTCAGCCAGTTGGGCAATCAAAGGGGCTGTCTCATCCCAGGCGATACAACTGTCTGTGATGCTCTGACCATAGGTCAGCGCTTGTCCCGGGACGATATCCTGGCGGCCTCCGACCAAGTGGCTTTCGATCATGACTCCCATCAATCGTCGTTCGCCACCCTCAAGCTGCTCGCAGACGGAGCGGATGACCTGCGGCTGCCGCTGCGGATCTTTGCCGCTGTTGGCATGACTGCAGTCGACCAGCAGACGGGGAGTCAACCCTGCATCACTCATCAGGGACGCTGCCGACGCGATGCTCTGGGCATCATAATTCGGTTCACTGCCGCCGCGCAGAATCACATGACCATCCTCGTTACCCGCGGTGGTCAGAATCGCCGAGTTGCCGTTTTTGGTGATCGTCAGGAAATGATGGGGATGCTGCGCCGCCCCGACCGCGTCGACCGCTATCTTGAGATTGCCGTCGGTGCCATTCTTGAATCCGACTGGACAGGACAGTCCCGAAGCCATCTCGCGATGCAGTTGGCTCTCAGTGGTCCGGGCGCCGATCGCTCCCCAACTGACCAGGTCGGCCAGGTATTGCGGAGACAGTAAATCAAGGTATTCGGTTCCCGCCGGCACACCGAGACCATTTATCGACAGCAGCAGTCGCCGGGCGGTACGCAGACCTTTATTGATGTCAAAGGATTCATCCAGATCAGGATCATTAATCAGTCCTTTCCAGCCTACGGTCGTACGGGGTTTTTCGAAGTACACCCGCATGACCACAATCAGATCTTCGCGGTATTGCCCACGCATGGGCAGCAGGTGCTCTGCGTACGCCATCGCGGCATCAGGATCATGAATTGAGCATGGCCCCGTAACCACGATCAGGCGGTCGTCGTTGCCGTTCAGGACTTCATGAATATCGCGGCGCGTTGCCGCTACGAGCTCAGCCGCGTCAGCCGACAGCGGCATCTCAGCAATGATGGTGGCCGGATCTGCCACGGCCTGGATATCGACGATGCGGACATCGTCGGTTTTGACTGTTTGCACGGTGAGTATTAGGTGGTTATCTGCGCCACTCCCCTGTGGCGCAAAACGCCGCGCAGTATATCACCGCCAACGGCCAACTGGTCGGATCTATTCGTCTTCAGGGTGCTCAAAAGAAGCCATCAGCGATTTCTGAACAGCAGCAGGAGCCGGCTCATAGCCTGCAAACTCCATGCTATAACTGCCCTCACCGCCCGTGACCGACTTCAGTCTCGACTGGTAATCCCCCATCTCCGCCAGCGGCGCCTGACCGCTTATGATCATCCGCCCGCCACTGACGGCATCGGTACTCACCACGCGGCCGCGGCGCGAGGACAGATCACCAGTGATATCACCCATGTTGTCTGCCGGCACAGTAATCTCAAGATTGACCATGGGCTCTAACACAAGCGGCTTAGCGCTTGAGACCGCATCAAGAAATGCTTTGCGGCCTGCATTCACAAACGCGACTTCCTTGGAATCCACCGGATGATGCTTGCCGTCATAGACGCTGACCCGAACATCCTGAAGCGGAAATCCTGCGATAGCGCCGTGTTCAAGCACACTCTGAACCCCTTTTTCGACGGCTGGAATGAATTGAGAAGGGATCACCCCGCCGACAATCTTGTTGACAAATTCAAAGCCTGTCCCTCGGGCAAGCGGCTCCACCTCGAGAAAAACCTCGCCGAACTGGCCCGCCCCGCCGGTCTGTTTCTTGTGGCGGCAGTGACCCTTGGCCTTCTTTCCGATCGTCTCGCGATAGGGTATTGACGGCGTACCCGTCGTCACCTCAAGACTGTATTGCTCTGCCATCCGCTCTATCGCGATGCGCAGATGAAGCTCTCCTGCACCTCTCAGCACAGTCTCATTCGCCACTGGATCCCGCTCCACTCGAAGACACGGATCCGAGGCAGTCAGCCGGGATAAGACATCCGCAATCTTTTGTTCATCGCCTCGGCTGCTGGGCGTAATCGACACGCCGGCCATGGGTTCGGGCAACTGCAGCGGCCTGAGATGTATCAGGTCCTCATCATGCGAGTCGTGCAGTACATCGTCATAGTTCAAACTGTCTATTTTCGACACCAGCAGGATGTCACCCGGTACGGCGGTGCTCTGATCGGTATGCTCTTTACCGAGCGGGGCTGCCAGGTTATTCAACTTAACCGGCTTTCTTGCATCACCCACAAACAACTGCATATCTTTCCGGATGGTTCCCTGATGCAGCCGGATCAATGCCTGGCGACCCACAAACGGATCGAATGACACTTTGAAAACATGCGCGAGCACGTGCGCCTCGGAGTCTGGGTTGACCTCAACAGGCCGCTCTGCCTCTCCAAAGCCATTCAGAAAATGGGGAGGATTACCCTCGGCAGGATTGGGCAAAAGCCGCGCCATGAAGTCCAGTAACTCTCCAACGCCGACCCCGGTCGTCGCAGAGACAAAACACACTGGAATCAAATGACCCTCACGCATCGCCTGTTCAAAAGCATCATGTAGCTGATCGGCCGCTACTGCTCCCTGATCAAGATAGGCCGCCATTAAGGCTTCGTCGACTTCAACCGTTTGGTCCACGATCTCGGTATGCGCCTCTTCGACAGAGGAAAAGGCGGGATCACCTTCAGCCTTGAAAAAGCAGTCGATCACACGCGAGCCGTCTGCCGAGGGCAAATTAACCGCGAGACATTCCTTGCCGAAAGCCTCCTGAACCTCGATATAGATGGACTCAAGATCAATCTCTGGATTATCAATATGATTGATGACGACCATCCGGCACTGGTCCTGATCTGCTGCCCAGGCCATCATTCGCCGACAGGTGCTTTGGATACCCTGCTGGGCATTGATGACGACCGCCACCGTTTCGACCGCTGGCAGACCGCTGAGCGCAGCTCCGACAAAATCCGGGTAGCCCGGGGTATCTAGCAGATTGATATGGGTGCCTTGGTAGTCAAAACCTGCGAGTGAGGAAGAAAGAGAATGGCCGTGCTTCTTCTCAAGGTCATCCCAGTCACTGACGGTGGAGCCTTTCTCTACGGCTCCGGCGGATCTGATCGCGCCGGCGGTAACCAATAGCTGTTCCACCAGCGTTGTCTTGCCGGCACTGGCGTGGCCGGTGAGTGCCACATTCCGAATCTCGGCGGTTTGATGAGTCATCTTGGTCCTCCTTCTGGTTTCCCAGATACCACGAAGGCGACGTTTGCTTATCCGGCAAACTGCTGCCCCCGAGAATTTATTGGCGCATCGGTAAAATCCTGTTCCTCGAAATAATTACAAGTTCATGGTTATCATGTTATCCGACGCAAATCAACAAGCGCGCTGGGAAAAGCGCTATCTGGAAGGAAGAACCGCCTGGGATCGCGGTGAACCCAGTCCTGCATTGGCCCTCGGACTCGCCGAGATGCCGCCACCGCCGGCACGAGTGTTGATACCGGCCTGCGGGCGCGGTTACGAGATTGCAGAACTGGCCAGGCGGGGTTATGACGTCACCGGAGTGGATTTTGCCCCCAGCGCTGTTGCTGATCTGAAACGAATCCTCAATACCGAGGATATTAAGGCTTGCGTTGTCGCATCTGACCTCTTCGTCTGGGACGCAGATGCACCCTTTGATGTCATTTATGAACAGACAGCGCTGTGCGCCCTGGAGCCATCTACGTGGCCCGATTACGCCAGTCGACTGCACCGCTGGCTGCGACCGGGCGGAATTCTGATCGGCGCCTTTATGCAGACTCACCGCGAGGGCGGTCCACCCTGGCACTGTCCGCTGGAAACCGTAGAGTCAATATTTCCGGAGACGCACTGGGAATGGCCAAAGCGTCGGGATCAGACGATTAGCCATCCGAGCGGCCTGAAAGAGCTCGCGATTTACCTGAAACGTCGAAAATAGACGCTAAAGATCATTTTCTTGGGTCAAATTGTTGCAACGTTTGGGCCGGTTGCCTAAAGTTGCGCCTCCACAATTTTTTGAGATGCATCGTAATGAGATTCTTGCTATCGATCACTGCCGGACTGACCATGGCATTCACCTCTTTTGCCGGTTTCGCAGCGGGGGACATCCCGGCAGGAAAGGCAGCGGCAGCCACCTGTATGGGCTGTCACGGTGCTCCGGGCATGCGCAACGCCTATCCGGCATTCCGGATTCCCAAGTTGGGAGGACAGCAGGCGGAATACCTTGTCCTGGCCCTTAAAGCCTACCAGAGTGGCGAGCGGGTACACCCGACCATGCAGGCCCAGGCGGGGGCACTGAGCGATGCGGAGATTACGAATATCGCCGCGTACCTAAGCAGCCTTGATGCACCGGCAACGAGCGAACTGGGTGACGGTGATGCCAAAGCAGGTGAAGCCAAGGCCCAAGTCTGTACTTCCTGCCATGGCGCAGGGGGCGGAAAGCCCATTACGCCCCAATACCCGATTCTGGCAGGACAGTATCCGGATTTCCTTGCACACGCCCTTGCCGGATATAAGTCCGGTGCCCGCAATAATGCGGTTATGAAGGGTTTTGCATCAGCTCTGAGTGATTCAGATATTGAAGATCTTGCGGCCTATTTCGGCAGCCAGTCCTCAACGCTGTCCACACCGGTCAACTGGTAATCTTCGATCGGCCGTCGGATCAGGCGTCGAAAACCGACACCTGATCCGTTGATCGTATTCAGATCGCGCAACGGTGTCCGCAAATTTCGCTGGCGCGAGAAAGTTCACCCCTGATCATCACCTGGCCTTCCCCGTCCGGGCCATTGCCAGACCATGTCTGACCAGCCACCGCCAACTCACTTTATCCGCCAGCTAGTGTCCGCCGACCTCGAGGCCGGCCGCTATCCGCAGGGTATTACGACCCGTTTTCCTCCGGAACCCAACGGGTACCTCCATATTGGGCATGCGAAGTCAATCTGTCTCAACTTCGGCCTTGCTCAGGACTTTAAAGGGCGTTGCGCTCTGCGATTTGATGACACCAATCCCGATCGGGAGAGCCCCGAATTTGTTGCAGCCATCAAGTCCGATGTCCGCTGGCTCGGCTTTGATTGGAAAGAACGCCTGTATCACGCCTCGGACTATTTCGAACAACTCTTCGGGTTTGCGATTGAATTGATCGACTCAGGGCATGCCTACGTATGCGACCTCAATGCTGATGAGATCCGAAGCACACGGGGCACATTGACGGCGCCTGGTGTGAATAGTCCGTTTCGCGATCGAAGTCGTGATGAGAACCGCGAACTATTCGAAAAGATGCGCGCTGGCGCATTCCCGGAAGGAAGCCGGGTACTTCGAGCCCGAATAGACATGGCCGCGCCGAACCTGCACCTTCGGGATCCCACTCTGTACCGGATTCGTTATCAGACGCATCACAACACGGGCGATGCCTGGTGTATCTACCCCATGTACGATTTCACTCACCCCTTGTCTGACGCGCTCGAAGGCGTGACGCATTCTCTGTGTACGCTCGAGTTTGAAGATAACCGCGCCCTTTACGACTGGGTTCTGGAACACGTCACCACCCCAAGCCGTCCTTATCAGACAGAGTTTTCCCGGCTATCGCTGGAGTACACGGTGGTGAGCAAGCGGCTCCTCACCATCCTGGTGGAGCAGAACGTGGTGGGGAGCTGGGATGATCCGCGCATGCCGACTTTGTCCGGAATGCGGCGGAGGGGCTACCCTCCCGAGGCGCTGGTGGACTTCTGCGCCCGTATTGGCGTAACCCGCAACCAGCAGAATGTCGAACTCAGCGTTCTGGAAAACTGTGTCCGTGAAGCGCTCGATCCCGGCACACCCCGGGCATTCGCCGTCACCCGCCCGCTCAAGGTGGTTATCGAAAACTATCCTGAAGATCAGGAAGAACAACTCACAGCGCTCAATCACCCGGGAGATGAGTCCATGGGGACCCGTTCGCTGCCATTCTGTCGGGAACTCTACATCGAACAGGATGATTTTCTAGAAGATCCCCCGAAGAAGTTTTTTCGGCTCGCGCCAGGACGGGAAGTCAGACTTCGCTATGCCTATCTGGTGACCTGCACCGAGGTGATCAAGGATTCGTCGGG
>DDZY01000040.1:38226-38396 GCA_002346525.1 Proteobacteria bacterium UBA2996
CGCAAGGTGAAAGGGACCATTCACTGGGTATCGGCCCGGCACAGTGTGCAGGCTGAGGTCAGACTTTACGAACCCCTGTTCATTGATCCGGAACCGCGCATTTCATCAGAAGATGATCTGAAAAGCGCGCTCAACGAAACCTCACTCACAACGCTGGACAACGTTCAGGC
>DDZY01000137.1:0-4717 GCA_002346525.1 Proteobacteria bacterium UBA2996
AAGCGGCAACGGTTGCCTGCCGATAAGGCAGTAGAGTATCAGCATGACGGTACTGATTAGGCAGGTCCAGTAATTAATGGCAAGGGGATGCATACCTGTCTCAGTCGACATGCGCGCGAGTGAAAATGACAGACCCCAGAAGACCCCTAATAGCAGCAGTACAACAAAATCCCAGACTTTCCCGCTAAATCGGTCGCCGACAGGCTTGGAATGAGAGCTGTGAAAATCCTGCATGAGTTGGTCTCGGCGAAGGGGCAAGGGGTTCGGGTGATGGAACGCAAAGATTATCGGCGCCGCCATAACAGGCGTGGGAGTCTACTTAGCAAATCGGATTGTTACCAGTCGTCCAGCGACCCCGCTTTGGCACTGGCGTGACTAGATAGCAGGCAGAACAAAAGGCAGCATGATCGGTACGATCACAATGGCGGCCATGTTCCCAAAACCGACAATCGCCGCTACCTTTTCAGGTTCCTGTTGGTACTGCTCCGCAACCAGATAAACCAGTACGGCAGGGGGCAGTGCACAGTAAAGCAATAACTGCCGGAACTGGTCGTCTGGCAACTGCAGCAGAGGCTGTATCCCGAGCGCCACGATCAGTGCCGTGAGCGGACACAATACCGCTCCGACGAGGCCGATTTTCCAGTCGTTCAAGTTGACGTCAACAAGACGGATACCCAGTGCAAACAGCATGACGGGAATGAGGGCATCACCGAGCATGGCGATCGGTGTAGCAATCATCGAGGGGATCGATACATTCCCCAGGCTGACAACCAACCCCGCCACCGAGGCAAGAATGGGCGGGGACAGCAGCACATTTCGCCAATGTACCTGACGGTCGACGATATATATTCCAAACGAGAAATACAGCAGGTTGGTGACGATGAGCAGTACGATAGCCGGCGCCAGCCCGGTGTCCCCAAATGCCAACAGAGCGAGCGGCAGACCCAGGTTGCCGCAGTTATTGAACATCATGGGGGGCACAAAAGTCCGAGTGTTGTATTTGAACAGGACGGCGACCGGCCAGGCGATGAGCCCCGAGCCGAAGAAGACGGCTATCGCGGCTATCGTCAGTCCCGGATAACTGCCCAGATCGAAGTCCTGGCTGGACATAACGGTAAATACCAACGCAGGCAGAAACACATTGACACTGATGGCGTTGATGGCCGCCAGATCGGTTCGGTAGCGCAGGCTATAGAGGTAACCCAGCCCGGCAACGGCAATCACCGGAATCATGACCTCAAGAATTCTGATCAGCATAGACAGGAAGCAATATGTTTGATGCAATCAGTTTCGCACAAGAGAGCAACGCCTTCGCAACACCGTAAGCCAGAAAAATGGAAGCAGTTGAGTTTTATCTTATTACAGGTTTGGTCTTTCTGTTAGCCGGCACGGTCAAAGGCATCGTGGGTTTCGGTCTGCCTCTGGTATCGATCACCCTCCTCACTCCTTTCTATGGGCTCGTCGACGCAATTGCCATTATGTTGTTACCGGCTGTGGTCACCAATTTCTGGCAGGCCGTCAGCGGCGGCGGGTTTACCGGCCTGTGGAAAAGGTTATGGCCTTTGTATGTGTTCGGCGTGGTGTCAACCGTGTTGGCAGCGAACGTTCTGGTTCAGATTGATACGTTTTGGCCCACGGTGCTGCTCGGCGGTGTGATTCTTGCATACAGTCTCGTCGGTCTTGCCGCGTGGCAACCGCCAAAGCCGGGGGAGCGAGAGCGCTGGCTATCGCCGGCGACTGGCGTCGTGACAGGTCTGATCACGGGACTGACGGGCGTGCTGGTTTTTCCATTGGCTGCCTATGTTCAATCGCTCGATCTCGACCGGCGGGTGCTATTTCAGGCAATGGGCATCTATCTTCTGTTGGCTAACGTGGCGCTTGCCTCTGCCTTTGGCTGGCAGAGTGCTTTTCCCGACGGCGTCACCCGACTTGCCATAGTCGGCATTGTCGCAGGATTGGCGGGTATGGCGCTGGGCCAGCGTATCCAGGTGCTGCTGTCTGCCGAGCAGTTCAAGCGGGTCTTTTTCTTCTCTCTCGCTGCTGTGGGTGCCTTTATTTCTTTAAGAGCTTTAGTTTCATAAGCATTAAAGAAAAGAGCCGGTTAATCGCTACCAGTATTTTTCGAAGTGGATTTGGCCGGGCTGACGCGGCTTATGGATAGTGAGGCCGTACCGGGTTGTCAGAATCTCAACCAGGCCGCCGGGGGTGTCGTAACTCACCGCCCCGGTTTGGCGGTCCTCTTTAGGAATGCCGATCATGGCGGGGTTGCCGCAGGCAAAGACGTGAGTCGTTTCCGGTGCAATCCTGACGCCATGCTCTTTCTCGAGGATCCCATCGCGAAAGTAGTCTTGTATGTAACGCTTGGCACCGCCTTCGCGGGTGACCAGAGAAATGTAAACAAGGTTCGGGTGGGTTTGCTGGAACTTCCGAATCTGCTCGGCATAGGCGAGTTCAGCGCTGTAGCGGACACACTCCATCATGACAACCTGCCTGCAGGCAGCAACGCAGGCCTCCAGCATGGTCATATGCGGCGCAACACCAGTCCCGGTTGAGGCCAGGATGAGTGTCATGTCTGCATCGAGTTTCGGTAACAGATAGGTACCGACCATCTTCGGCCTGACAAAAAGCCGGTCACCCTCGTTTTGATCGAAAAGAATAGGGGTGAGATCTCCTTCGGGCACGCGGATGATCAGAAGCTCCAGCAGATCGGGATCGGTCGCAGGACCCAGGGATTGGGACAGGGAGTACGGCCGGCGGATGAGTTTTTTACCGTCCGGACCGACCAGGCCGATACTGACATAGTGCCCCGGCAGACGTCCCGGAATAGGGGCATCCGGCCGGATAAAGAAGATCGAAAGCCCGTCGGCAACCGCTTCGATTCTTTCTATGGTCGCGTTATAGGTATCGACCTCGGTCGGTTTGTCTGTGGACATACGGTTTGCGATTGACTAGTCTGGACCCGTCATGAGACAGGCTATAACTCAAAAAAGATACGGCTACGGTACATCAGTCAAAACTCAGAGACAAATCAGAGACAAATGAGTGAATCGATTTCGGCACAAGTCCCACTTCGTGCTGTGTTGTTTGATGTCTTCGGGACGGTCGTTGACTGGCGTTCTTCTGTCGCAAGAGAGGTGCAGGCGGCTTTGGCAAGTCACTCAGTGTCTGTCGACAGCGAGGCGTTTGCAGATCGGTGGCGAGCGCTTTATCAGCCGGCGATGTCCCGGGTCCGTTCCGGGGAAATCGATTTTGTCCCCTTGGATAAACTCCATCGGGAAAATCTTGATCAGGTGCTTGCGGAATTCTCGATCGATCATCTCAGCGAATCAGAAAAAGTCCAACTCAATCTCGCCTGGCATAGGCTGGATGCCTGGCCCGATGCCGTTGCCGGCCTCGAACGACTCAAAAGCCGATACATCATTGGGGCCCTGTCGAACGGCAACATTGCGCTGATCGTGAATATGGCCAAACAGGCCCGACTGCCCTGGGACGTCGTGCTGGGTGCAGAGGTGGCGCGAGCCTACAAACCTCAGCCGCAGGCCTATCTCGGCTCAGCTCAGGCGTTGGGCCTGACTCCCGGCGAATGCACGCTGGTGGCGGCACACAATGATGATCTTAAAGCAGCCGCGCAGTGTGGCTTCAGGACGGCATTCGTGGAGCGGCCGTTTGAGCATGGTCCCGATCAGAAATCCGATCGGACTGCCGACGGCGACTACGACTATGTGGCCCTGGATTTTGTTGATCTGGCTGACCAGTTGCGATGCTGAGCGGCAACTGACAGGCGACCTGGTTGTTGAAGCGTTGCCCTAGGAGGCGTTCTCTTGTTCGCGGGTCCGTTCTCCAAGCACGACAGCCAGACCACTCAAGACAACCAGCACCGCGCCAAACACGACATTCACCGTCGGCACTTCGGCAAAAAGAAAAAACCCCCACAAGGTCGCCCATATGAGTGTGGTGTATTCGAGTGCGCCGACTAGGTACACCGGCGCGTAGCGAAATCCGTTGGTAATGGCGTATTGCCCGATGAGTGCCACCCCAGACAGACCTAGCATGAGCAGGAGACTGCTGAGGGACGGTGTCTGCCAGGTCCAGGGTGAACTGACCAGGGAGACCAGCAGAATAAAGATGGCCCCGCTCAGGAGCATCAGTTCCGAGGACTCCGTCCGGGAGAGGTGACGGGTGTAGATCCCGAGTGCGGCGAAACTGAAACACCCAAAAAGTGCTGCGCCGGCACCCAGCCAATCTACTTCTCCGCCAGTCGGCTGGATAATGAAGAGCACTCCGATAAACCCCACGATGACCGCCATGATCTGCCGACCGCTGGGCATTTCCGCCAGAATAACCCCCGACATGACGGCAAGAATTACCGGGTATGCGGACGCAATAGAGATCGCGTCGACCAGCGGCATTCTCGTGATCGCGAAGTAGTAGCTCAAGAAAGCGACAAGGTTAAAGGTTGCGCGCAGTAGATGACCGCCAGGCCGTTGGCTCATCAGCCCCCGGGTACCGAAACGCCAGACGCAGATCAGCGCAAACACCGGAATCATGATGCTGCTACGTACCAGCAGCAGTTGGAGCAGGGCAAAATCCGCTGAGAGCCACTTAACGAGCGCGTCTTGCGCTGAAAAGAAAAAAGACCCGATGAGCGTAAAGGCACCACCCAACAGGACAACGCGTTTCAACGGCGGGATCGCCCCATCGACCGGCTCGTAAAGCG
>DDZY01000137.1:5020-5336 GCA_002346525.1 Proteobacteria bacterium UBA2996
CCGGCTCGTAAAGCGTTTGAGGAAGCCTTTACGAGATGAGTTGATGCGCATGATGCGCGATGTGGTCACCGATAAAAGAAGCGATGAAGTAGTAGCTGTGATCATAGCCCGGCTGCATGCGCAGTTCGAGATCTCGCCCGGCGCCCTCAAAGGCACTGCGCAGCGCCTGGGGCTTTAACTGTTCGTCGAGAAAGTTGTCCGCCTCGCCCTGATCGACCAGGACCGGGCCGCGAAAGTCTGATTGCTCGACCAGTGCGCAGGCATCCCAGTTTGCCCACTCGGCGCGATCGGAACCGAGGTAACCGCCGAATGCTTT
>DDZY01000019.1 GCA_002346525.1 Proteobacteria bacterium UBA2996
GCCAGCGCGTATTGTGGATGCGAAGGCAGTCCTGGGTAATAGACCGTTTCGACCTGTGGATGAGACTCAATCTCGCGAGCAAGGGTTAATGCACTCTCGCAGTGGCGCTCCATACGGAGTTCCAGTGTCTTGATGCCGCGTAGCAGCAGAAAGGAATCAAATGCCGACAACACAGCGCCCGTCATGTCCTTAAGACCAACAGACCTCACCGTCGCCATGTCATCCGCCGGGCCGATGATGGCCCCGGCAATAAGGTCCCCGTGCCCACTCAGATACTTGGTCATTGAGTGGACCACGAAATCCGCTCCACACTCCAGCGGGCGCTGCAGGTAAGGTGTACCGTAAGTGTTGTCGACAATAACCCGGGCGTTGTGGGCGTGAGCTATCTCACAGACCTTACGGATGTCGATGACCCGCATGTTCGGATTGGTGGGTGTCTCGAAGAAAACGAACCGGGTGTCTAACGTCATTGCATCGGCGAGCGCATCGGGCTCAGTGAGATCAACAAAGCGCACCTTAATATCAAAACGTGATAGGCCGTGCTCCATAAAAGCGAAAGTGCAGCCGTATAACGTTTTATCCGCAATGATCTCGTCGCCGGATTTAATAAACGACCACAGCAGCGCAGTGATCGCCCCGATCCCAGATGCAACCGCCACCGCCGCTTCGCCCCCTTCGAGGCTCGCGAGGCGTTTTTCAAGCACAGTCTGGGTGGGATTACCGACTCTGGCATAAACATAACCCGGGGCTTCACCAGAAAAGCGTTGCTGGCCTTCTGCTATCGACCCAAACGTATAGGTGGCATTGAGATACACCGGCGGATTCAGGGCGCCATGGTGCCGCATCGGATCGTAGCCCGCGTGAATGGCGCGGGTGCTGAAACCTTTTGGGTCTTTATCTTTACTTTGGCTCATGCCCTGATTTTAAGGCTTTAGAGATCGGGGCCGAGACGAATCTTTTTGGGAGGTGTCCCAATAGAATTGGGTGCTTTGTGCTGAACTTACGTTTGGTTTCCGTGGAGATTTTCACCAACGCGCCGCCCAACCCATTGGTGAAACTTTGCCGTCGCAATCTCCATGACAGGTGTAAGCACGCCGCCATCAAAGCCTGGCGAAGCACGCCCCGCCTGCATGCCGGTCACCACGCCGACATCCTCGGCAAACACTTCGGTCCAGAACCCGTGCTGGGCTTGCCGCAGATCTTCGAAATCTTCAGAAACTGCCTCGTCGCCCACACAGTAAAGTCGGGTTTCCTCAAGAGTGCGATCATACGCCAGGGGAATGATGACCATGACAAACAGGTGATCCGCCTGAAGACCCAACAGCGTATTGGGAAACAAGGCCGGGTATTGCGCTTCCTCGTATAACGATTCTGGCCACGCCGGAAACACCGGCAGATGCCGGCCGCCGCCGGCACCCAGCGTATAACAATGCGACAACTGACCGGCAAAATTCTCATCAAGGTGAATCTCGTGCTCGGCCAGAGGCGAGATCTGGTTGAGCACCGGATGCACCGTCGGCAGATGATAGGCCTCAAGATAATTTTCGACCGCAAGCTTCCAGTTGGCCTGCACTTCGAGGCGGATTGAGGAATGCGCCTCAGCGAGTCTCAGGAGTGAGGCACCCTCAGCTCCCCAGAAGGGCTTCCAGCGCTGCTCCAACGGGGCGATAAAGTCCTCGAAAGCAGGTGCGTTGCCCGACAGATTGATAAACACCAGATCATGCCACTCCGCGCTGTCGACCTGGACCAGCCCAAACTCCTGGCGATCAAACCCCTCGACATCATTGATTCCCACCCCGCCGATATTCGGCGTTCTGGCCAGTTTCCCTTCCAGCGTGTAAGTCCAGGAGTGATATGGGCATCTCAGCGACTGCTTGACCATGCCTCGCTCACTCACCAGCACATGACCCCGATGACGGCATACGTTGTGAAAGACCCGAAGCGTGCTATCGCTATCCCGCACCATCAGCAGCGGCAATTCCATAAACTCCAGCGGCTGGACGTCTCCCGCGTTTGGAGCATCGCTCGCGAAACCAATGCACACCCACATGGGCGAAAAGACGCGCTCACGCTCTTCGAGAAACTCCGCGCGACGGGTGTAATAGTGATTCGGTAAGGCTTTCACGATATCGTCTTCGGAGACCTTGCCATGGGGCCGAATCCTACTCTACTCACTTCCCTTTGGGGGACAAAACGAAAAGTGTCGCGTATAGGTGCTTGCGGTGTCGCATCCAACAAATGCGGCTGCCCTCAGTTCACCAATATTATCGACTCTGAGGCTCGATCAAATCTCAGGCATTCAGGAGGGAATGATGGCATCCGCAGAGTCACAGAAACACGCGCAAGTATACTGGGAACACGGTTTTGTGAGCGGCATTCCCGTGATCAGCCCGGAGGAGGCCGCCGACCATCGGAAACACCTTGAGAGTGCGGAGCACCAATTGGGACATGCCCTGCACTATCACTCCAAGGTACATACATTGCTGAAATCTCCGCTGGAACTTGCCACCCATCCGGCGCTGGTTGATGTTGTGGAGGCGATACTGGGGCCGGACGTCATGCTCTATAACGTGACCTACATCATTAAGGAGCCGAAAACCGTCAAGTTCGTCAGCTGGCATCAGGATCTGACTTACTGGGGTTTCGACGGGACCGAAGAGGCGTCAGCCTGGCTTGCACTATCGCCGGCCACCGCCGAGAGCGGCTGCATGCAGATGATCCCCGGAAGCCACCAGCAGGGACTGCGTGAACAGATCACCTCGGATGATCCAGACAACGTACTGCTTCAATCACAGACGATTGAGGACGTCCCGGAGGAAGATGCCGTGGTTTGCACTCTGGCCCCGGGCGAAGCCTCGATTCATCATGGCTGGACAATTCACGCCTCCCATCCCAATACCAGTGAGGACCGGCGGATCGGACTTAACATCCAGTACATCACCCCAAAGATGAAGCAGATCAAAGCCAAATCTGATTCCGCCATGCTGATCCGCGGCGAGGACCGTTATGGCCACTTTGAGGCTGACACGCCCGCTGAAGAATGGCTGCCCCAGGATGCAAAGGAGCGTCTTATGGAGGCAACAAGCAAGTATCACGCCCTCACAGGCTCTCCGAATCCTGCGTAGGAAGTCCGTTATCGCTGGTTGCTGTCAGTCACCGCTCGAGCGGTGAAAATCGTCTTCCAGTCGCTCGATGTCATCTTCGCCGAGATAGGTGCCGGTCTGCACTTCGATGATTTCAAGCGGCTCGTCATGAACATTGGCAAGACGGTGAACGGTACCCGGCGGAATATAGGTGGACTGGTTTTCTTTGAGGGTGAATACCTCGTTGGCAAGGGTAACCTCGGCCGTACCGCGCACGACAATCCAATGCTCGGCGCGATGCTGGTGACGTTGTAAAGACAGTTTCTTGCCAGGGTCGACCGTGATCCTTTTGACCTGAAAGCCCTCGCCCTGCTCGACCGCATCGAAACTGCCCCACGGGCGGTAAACCTTTCTATGGTGCTGCGCTTCACCGCACTCGGTTGACAAAAGCCCTGCCACGAGGGATTTGAGCTGGTCAGTATGGTCCCGATCGGCCACGAGCAATGCATCCGGCGTGTCCACGATGGCGAGATTTCGGACACCCAGCGTGGCCACCAGGGCCCGATCTGCCATCACCAGACTGTCCCTGGTCTCGACCGCAAGCACCTCCCCCCGGACTGCATTGCCGTCATCATCTTTTTTAAGGGCAGACCACAAAGCATCCCAGGAGCCGATATCATCCCAGCCCGCGTCGAGCGGCACCATCATGGTATTAGCGGCCTTCTCCATCACCGCGTAATCGATCGAGTCCTCAGGCGCTTTGACAAATTCGGCCTCATCAAGACGCAGAAACGGCCCATCTTCACTGGCACTTTTGACAGCCTCGGCGCAGTGATTGAGCACTTGCGGCGCGTGCAAAGCAAAAGCCTCAAGCAGTGTCGAGGCTCGAAACACAAACATCCCGCTGTTCCAGAAATACCCGCCCTGCTCAAGGTAGGACCGCGCCGTTGACTCGTCGGGTTTTTCCACAAACTCCAGAACCGAGGTGGCATTTTCTTTGGCGCTCGACTCAACCCGAAGATAGCCGTATCCCGTGTGTGCGCTACGCGGGGCAATACCGAAAGTGACCAGGTGATTCTCCTCAGCGAGCACGACGGCACTTTGCAATGCGTGTTGAAAGGCCGTCTCTTCCGCAATGATGTGATCTGCCGGAAATACGCCCATCACGACATCGCCATGGGCCGCCTGAACAACCTGAGCCGCTGCAGCCAGCGCTGGCGCCGTTCCCCGCGCCACGGGCTCGAGCACGATGCACTGGGCAGAGGCTCCGATCTCATCGAGCTGTCCGGCCGCCATGAACCGATGCTTCTCATTACACAAAACCAAAGGTGAGTCGGCATAACCCACTCGCTGCAGGCGAAGCACGGTTTCCTGAATCAGCGTGTTTGCTCCCACCAGTGAATGAAACTGCTTGGGGTGCAGGGCGCGCGAGAGCGGCCAA
This sequence comes from Proteobacteria bacterium UBA2996, assembly GCA_002346525.1. GTDB lineage: Bacteria > Pseudomonadota > Gammaproteobacteria > Arenicellales > UBA868 > UBA868. Next base: position 4,525 of record DDZY01000019.1, read on the forward strand.
AGGCGGGTTCCGGCACCGCCGGAAAGGACGACTGGGATCATGGTTCAGGACTAATGGGATGTTCCTGCCAGATGATACGCCCTCGATGCTTGAAAATCATGTCTGTTCCATCGGCAACGACTGCCCCACACGGATAACGGCACTATTGCAACAGGGGCTTTGCTTTAAAATTCCCCTATTCCCTTCCACGGCTGACAGCACGATGCAAAGACACAATACCCGAAAATAGCGCTTCACACCGACTTCCCATGGATAGAGCCTTTGGACATCTCCCGGGCGAAAAACGAAATCGGGTACAACCCCAGTGTCGGCCTCGATCAGGGGCTAAGAGCCACCGCTCTCTGGTATGAAAGCGAGGG
>DDZY01000143.1 GCA_002346525.1 Proteobacteria bacterium UBA2996
TGCCTACAGATCTCTACCGAGTTGATTCGGGATCATATCGAGTTGTTATCCTAAAAGCCTGTTGGAATGTCCAAGAAGTTCTCCGTTGCAATGTGAGCCAACTCATCGGGTTTTGCAAGCCACTGGGAAAGCATTCTCATCTGATCGAGGCCCCAGAAGCGCTCTGTACCGACTACAAAAGTCGGAACGCCATAAACACCCGCCGCAATCGCGATTTCGGTATTGGCCCGCAGTTGTTTTTTGGTTTCCGGCGAATCTAGGAGGGCGCCCAAATCGTCAATCTCGAGCCTGCGGGCGATTTCCTTAATGCCGGCTTCCGAGTGAACCGGAGGGGCCTCGGTCCAGATATAGCTGAAAATAGCATCGATCACTTGGGGAGAGCTTCCCAGCGAGATACACAGACGCAGGTAGGGCAGAGGATTAAACGGATGTGCGTGTGGCAACCTGAAGGCTATGTCCAGGTCCTCCGCCAGCCATTGGCAATGTCGGTAGGTATCTAAGCGCTTTGGGTCAATCTCGGCGGGTCCCTTATGCTCCCAGTGCTTCAGCAGGCCGGCGAAAAGGATGGGCACCATTTCATAGTCGAGCGATGGAGGCACCTGGTTGAGGCGTTTGAACTGCAAATACGCGTAAGGCGAGACAAAGTCGAAATACCACTTGGCTTGGGTTGGCATTTTTTGAATCCGAACAGGGCAAAAAAGGGTTAATAAGCGGTAGATTAGCGCGTGTCTCGGGCAAAATACATCCCGGGAGGAAGCCTCTTGAAACGTCACTATGTCTTCGCAATCACTGCGCCACTCTTCTGGAGTCTCGCCGGCGTTGTTGTCAAGTCACTGGAACAAGCAACGGAGTGGCAGATCAATTTCTATCGTTGCATCTCGCTGGCCCTCTTTGTGGCCATCGTCACCCTCATTCGTTACCGGCGTTCGACTTTGGCGGTTCTCAGGGTAGGGGGCTTCAAAACCGTCGTCGCCGGTGCGCTTCTGAGTGGTGCGATGCTTTGTAATGTAGTTGCGCTCAAGTACACCACCGTTGCCGTAGCAGTGTTTGTGATGGCAGCGGCCCCAATTCTTGCTGCTTTATTGGGGAAGATCTTTTTGGGTGAGCAAGTCAGTGCGCGGGTCTGGGCGAGTATCGCGATGGCTGTCGCGGGCATCGCGATCATGGTGGGGGGTCGTCTGCAGGTGGGTGACACGATTGGTGTAGCCGTTGCGGTTCTCGGCATAGTGTTCTTTGGGATCTATGCGGTCACCTTGCGCGTTGGCAAGAACGTTGACATGACGCCGGCTGTCTTATACGGCGGAGCAATTGGGGCGGTCGTCAGTCTGTCGGTAAGCATCGGCACAGGCGTAGGGCTCGTGATTCCGTGGATTGAGGCAATGTGGTGTTCGCTGCTGGGGGTAGTGCAACTCGGCTTGGGGAGTGTGTTGTTTGCTCTGGCCGCACAAGGAGTGCCCGCTGTTCAGTTGACGCTCTTTGCTTTGGGTGAGCCCTTGCTCGCACCGGTTTGGGTATGGCTGATGTTGGGTGATTTACCAACTGCCGCAACCCTTACTGGTGGGGCGATTCTTTTCGCTGCGCTGGCGCTTCAGATATCCGCAACCAAAAAGTAAAGGTGTAACCTCAATGTGCAGACCGCCGGCCCCACAGGTGCAAAAAGCAGGCGACAGAAATTCCTGATGCACTAAAGAGCATGCACATCACCAGAATCTGATATCGCGCTGCGATCAATGGCGAGACGCCCGAGAGCACTTGGCCAGTCATCATGCCGGGTAGGGAAACGAGACCCACTGCCATCAGCGAGTTCACCAGGGGGATCATTGCGGTCTGCATCGCAATGTAACGGGCCTTTTCGGGATTGTGGCCATGGTCGAGTTCCGCTTGGTAGCGTTCTCCGGCAATACTCACCGGGTTCATTGAGTTGGCGAAAATCATGCCCGCAAGCGGAATCAGGTAATGAGGTGCATACCAAGGTTCCACATCGATCACCAGTTGGGTAGCGAGCATCAGAACGGGAATACAGCCCGCGGTAATGGAGAGTAGAGCGATCCAGTAGAGGCCGGGTCGCGATTCGCCCAAGGGGCGAAGCGCAATCCAGCTCGATACCGTAATCATGACAAAGAGTACGGCAGACACCGTGAGCGGACTTTCTGACTCGAAAAGAAAGACCAGGACGTAGCCGACCGCGAGCAACTGCACCACCATCCGGCTGAGTCCGTAGAGGGTGTTCCGGTAGGCGAGTGACCATCGCCACTGAATCGCCACCACCAAAGCAACAGGAATGAAGATCAGCGCAAGTTGCGCCAGAGGGATCTGGCCAATGGTCACGCGGGCTCGACCTTAACGCGTGTTTCAGGGATGCCGGCGGTTGAGAGCCTGCGGGCGGACAACGGTCCGTAATAAATCTTAGGATTTCAGGTCAGACCTTTTTCTTCGGGATGGTCCGGAGATTGAGGTCTTCAATCAGGGTGGCGCAATACTGAGTGACCTCACGCTTGGTACCCTGACGATAACCGGTGACGGAGGAAACCGAATTGGCCACCACATAACGATAGCAGGTTCCGTCTGAGCCGCCGCTCGGCAGTTCCGCTTTTTCAATCTTGACTACGTTGTAGCAAAGGTGGGCGAATTCTTCGTAGTTGAGAACCGGATCAGCTTTTTTCATGAGAGTCCTGCGCTAAGCGTTGAGTCTGTACGGCTGGGAGGGCCCAAAGGATGGTGCCGATTGCGTAGATCCAGCGAAGGGCGCTTTTCGTAACGCAGTCTGAAATTATAGCATAAATTTAGATACTTACGGACTTCTCACGCTCGAGCAGGAAGGAAACGAAAACGAGTGGCGACCGGATACAGCCGGATTGAAGGCCAACTAGCGGTTGACTTTATGGATCGCGCGCCCGTGAGATGCGAGCGCCGCTTCATGAACCACTTCGGCGAGCGTTGGATGGGCATGTACCGTGCGGGCGAGGTCTTCTGCGCTGGCCTCCATCGACATGGCGAGCACCGCTTCATTGATCAGTTCTGACACCTGTGAGCCGATCATATGTGCGCCGAGGATTCGGTCGGAATCCCGACAGGCAAGGATCTTCACAAATCCCTCTGTCGCACCAACCGCTTTGGCGCGTCCACTGGCAGCGAAAGGAAACATGCCGACGGCGTAGTCGGTTCCCTGCGATTTGAGTTCATCTTCTGTTGCGCCTACCCAGGCGATTTCCGGATGCGTATAGATGACCCACGGAATCGTCGAGTGATCAATATGGCCGCCGCCGATAGCAATGCGTTCCGCGACAGCGATACCTTCCTCTGAGGCCTTGTGGGCCAGCATGGGTCCCTGGACGACATCGCCGAGAGCCCAAACACCCGAGACAGCCGTGGCGCAATGGGCATCAACAGGAACGGCGCCTTTGTGGTCAAGCGCCACGCCACAATTCGGGCCCAACAGTCCGTCGGTACAGGGTCGGCGCCCCACCGCGACAATCAGGCGTTCCACATCAATGGTTTCGCTGTTTTCATTGTCGAGATAGCGGATGGTGCATCCGTCTTTTGTCGACTCGACTTGTGTGACTTTGCACCCAAGGCGGATATCCAGTCCCTGACGGGAAAACTGTTTTTTAGCCTCCCGAGCGATCATCGGATCTGCCGTACCGAGCAGAGAATCCATCGCTTCGAGGATGACCACCTCGGCGCCGAGGCGCCGCCACACACTGCCGAGCTCCAAGCCGATCACCCCCGCCCCAATGATTCCCAGTTTTTTAGGCACAGTGGAGAATTCAAGTGCTCCGGCAGAGTCAAATATCGTTTGATTGTCTACCGCCATGCCGGGCAACTGCACGGGCGTTGAACCGCTGGCCAGGATGACGTGCTTTGCCTTGAGTATCTCTTCAGTGCGGTCGTCAGACGACACGCGGACGACCCCTGCCTCGACCAGACAGCCGTGTCCGGGGAAAAAGGCAATCTGATTGGATTTAAAAAGGGCGCTGATTCCGTCCGTCAACTCCGAGACGATCTTGTCTTTGCGCGCCAGCATTTTCTCGACATCAATCGAAACGGGTCCGCTGCTGATCCCGTGATCTGCCGCATGAATTTTCAGCTCTTCATAGCGCTCTGAAGAATCCAGCAGGGCCTTGGAAGGAATACATCCGACATTAAGGCAGGTTCCGCCCACAGAGGGTTTGCCGCTCTTGCCAATCCAACGGTCGATGCAGGCCGTTTTTAAACCGAGCTGGGCGCAGCGTATCGCAGCGACATAGCCCCCCGGTCCTGCGCCGATCACGACTACGTCAAAGTTACTCATGGAATATGCTGCTCATGTCTCGTGCCGGGCCCGGCTGTCTCGGGGCATCACTGGATCAACCGTTCAGACCTCCAGCAACAGACGGGCAGGGTCTTCAAGCGCTTCCTTGATCGCCACCAGGAAGGAAACGGCGTCTGAGCCATCGATGATTCGATGGTCGTATGACAATGCCAGGTACATCATGGGGCGGACGACAACGGCACCCTCGAGGGCGACCGGCCGGTCCTGGATTTTGTGCATTCCGAGAATAGCGCTTTGCGGCGGATTGAGTATGGGCGTTGAGAGCATCGAGCCAAAAACACCACCATTGGTGATCGTAAAGGTACCGCCGCTCAAATCCTCAAGACTGAGTGTGCCGGATTTGGCACGTTCTCCAAAGGCCGCAATAGACGATTCAATTTCCGCTAGCCCGAGGCGCTCTGCGCTCCGGAGTACTGGTACCACCAGACCTCTAGGGGAAGATACGGCAATCCCAATGTCGTAATAGTCGTGATACAGGATGTCAGATCCATCGACCGCTGCATTGATGATGGGGAAACGTTTCAAAGCTTCCACACAAGCTTTGACGAAGAAGGACATGAATCCCAGGCGCACTCCATGGGCTTTTTCGAATGCTTCCCGGTAACGGGTGCGCAGGGATTTCACCTCATACAGGTCCACTTCGTTGAACGTGGTCAGGATCGCGGCGTTGTGCTGAGCGTCGATAAGGCGTGAGGCGATAGTTTTGCGTAGCCGGCTCATCGGCTCGCGACGAACCCCTTGAGCATCCGCAGCGACGGCTTCTATGGGGGATGAGTTGGTACGTGCAAGCACATCATTTTTCAAGATTCGCCCGCCCCGCCCGGTTCCGTCCAGATCGGAAAGATCAACGCCTTTCACCGCAGCCAGGTTCTTTACGGCGGGTCCGGCGGGTGCTGCTACAGAGGGTTTCTCGATAGTCGCGGGCGGGGAGGGGCTGACAGGCGCTTTTGCTTCCTCAGGCAGAGCGTCAGTATCCGGCAGCGCCGACTCTGTCGTTTCCGAAGTAGGGGTTTCGGGCTGTGCTGTGGGCGCCGGTCCCTCTTCGAACAGCGCGATCACGTCGTCTGCCAGAACGGTGTCTCCTTCTGTTCGCAGAATTTCGGTGATGACGCCGTCTCGAGGCGCGGGCACTTCCAGCACCACCTTCTCGGTTTCGATATCGACCAAGTTGTCGTCGCGGCGCACTGGCTGGCCGACTTCGACATGCCAATGCAGCATGGTGGCATCTGCAACCGACTCGGGCAGCATAGGCACTTTGATTTCGACAGACATCCTGATCAACTTCCTGATGCGGTAGCGGCAAGCGAAGTGGATTGCGATCCAAGCGCCTCGTTCACCAGAGCTCCCTGTTCCTCGAGATGTTTTTGATAATACCCCACGGCGGGTGAGGCCGACGCGTCACGA
>DDZY01000135.1 GCA_002346525.1 Proteobacteria bacterium UBA2996
CCGGTCTTGGTGGTGCTGATTTCCAGCGCCCCAGCAAAAGGCAAGCCAAGGAAGTCTTCATAGAAGGCGCGCGTCTCTTCCGAGTCGCGGCAGCGGTAGGCGTTGTGATGCAGTCCCTTAATCATCAGTCTGGCTCTTGGAGGTCTCAGTCCATGAGGTTGTCAGCGCGCACGCGTTGTGCCTGGGCTTCAAGATGCGCGTCGGTAACTTTACCGTAAAGCTCGCGCGTGCGTTCGACGCTGCCGATCATCCCGGGCTTTTCCGCAAAGGACATAATAAGCAGCAGGCGATCCGACGGGCCGGAGTTTTTGGTGACCCGGTGCAGGGAAAACCTGCCCAGGAACAACTGAAGATCACCCGGCGCGAGCTTGAGGCGGATTACCTGCCGGGCATCACCCGAGAGCACCGCCCGTACGTCCTCGTAGCACTCATCTTCTGCATTTCTAAGATTCGGAGCATATTCAAAATGCCCGCCGCTGGTCGCACTTTTGAGCAGCATGGTGATCGTGAACTCGTTGGTGTCAAAGTGCCAATTGAACTGACTGCCCGGCGTCAGCACATTGACGATCATGTTCGAAACCGGATCGTCATAGATATACAACTTATCCTTGCCAAGGCAGTCCTGAATAAAGTTTATCAACGGCGGCCACAGGTAGAGCGCGAGACTTGCAGTTAATAAATCGTAGCAGTCACTCGTGATGAAACCGTTAGTCCGTTCGAGAAAGATGCGCCTGGGGTGGTCTTCGGCAAGCGACGGATCGTCCGAAGAGAAATACACGTTGGTTTTTTTGTTGGCAGAAAAGTAGGCCAGTCGCCGGCGCTCCTTCGCTTCACCAAGCAGGCGAGACAAACCAAGCGAACTCAAAAAGCCGGGGATCACGGCGCATCCGTCTTGCTCAAGCTGAGCCCGGATCAATGAAAGCGTCTTGCAGTACCGATCGTCTTGAGGGTTATCCAGAGGGTAGCGTGCAATATCAACAAGCGACGCAGGATGAATGGGATGTTCCGGCATGGCAACTTCCTGGCGTAGTGAATGCCGCTCAGGCACGAATTATTTTCAAAGGCGGTTTCTACGCGGCGTATTCCCGGGGCGACACCTTTAGTCGGATTTACGCAGGCACGTGACCGACCCTGCGGTTCCGTCACCAGCAACTGTCGGTATCGTCGCCTGTGGCACCCTGAACCCCAAGATGGGTCAGCGTCAGGGTAGTGCAGTCGGAGTCATTACTGGCCTGACTGCCTTGCGGGGTCGCAGTGAGGGTGAAGCCGCTCGCGGACAGCGCGCCGCCACTCGCGGCAACCACATAGTAACCCTCCGGAGAGGTCTGGCTGACTCCGCCGGCACCCACCACCGCACAACTCGCATTGTTGTAGGCTGAAAACTGCGTGTAGCAGCGCTCAAGTTCCTGGGCCACTTGCAGGAGTGTACTTTGGCCATCCGCCCGGCGACTACGCGTGACGTAATCCGTGTATTGCGGAACCGCAATTGCCGCAAGGATGCCGATGATCGCGATTACGATCATCAGTTCGATCAGGGTAAAACCTTTTTCTTTTTTTTGCATGGCAGCACCGAGGTTCTGACTGAACAGTTTAATCGATCCGCGGGCTAATCCGGGAAGAGTTGCTCCCAGGAGAGCCGTCCGGTGACGGTAGCGTCGTTTGCAATCAGGAGCGTTTCTTCCATGTCAGCACCTTTGTCGGTGGCGCTACCGGGAGTAAAGCGGCGGTTGCCGATAATCGACGGGCCTGCCGGCATACCTTTATCAGGATCGAGTTTTTTTCCTGCATAACCAACCGAATAATCTTCGCCGGTTCTTCCGCCCCCCCCGCTAACGGTGGCAGTATCACCGCTGACAGTCACCACGCCGTCTTCATTGAAGTCGAAAACCGGCGCATCAGGGCTGCCGCCATTTTCGGTTTTGACTGACATTTCCCATCCGCTTCCACCCGAGGCGCAGACACTGACATCGGGAATGATGCTGTTGAAATAAACGATTTTGCCCCGCACCAGCGCCTCGGACACGACTCTTTCGCCCTTAGCAGGCAGATCGATGTACCAGCCATACTGGCGACCTGCCATTTTTTCATACTTCACTTTGAGATATGGATCGAGGACGCGGGCGCCCTTCACCGCGTCATTCAGCAGAAAAGTCTGGCTGGCGAGATGGGATCGGGTGAGGGCGCCGGTGCCGTTGTCCCAGACACCGTAAAAAGACTGTGTGCTGCTGCGGGTTTTATCTCCATCGGCCAGGAATCGCCCGGTCCCGAACAGCAGCATCAGGTTGGGCGTACTGCCGTTGGATACGGTCGGATGACGGATTACGGTGGGTTTGGTCGTGATCGACTGGCCGGCACTGCCGCTGAAAAAGGCTTGTTTGCCGTGCGCAAGACTCCACTTGGTATCGATGCTGTTCGACACATCAAATGCCCAGAGACTGCCATTAAGATCTCCCGCGTAGATGCGGTCAGCGGTGCCGTTGCGGTCCAGATCCACCACGGCCGGGCTGAAAAGCCCATTACGACTGCTGGTTGAACCCGAACCCGTTGAGATCCGGATGTAATCCGTGCCGTAGATCCAGGTGCCGTCGACGCCCCCGTCGAGATAAATAATAAAGAGTTGTGCTTCGCCCGCCGTGCTGTCGGTGGCGGTGTCTTCAAGGCCGTTGCCCGTTATCAACGCCCAGCGCCCGTTGTTCATGAGCACGATAGTAGGCCGGCTGTAGGTATAGCCGAGATGGGCGTCAGTTGCGTTGGTAAATTCCCAGAGCACTGTCTTTGCAGCGTTGCTTTCACGAAACGTAGACGGATCGGTCACGTCCAGCGCAAACAGACCGCGGCCACCGCCGCCGAGGGTCCCGGCGAGTACCGTGCGCCAGGTCTGGGTCTTGGTATTGGGTCCCGCAAAAAAAGCATCGCTGACGGTAGGGGTACCGTCAACGTAAAGATTGTTGTGATTGAAATTAGGATCAGTCAGGCGGTGATAGCCTGCGCTGATGCTGGTACTAAAGAGCGTGCTGGGTGCATACGCAATCACCTCTTTGCCGTCGTTCGCACGAAACCCGTGCAGAAAGCCATCATTTGCACCCACATACACCACGGGCGTACGACCGCTTTTTGCAGAGGCATAAACCGAATATTTGTTGGAACCCTCGGGAAAACCGCCACCGCTGTCAGGCCACGATTGGCCGGGCTTACCCACATAAACCGCGCTGGAGTGCCAGATATCACCGAGCTTGCTACCCCGAACGCGAAAGCTAAAGCCCTTGCCTTCGTGGGCGCGGTTACCCCTTAGGTACTCAAGTCGTGCCGCGCCTTTCGAGACGTTGCCGCGTGAGCCGTTGGGCTCCGTTCGAAGGTCATGTTGCTGAGCTGAGGTAATCAGGCCCCAACGAAAGGGAACACCTACAGACGCACCCTTTTTAGAGCCTAAGGTCATCATGACGCGGCTACCGTGTCCTGTTGCATCGAGTTTATTTGCGGCGCTCCAGGCCTGGCTGCCTAGGGAGCCATCACTGTTCAACTCGTACGCGACGAGATCACCTGACCAGTCCTTGGCGTTGAACTTGCTCTGGTAAAGCTGGCTGCCTTCCGTCAGCGAACCGGTGCTGAAGGAGACCGCAGCCGCGGAGCCTGACTGGGCAATGCCGCCGGCGACCGCCTCAAGGATCGCGTTGACCGTCGCACTGGTCCCGCGGACATTATTCGTCAGTGTGCCCTTGGTTGCGTTGGTCACTACAGAAGCCTGGCCATCGGCCGCGCCCGAACCGAACACACAGGAACCGGTTGCGGTATTACTTCGGTAATCAATCCCGCGATCTTTGTTATAGGTATTGATCCCGGCCACGATGACGTTGTTGGCCAGTAGCGCAGCGGTGACCTCACTCTTGTCAACGGTGGTACTCCAGGAACAGGCATCTCCGAACCAAAGGATGATCCGTCCCGCGTCGTCACGCCAGTCAACGTCATAGCCGCTCGCAAAGCCTTCGTCCGAGCACGTTCCGGCAGATGGTTTGCCATCGTGGGCGCCAAGAGGATCAATACACTTGCCGTCGGTTTGGCCTCCGCCCGTGGCGAGTTGGTGCAGGGCAAAAAAGTTGGCCTCGGCCCAGTCGCCGCCGCAGCCTCCCGGGCTGCTGCACGGGCGCCACTCGTTCATGCCCCGCTGCACGAGGCTCTTGGAGTCGGTGAGTGCCTGATTGATCTTGAATGCTTTGCGTGCGGCGGTTGTGGGGTCCGAACTGCCGCAGTATCCCCAGCGCCTACAATAATGTGGCCATCGGCCTCCCTCGCACCAGTAGCGTCTGCACCAGGACCAGGGGCAGGTTTCTCGAGCACAGAACCACGGCCCCGACATGTACTCACGGGGATCACCCCAGTAAGTGGCCACCGCGTACCGGGTATCAATACCGGCAAAGCGCGGATCACCTCCCGAGATGGCGTCCAGAATCGTTGAAGCATTGCGTTTGGTGTTGGTGATCGGCCCGCCCATGCTGCCGGTGTTGTCCATCAGAAAGACCACGTCAGCACGGCAGGAACCGGCATCGGACATCGACTGAGCCTGCACTATCGCCGATGAGACGAGCAGGCCGAGCGCGATTGACAGCCGGGCAACCGCCTTCAGGGGGGTGGATGAAAAAGAACGCATCACAGTGGCATCACCGGGTTATCCGCGAAGATCACCTGCTGTCCGTCCGGAAAGGTAAAACCGTCCATGGACTCAACCGGGATCTCGGAAAACAGCGTGACACCGATGGTGTTGATGACGCCTGCATTGGTGCAGATAAATTCCCATCCCGCACTGATCCCCGGTCCGGCGTCTGCGTTCCCCGAGTGCCGGATCACGTCCGCTTCACTGACTTCGCAGCCGGCAGCTTCGGGAAGCAAAAATGCGCGAGACACGTCACGCAGCACCATGCTTAACGTTTGGAGTCGGGTATTGGCGGCGCTCGCCGTGTCAGCCACCGCGGCAGCGGGAATGTCGGCAGTCAGCAGCAAATTGGCGCCGATACGTGCCGCGGTGACGGTAACGCGCCCTGGGGCGCCGGACTGCGTCCAGCCGACGCTGGCGCAGAACAGGCAGACCGTGACAGAGATGATCAGTCGCTTCATAT
>DDZY01000185.1 GCA_002346525.1 Proteobacteria bacterium UBA2996
CTCGTAAAGAACGGTACGATCAGGAAAAACAGTGCCCAGCGCCGGACCTTGGGTGAGACTTTGAATGCCAACGCGAAAGCGCACGGAAACGCAAGGATGCTGGTGACGATCGTCGCCACGCCTGCATACCCAAGCGTCCGCCAATAAGCGTCCCAGAAGTAGCCTTTGGAGAACATCTTGACCCAGTTAATCGTGTCAAATCCCGGAACCATCCGGTAGTTCTTCACCAGCCAGAAGCTCAGGACTACCAGAAAAATCAGCGGGAAGACAAAAAAGATCAACTGCCAGATCACAATCGGCATCGACCAGGTCAGCCCATAGAGAGTAACCTGCCGGCGCTGAGGCGCTGGCCGAACTGGCAAAAGCCTGTCGTTGCCGCTCAATCGGGTTTCCCCTTCAGAATCGGAGTCCTACTGCCGGTAAAGAAAAACCGGCCCCGAAGGGCCGGTTTCCGTTAGGCCGGCTTACGCGTTCTTGTATTCAGACCAGAAATCATTCCAGTCTTCAAGCGATTGCTGGACCGGTGTCTGCCTGAAGTGAATACGGCCCTCACGCAGATCATCAATGCAGTTGTGTCCATCGAAGGTCATGCGCTGCCGCTTGGCTTCTTCCGGATTGGCTTCGTTAATCGCAGTCCAGCCCGACTTGTACGGCGACATGCCGGGATAGGCCGCCATCTGAATCGAGCGGACCTGGCCCTTGGGGGAAGTGATGTAGCGGATAAATTCCTTGGCGAGATCCTGTTTCTTTGAGCCTTTACCGATGGAATAGGACTCCGTCCACTGGATGCCGCCTTGCTTAGGAATAACGGAATCGACCGGGGAGCCGTCTTTGCGGACGACGCCCGTGATCCAGTCGCCGATACCGCACATGGCATAAATCTCGCCATTCTTCAGCGAAGCAAACGTACCCCCGTAGTCGAAGTAACCTCCGACCTGGGGTTTCAGGGAGAGGGTAGTCTCCTGAAGCTGGGACCATTGGGAGGAGTTGATGTCGAACGGTGAGGGGTTGTCGTTGCCGTCGCGTAGGCTGAGGCAGCCAAGATTGGGCAGATGCCAGTCAAAATGCCCCACTTTCCCTTTCAGCTTGGAGTCCCAGAGGATGTTGTAATCAGACGCTTCTTCAGCGCTGATGATATCCGTATTGAAAGAAACGCCGAGGTAGCCGAACCGAACGATGACGGAATACAGTGTGTCACCCATCCAGTGCGCATCAAAATGAGAATACTCGTCGAAGAGGTCGTCCATGTTGTACGCGTTTGGATCCATCGGCTCGATATAGCCCGCTTCCTTAAGCAGTTTGACGAACTCGCCGTCGGACAGCACGAGATCGTAAGTGCCCGGAGGTGACTGAGAGATCAGGGCAAGCATGTTGTCCCCACCTGCGTAATACTTTGCCTTGATCTTGACGTTGTGCATGGCCTCGAACTCTTCCACCATGTCAGGCTCGCCGTGCCCATACCAGGCGATCATGTTGAGTTCAGTCGCAGCGTTGGCGCGAGGGGGTACCAGGATCATGGGTACGCTTAGTGCGCTTGCCGCAGTAACGGCGCCCGCACCTTTAATAATCTTGCGCCGACCGGGATCGGGTTGCGCTACCTTTGTTTCTGATGCGCCTGAAAGATGTCTATCCTTTTTGGTGTCCATCATCGAATCTCCTCCGAGAGTGAGTGTGCTGGGGCAATTTCATTTGGAACTGCTTTAGTGGCTCTTTGTAAAGGCCTCAACCTCAGAGATTATCACTGTAGAGAAGGCTCGGATATATTCAGACACGGAGTCAGGGGCGGCGAACCAGTGTCTTGGCGCAGCAGATGGCGCGTTGGATTCATGAGGGGATAAAATCAGGATATGAATCGAGGAGAATTCCGTAAATATTTCAAAACCATGGGGCCGGTTGTTCTTCCGGTTATTCATGTTCTTGACGTTGGGCAAGCGAAGCACAACCTGGCAACGGTTGTCAGGTGCGGGGCTCCCGGAGCCTTCTTGATCAACCATGATTTTGAGATCAGCCCGTTCCTGCCGATCATTGAAGAATGTCGTCGTGCGTATCCGGACCTATGGCTCGGGATCAATTTCCTGGGGGTAAGCGGAGCAAAAGCGTTTCCCATCCTCAGCGACTTAGCTGAGAACGGAGTTGTGGTCGATGCCTATTGGGCAGATGACGCGCGGATCGATGAGCGGCAAAAAGAGCAGACCGAAGCTGACTCGGTAGAGGCGATCAGGAAGTCCTGCGGTTGGAGAGGTATGTATTTTGGCGGCACCGCGTTCAAGAAACAGCGGCCCGTTGAGCCGTCGAAGTATCACGAGGCGGCGAGTTTGGCGACCGGCTACATGGATGTAGTGACGACTTCCGGGATAGCTACCGGACGGTCTGCAGATATTGAAAAGATCAGAACATTTCGTGAGGGGGTCAACAATCATGCGCTCGCGATTGCCTCAGGAATTACTCCGGAGAACGTGGGCGGCTACATGGATTTAGCGGATGCGTTCCTGGTTGCGACGGGGATCAACTACCCCGAGGATTTTTATAACCTGGATCCGCATCGGTTGCGTCGACTGCTCGAGAGAACGCGCCACTATGCCGCACGTCGACGGATTGACCAAAAAGATGCCTCCGCCGGCCGCAAGAACCCTGATTGGTACCTTAAGCACATGGCACCTAACATCAAGGATCCCAAGATGGCATGGCTCGATCCTTCATCGGCGTATCTCAATGCAAGCGCTTTTCATGCGATGCTGGACGATCTATGCGAACCCTATATCGATGTGCGGGTTGATGTGGTCGCAGGCATCGACGCCGCCGGATACGTGCTTGGCGCCGCGATTGCTGAGAGACTCGGAACGGGGTTTCTGACGGTTCGAAAGGCCGGCAAGCTTCCCGTCCCCGCCGACCAAGTTTCGTTTGTGAACTACACCGAGCGCACCCAGTACATGGAGCTTCGGAAGCCGGCTTTCCGCAAGGGAGCGTACGTCCTGTTGGTTGATCAGTGGGTCGAGACCGGGGGTACGATGGGAGCCGCGATAGAACTCGTGGAGGGCCAGGGAGGAGAGGTGGCAGGCATCGCCACAATTTGTATAGAGGACACGCCGGCCGGAAAGGCGTTGCGGGAGCGCTACCTCTGCGCGACCTCTGTGACTCCGGGATCAGATCTGCAAAGCCAATGCAATCATAAATTTTTGGACTATTTTAAAAACTTCGATTGGGATGTCATCCTGCCCTAGGCGGGTTTGGTGGGCTGAACATCACCTTATCCGCCGAGTGCTTCACCGATTAGCACATCAACGGTATTGATTTGCCCAGGATCAAAGGGCTGACTCAATCCAAGAAGGTCCCCCGGCATTTTGCGAACCGTTCCGGATCGGGAGACGTGCGCGCCGACCTCAAGGGAGGGATAGCTGCCCAGTCCAGCTCCCTCCAGCATAAGGTCACGATTGCTCAACACCACCTCCCGAGGAAGGGGTTGCGCCGGCATCTTTTTGACTGCCACCGGCATGGGGGGCCCACCCGGAACCCTCGCGTAAACAAAAAGTGTATCGTCTGGGGTCACAGAATTGGCGAGTACAGAGGTTATGCCAACCGTGACCGTCAGTGAATCCGTTACTGTTGGAGACGTGCCGTCCAAAGCAGCCGTGTTTCGCGCAATCAGTGCCTGTACTTCGGTTAAGACCTCCGGCTGGTCGTTTACCAAAGGCAGCAGGCGCTGAAGGATGTCAAGTGCTTCGGCATAGGCACCCCGTTCCTCAGCCGCGATGCCGGCAAGCCACAATGCTTGGGGATGAGATGGGGAAAGTGCTAACGCCTGCCTGATCAGCACCTCAGGTTCACCCGTCAGTATCCCGTTCCGACTCATGGCAAGGGCGTCGGCCAGGCGCACCAGGCGTTCCGCGTTACCCGGCTCAAGTGCCACTAAGCGGCGGTAGGCAGGAACGGCATTGGCATACTGCCCGATGCGCATATAGGCGTTGCCCAAAAGCGTCCAGCCGCGTACGTCGTCCGGTTCGTCAACAAGCCGAGCCTTCAGTTGAGTCAGCATCGTATCGACATCTGCCTGCTGGTCTTGTCCCACGAGGGCGTTAGAGGCCACGGTGTCTAATTGGTTGTCCGCATCTGGTGTGCCCAGAAACAGATAGAGCCCCAGCGCGAGCACCGGAATCAACGCGCTGATCCCAGCCGCAAGCAGGGGGGATGTGGTTCCGGTGGAAGGATTGTCGTGTTCGCCCTCGAGGTCAATCGCAAGGCCATGTTCAAGCTCCCCGCGGGCAGCGTCGAACTCCGCATCGCTCAAAATTCCCTCATCAAGGTCTCTGCGCAGTTCGCTCGCGCGTTCACGGGCGATTGCAACGTTAACCTCCGTGCGTTCAATGTGTGCTGACTTTGATGTGCGCAATAGGGCGGGCAACAATGCGCCGATGGCCGAAAGTGCCATCAAGGAGCCTGTCAGCCAGAACAGAATGGACATCTAGCTCTTCTTGTCGAGCAGTCGTGCCGCTGCTTCGCGGTCGACGCCTTCGATGTCTTTCGGGACCCGGCTCCGCTGAACCGTAAAGAAAAAAACGATGAGCGCGATAAGCAATAGGGCAAATGGGCCGCCCCACAGCAGGGTCGTTCGTAAACGAAGCGGGGGCTTGTATAGGACGAAGTCGCCGTAGCGTGCAATCATGAAATCCGCAATGTCTTCATCGCTCGCACCGGCGTTAATCATTTCGTAAGTCTTGGCACGTAAATCCTTTGCGAGTTCGGCATTGGAGTCGGCAAGGTTCTGGTTCTGGCAGACCAGACAGCGCAACTGGGCGATCATGTCCTGATAGCGGGACTCATGTGCAGGATCGGAGAACTCGTAGGTCTCGATAACCGCCAGTCCAGACGAGGTGATGCCTCCCATCAGAACCAATCCGATCAGCGCGTGAATCAGCTTATCGGCGAACGGTCGCTTAGGAAACGGCATGGGAAGAGCCAATCGCCGGTGAGGTGGCCGTCGCGCGTGAAAGCCGACGGTAGCGCTTGTCGGTTGTGGACAGGAGCCCCCCAAACACCATGATGAGTGCGCCGAGCCATATCCACCGGATGTAAGGCTTGACATAGAGGCGAACGGCCCAGCTGCCCTGATCGTCCAGAGGCTCGCCGAGGGCAACATAAAGATCCCGTCTTAGCCCTGCGTCAATAGACGCTTCGGTCATAGGCATTTGCTGCACGAGATAAATCCGTTTTTCTGGATTGAGGATTGCATGTTGCCGGGTGCCGCGAAGGACGGTAATGCTGCCGGTATCAGAGAGGTAGTTGGGACCGCGCTGCTGACTGATTCCGTCATATCGGAATGTGTAGCCATCAATTTCATAGGTATCGCCCGGCGCCATACGCAGGTCTTTTTCAACGGAGTACGTGGAGGTGAGCGTGACGCCAATCACGAACACGCCCAGGCCAATGTGTGCCAGGGTCATACCCAGAACAGATCGCGGAGTTCTTGACAGACTCTGTAGCCGCCCACCTGTCCGGGTACGCTGCCAAAGTCCGCTTAATGCGGCAAAGATCGTCCAGAGCCCCAGCACGCTGCCAAATACGGCTCCGAGGCGATAGCTGTCAAAAAAGATCGGCCATAGTAGGCCCAAGGCGACTGCCAGGACAAACGCCGGTCCGAGAGGACGTATGAGTCTTGTCAGCCCGTCTTTCTTCCAGCGCAACAGGGAACCCACCCCGACCAGAATAGCGAGCGGCGCGGTCAAGGGTATAAAGACGGCATTAAAGTAAGGAGGCCCCACTGAGATCTTGCCCATCCCCAGCGCATCAATTACCAAGGGGTAAAGCGTCCCCAGCAATACCGTCGCAGCAGAGACCACGAGCAGCACGTTGTTCAGCAATATGCCCGCTTCCCGTGAGACCAGGTTAAATCCACCGCTTGAGCGAACGGTGGGAGCACGCCAGGCATACAGCGCCAGGGAACCCCCCACAACGATGGCAAGAAAAATCAGAATGAAAAGCCCCCTCGTCGGATCCGTGGCAAAAGCATGTACAGAGGTCAGCACGCCGGAGCGCACTAGAAACGTGCCCAGTAGAGAAAGCGAGAACGCAAATACGGCCAACAATACAGTCCACGCCTTGAAGACGCCGCGCTTTTCCGTGGCGGCGAGCGAATGGATAAGCGCGGTTCCTACCAGCCAGGGCATAAATGAGGCGTTTTCAACCGGATCCCAGAACCACCAGCCTCCCCAGCCGAGTTCGTAATACGCCCACCAACTACCCAGTGCAATGCCGGCTGTGAGGAAGATCCAGGCGGCAAGGGTCCAGGGACGTGACCAGCGTGCCCAGGCAGAGTCGAGGCGTCCCCCCAGAAGGGCGGCAATCGCAAACGCGAACGCAACCGAAAAGCCTACGTAGCCCATGTAAAGCATGGGGGGATGAATCGCGAGCCCGGGATCCTGCAGCAGGGGATTGAGGTCACCTCCATCCATTGGCGGCGGGAACTGCCGCTCAAAGGGGTTTGACGTAAACAGAATGAAGAGCAAAAAGCCGACACTGATGATGCCCATAACCCCCAGAACACGGGCGACCATTCGATCAGGAACACTCCGGCTGAACCAGGCAACCGCTCCAGTCCAGACAGCCAA
>DDZY01000151.1:0-2783 GCA_002346525.1 Proteobacteria bacterium UBA2996
CCGAATATCGGCCTGATTAACTCCTTGGCGATTTTTGCCAGAACGAATGAGTACGGTTTTCTTGAGACCCCGTACCGAAAGGTGGTGGATCGCAAAGTGACCGACGAGGCGGTTTACCTTTCGGCGATTGAGGAGGGCGAGTACATCATTGCTCAGGCTAATGCGCGAATCAACGACAAAGGCGAGTTGGCCGATGAACTGATCTCCTGCCGGTATCGTAACGAATTCACTTTGTCGACTGCTGAGAATGTGCAGTTTATGGATGTTGCGCCATCGCAGATTGTGTCAGTGGCCGCCGCTTTGATTCCATTTCTTGAGCATGATGATGCCAACCGGGCGTTGATGGGGTCCAACATGCAGCGCCAGGCTGTGCCGACGCTTCGTAGTGAAAAGCCTCTGGTGGGAACCGGTATCGAGCGTAAGGTCGCGTCGGATTCCGGCGTGGTGGTTGTGGCATCGCGCGGCGGTGTGGTGAACGCGGTGGATGCTTCGCGAATTGTGGTCAAGGTAAATGACAAAGAGGTTGAGACCGGTGATTCCGGTGTCGACATCTACAACTTGGTCAAATACACCCGCTCTAACCAGAACACTACGATCAATCAGCGGCCGTTGGTTTCCGTGGGCGATAAGATTGCGGCAGGTGACGTGCTTGCCGATGGCCCATCCACCGATTTAGGTGAGCTGGCGTTGGGCCGTAACATTCTGGTCGCGTTCATGCCCTGGAATGGTTACAACTTTGAGGACTCGATCCTGATCTCAGAGCGTCTCGTTCAGGATGACGTTTACACTTCAATCCATATTGAGGAACTCACCTGTACCGCGCGTGACACCAAACTGGGCTCAGACGATGTAACGCGGGATATTCCCAACGTCAGCGAATCGGCTTTGGCACGGCTCGATGAATCCGGGATCGTCTATATCGGGGCCGAAGTGAACCCAGGCGACATCCTGGTCGGCAAGGTCACACCAAAAGGCGAGACGCAGTTGACCCCAGAGGAAAAACTGCTGCGTGCTATCTTTGGCGAGAAAGCCTCCGATGTTAAGGACACTTCGCTTCGTATGCCCTCCGGCATGTCGGGAACGGTAATTGATGTTCAGGTCTTTACCCGTGATGGTGTAGAGAAAGATACACGTGCACTGTCTATCGAGGCGTCCGAGCTTGACCGTATCAAGAAAGACCTTCAGGACCAGTATCAAATCGTTGAAGACGATGCTTACGATCGGATCGAGCGCCTGCTGGCAGGAAAGGTTGCCGAAGGTGGGCCCGGAGACCTGAAGGCGGGGGACAAGATTACCCGCCCCTATTTGCAGACCTTGCCTCGAGACAAGTGGTTTGAGGTTCGGTTACGTGACGAAGATACCAACACGACTCTCGAACAGATCCGGGCCCAGCTGGCGGCTCAGTCAAAACGATTTGACGACCTGTACGATGAAAAGCGCGGGAAGCTTGAGGCAGGAGATGATTTGCCTGCCGGTGTTCTCAAGATGGTCAAAGTATTCGTTGCCGTCAAGCGTCGCCTGCAGCCTGGAGACAAGATGGCGGGCCGGCACGGAAATAAGGGTGTGATTTCGAGAATTGTCCCGATTGAGGATATGCCGTATATGGAAGACGGCACCACTGTGGATATCGTGCTGAATCCGCTCGGCGTACCCTCCCGGATGAACGTCGGACAGGTGCTGGAATGCCATCTCGGGTGGGCCGCCAGTCATCTGGGCCGGCAGATTGGCGAGATGCTGGATTCGGGCGCCGATCCCACCAGGTTGCGAAAACAGCTTGGCAAGATCTACGGCACCGGACGTTACCAGGAAGACATGGATACGCTCTCGGATGACGAGGTCACGGAACTTGCAAACAACCTTCGCGGCGGCGTGCCGATTGCCACCCCGGTATTCGATGGGGCGAACGAAGCCGAGATCAAGGAATGGCTCAAGATCGCCGAACTTCCGTCGAGCGGGCAGGCCAGACTGATCGACGGGCGTACCGGAGAGCCCTTCGACCGGGAGGTGACGGTGGGCTACATGTATATGCTGAAGCTCAACCACCTGGTCGATGACAAGATGCATGCACGGTCGACAGGTCCCTACAGTCTTATCACCCAGCAGCCGCTCGGAGGCAAGGCCCAGTTCGGCGGCCAGCGTTTCGGAGAGATGGAGGTGTGGGCGCTGGAAGCCTACGGCGCGTCTTACACGCTTCAGGAGATGCTGACGGTGAAGTCCGATGACGTGGGTGGCAGGACCAAGATGTATGAAAACCTCGTGCGAGGTGACCATCGCATGGAAGCTTCAGTGCCCGAATCATTTAATGTGCTGGAAAAAGAAATCAGAGCGCTCGGATTGAATATCGAGCGGCGGGAAGATCGTTAGTTCACCGATCAACCTGTTATCTCGTCCTCACGCTCGAAAAAAGGTTAAAGGAAAAAAATGAAAGATTTTTTCAGTCAGTTTTCGCGATACGATGCAGTAGATCAGGAGTTTGACAACATTCGGATTCGTCTGGCGTCGCCGGACCAGATTCGGTCATGGTCCTTCGGCGAGGTGAAAAAGCCTGAGACCATCAACTACCGCACCTTCAAGCCCGAGCGAGACGGCCTGTTCTGTGCCAAGCTGTTCGGGCCGATGCAGGACTATGAGTGCCTGTGCGGCAAGTACAAGCGTCTTAAGCATCGGGGCGTGGTGTGCGAAAAATGCGGTGTCGAGGTCACGCTTTCCACGGTGAGACGTGAGCGAATGGGCCATATTGAGCTCGCCAGCCCGGTGGCGCACATCTGGTTCCTGAAGTCGCT
>DDZY01000151.1:3076-3901 GCA_002346525.1 Proteobacteria bacterium UBA2996
CATCTGGTTCCTGAAGTCGCTGCCCTCCCGTCTTGGCGTCCTGCTGGATATGACCGTCCGCGAGATTGAGCGGGTGCTGTACTTTGAGGCCTACGTGGTTACTGATCCAGGCCTGACGGAACTCGAGGTCGGTGCACTGATGACCGAAGAGTCGTACTACGAGGCCATCCAGCTCTATGGGGCGGACTTCGATGCCGGGATGGGTGCCGAAGCGGTAAAAGAACTGCTGAAAAGCATGGATCTCAAGTCGCTGTCGGCGCAGTTGCGCGAGGATCTGGCTGAATCGACCTCAGAAACTAAAACCAAAAAGGTGACCAAGCGATTGAAGGTGGTCGAAGCGTTCCTGCATTCCGGTAACAAACCGGAATGGATGATCATGGAAGCATTGCCGGTGTTGCCGCCTGACCTCCGTCCTCTGGTGCCGCTTGAGGGAGGTCGTTTCGCAACAAGCGATCTTAATGATTTGTATCGTCGCGTCATTAACCGTAACAACCGATTGCGCCGACTGCTGGATCTGAATGCGCCGGACATTATTGTCCGTAACGAAAAGCGCATGCTGCAGGAATCGGTAGACGCACTTTTGGATAACGGCCGACGCGGTAAAGCGGTCACCGGCCCTAATCGCAGACAGCTGAAATCGCTTGCCGACATGATCAAGGGCAAGCAGGGGCGTTTTCGCCAGAACCTGCTGGGTAAGCGGGTGGACTACTCCGGTCGTTCTGTGATCGTGGTGGGTCCGACGTTGAAACTGCATCAGTGCGGGCTGCCCAAGAAAATGGCGCTGGAACTTTTTCGGCCATTCATCTACAGCAAACTCGAACTGCG
>DDZY01000224.1 GCA_002346525.1 Proteobacteria bacterium UBA2996
TGCATCGAGATCGGCGTGACCTCAGTAGACGCTGCCGTGGGCGGTCTGGGCGGCTGTCCCTATGCTGCGGGCGCTGCCGGCAATGTGGCGACCGAGGACGTGGTTTACCTCTTGGAGGGTCTCGGTATTAACTGCTCAGCCGATCTTGAGCAGCTTGTCACAATAACGGAATCACTCAACCGCCGACTGGGGCATCCTCCGGCCTCCCGCGTCGCCCGGGCCCAACTCGCAAAGCGTCAATAGAACACTACGCTGACCAAAACCAGGATCAGCCGGCGATCAAGTCAGTTCCGTGGAACAGATCCGTGGAACTGTCAAAGATTTTTCTAACTTACAACCTGCCTGCAGCGCTGTCTTGGTGTACTACAGGCTGCGTCCTCTCAGATGGGATTGACATTAGATGGAACACTTCATGCTTTTGCCATGATCAGCGCACGATTGAAGCACTGATAAGGACAAACAGTCTGAAACCGGGCATCATTAAGCCAGTCGCAATATGCCTCGATACTCGTCGTGTGGTCTTCTTTTTTTCGATACCTTTCATGGTACTCAGCAAACTCGATAGCCTCGGGGCTTCCATTTAAGTCTGACCGCATCCAATCCCAGATTACGCGCCACTGGTGAAGCCACTGGCCCCCGGGATAGTCGAAACGATCCAAAATAAAGAACGAGCCTCCCGGAGAGAGCCGGTGGCGCGCCCAGCCAAAGATCTCTTTTTTTGTGGCGTGGGCAACCTCGTGCAGCATCTGAACACAGATAATGGCATCAAATGTTTCGGCTAGGTTGAGTTCTTTAATTTTGATCAGATCAGCCTGGATGAAAGAGACATCAAGAGAATTCCAATCCTGAAGTCTTTGTCTTGCAAGACTGAGCATCGCATCAGACGCATCAACCCCAGTCACCCGGCAAGTGTCCAGAAAGCCCGGGTGACGCTCATTGATTACCTGTTCTACTTGTGCCGAGCCGATGCCGAGATCCAACAGCGATCTAGGGTCTTCTGAAACCAACAGATCCGCTAGTAACGACAAGTGTCGTTGTCGATCGGGATTAGTCCTGGCGTGATCGGACTCATCCCATCGCTTTGCAAACTCAAGATCCGGCCAGTTATCCCGAGCCACTGCTGAACTACTTAAAAGTGATAAACATTCCGGAGGTCCACACCTTTGCATCATCGCCCTGATGAGCAACCATGTAGATAGGTCGGTGACCATGAGGACCGTTTTCCGGGTCTACTTGAAAGTGACCACTGACCTCCCGTGGAGTCTGTCTATCACTCATCCTATCCATTCCGAGAAACATCTCAACACCCGGGAGATTCTTCTTGAGTGATGATTCGTTCAGGAGTTCTGCCCCGGTTAATTCCCACTTAAAGGTGGGACAGTGGACGAAAGGATTACCCTTGAGGGGGTCGCCTACCTTAACATAGCCATCAATAGTCCCTTCGATTGTAATCTTTGCGTTTTGAAGATTTGAGATGTCAAGTTCCAGAGCGTCGATATCTCCGTAGGTGTCACTCTTGAAGCCGATGGTAGTCGCGCTTTCTCGCCAACAGGTTTCTTCAATGTGTTCAAAACCACGTCCCACAAATTCATTGATGGTCGCATCTCTGATTGTGATATTTCCTTTCCAGACGGCCCAACGGTAGCGGTCCTTGATCCGGGCGCCACCCCATCGGAACCGTATCTTTCGATCCGAGTAACCTAATTCCTCCTGCAGATTTCGACTCCAGATTTCACCCGAATGATCGTACGCCACCAGCCTATCCCAGCCCTCATCCCCCAGGAAACGGTAATCGACACAAGCTGCTCCGGAGTGCTCAAACTCGTCTCCCATTATGTGCTCGCCACAGGAAGTAAACCCAAAGGTCCTCTCCCCTGTTGAGGCAAAGGTATGACGGCTTCGTAAAGCAATGGCAATCGCTTCCCGACTAAGTTCCGGAGCAATTACTCCGGAAATGCCTCCTTTTGTTCCAAACACTGCTGTACCGGGTACACCGCCGCCACAGCGTCCTCGGTGCTCATCGCCCGCCATACTCGCCCCGATCTTGTATCCCCGCTCCATCGCCTCCTGATAAAGCCAACCAAAATGGCCCCAGGACGAGCCGATCTCAATCAGTTTCTCCAAAGTTGGGTGATGCCAATCCAGAATGCACCGTCTTCCACCTACATGCGGGATCAGCAGATGCCCTTCCGGATCATCGATGTAGGCTGCCCATAACTCCTCCAGCGGCCAGGCGCCAGGAATGGCTTCTGTGGTCCCTGACTCCTCATTCCAGTCTACAGACCTAACATGGGTACCGTCTTTCAGAAAAGGGAATTCGGGATCACGCTCATGAAGAAAAACAACGTTGTGATCACCCCCCGCACATGAACTACCACACCATTCAGTGCCAGGATAGGCGACAAACTTACCGTCTTCGGTGATCTCGCGAATCAACCTTACAGTCTCCTTCCAGCGATCGGTTGTGATGTTGAAATCGTTATGGGCGAACGCCAAAATATCTAGCCCCGTAACATCGCGGCCGTACGCCAAGTTGTATTCCGTCGAGTTGGTTCCGATCGTATCGTTAGAATGCACATGCAGGTCCGCATAGAAAATCCGGGGGAAATCAAGGCTGTCATCAATCGTTACATAGAAGACCTGGTCTTTTACTACAGGGTAATCTGGCATAGAAGCCCTGACCGCTAACTCTCCACTTACGTCGGTGGGAAGCCCCTCTAACAAGGCCACGCTCCAACCGGCCTGCGACATATCCAGTTCACGCTGATAAACCTCGACCCCGTCCCGACAGGCCCTTATCCGGACTGTATCTGGACGACGCCAGCAGGTATTCCCCCACTGATCCTCCACCCGTATGCGCAACGGCAGAACCTCATCGCGCCGGATGATGCGGGGTCCAGCCCATTGCAAGGCGGCCGGCGTGCCCGGCTTAATATTGACAACGATATCCGGCGCTACTGCAGCGAATCGAGAAGTCCCTAAAGGATCTACGTAACAGCGGAACTTGAAATCCTGTTCCGTGAAGGTCTGAACCCGCGTTCCCGGACCACCAAACCTCCTGTCTCCCATCCTAATGACAATGTGATCGCCGGCTTTGAGATAGCCGTCGTAGGTGTCGACGATAATCGCCTTTTGAAACGGCCGCTCGTGGCCCTTCTGATCAAAACGAACTGACAGTTTCTGAACGGAAGCCGGACTCTGGCCATCTACTGTCGGGCCTGCGTGATATTCAGCCGAGACATAATTGGCGGCGGTTGGATCGGTAGTCTGAAAAAGTTCCCAATCGGAATAAAACCGGAAGGTTGCCTTAAACCACGAACCATCTGCCATTCCGGACTGACCGAGCT
This sequence comes from Proteobacteria bacterium UBA2996, assembly GCA_002346525.1. GTDB lineage: Bacteria > Pseudomonadota > Gammaproteobacteria > Arenicellales > UBA868 > UBA868. Next base: position 3,348 of record DDZY01000224.1, read on the forward strand.
CGTAATCCAGAACGATCTCCTGCCAGGATCCTGCGTCCATCTCACTGATGTTGCAGCTGACCGTACCGAGAAAAGACATTGCTTTGGTTCTCTCATATAGACCGGAGGGCGCATGGTAGCCATCTCCTAGTTTTTCTATAAGCTCTGTTCTTGTCATTTTTTTCATCAGAATTCTTCCATTGAATAGCTTTCTGGGTCAGGCGTCATCAAGCACTCCCTTTCGTCGTATCCTATTCAGACCTGCCCTTGGTTTTTGACGACATGCTGGTCCAGAACGTCCGGGCAACTACAAATACGGTCAGGGCCATCAACGCCATCGCGACGGGCCGTCGGAAAAACATCAAGGGATCATTCTCGGAAATGATGACCACCTGCTGCAGCGTCCGCTCCCACTCAGGAGCCAAGATAAAGCCAATGAGAAATGCGACATACGAGTAATCAAATTTGCGCATGAAATAGCCGACAACTCCAAACGTCAGCATGACCCCAACATCGAACAGTGAGGATTTACCCAGATAAGCGCCCATTACGCAGGTAAAAATCACGATCGGGTATAGGATCATTGCAGGAATTTCGACTGCCTTGCAGAACAAGCGAAGTCCGAAACGACCGATGAGCAGTAGGAATAAACTTGCCAGAATCAGACTGCCGTAGATGCCGTACATGAGTTGTGCATTCTCTTGAAACAGCAGCGGACCTGGCTGCATGCCGTGGATCATGAAAGCACCCATCAGCATCGCCGCCGCAAGATTACCGGGAATCCCAAGGACAAACAGAGGGATAAGGCTCGAAGCAACGACAGAGCTATTGGCGGATTCGGAGGCAGCAATACCTTCAAGTCGCCCTTTGCCGAACTCGTCCCTAGCCTTGGAGCGCTTCATAGCCTGGTCGTAAGACATGAACGACGCAACCGGCGCTCCTAATCCAGGCATCGCACCCACCCCGATTCCAATTAGGCTTCCCCGTATCAGAGTTTTGATGCTGCCCAAGAACTCTTTTAGGCTGACAAACCGGTCTTCGAGTTTTGAAGAGAACACGTTTGCAGCGCGTTCTGCCGCACCCGTTTTAGTGTAACGCTCCAATTGAATTAGGATCTCTGAAAATGCCAGCAGCCCGATGGCAACCGGTATCAGGGATAGCCCGCTCCCCAACTGGTAGATATCGAAGGTGAGTCGGGGCAAAGCCGTTACTGGCTCGGTTCCGACCAGTCCGAGAAGAATGCCAAAAGCCGCAGCGATCAGACCGCGACTTATCGAAGTCGTACCGATTCCCGCGATAACCGTCAACGCTAAAGAAATCAGCGCGAAAATCTCCGAGGGGCCCATAAAGAGTGCCACCGCCGCGAGTGGTGCCGCAATAGCTATAAGCACAATTGTCGAGAGAAAGTCTCCGGCGACAGAACTATATAAGGCCATTCGGAGTGCTTTCTCTCCTTTTCCCTTCTGAGTCAAAGCATATCCGTCCCACGAAGTTGCCGCCGCCTCGGGTGTTCCAGGGGTACGGAGCAGTACAGCTGAGACCGCCCCGCCAAAAAACGCTCCTTTATTAAGTCCCACCAAGAATCCAATAGCCGTCAACGGAGTCATGTAGTAGGTAATCGGGATAAATAGCGCGATGGCCATGGGGCCGTTGATTCCCGGAATAGCTCCAACCAGCACTCCTACTGCCACTCCGGAAAGTAAAAACATCAAGCTCTCCGGCGAGATCGAGTCCAGCAAACCAGCGATAATCATTTCCATTGCCTTACCCGTCCTGAATTATTCCACCCGTCAGAACCACTGAGGGCCCGGCACCGGAACACCGAATCCGTACCGCATCACCACGTACAACGTTGCCACCAGGCCAATCGAAATAACAATCGATTGCAGCCAGCGACGACTTCCAATGAGAAACTGAAGCGCCATCAGGAATATCAGCGAGATTGGGATATATCCGAATCGATCGATGAGTGCGAGGAACACCGCACAGGGCAGGATAATGCGAGCCAAGTGAGTCAGGCTGACACGTCCAACTTGACTGAAACCGCTTTCCCCTGTCTCGTCAGGAAAGTCAACCTCACCAGCTGGGACTGGCTTTCCGAAATACCGGGAAATCACAACCCGCAACAGCGACAAGCACAGCATGAAAAGCATGACACACACCGCCACGATAGGCACAAGATCGGGAGGTGCACCATACCCAGGATACTCCGGGGTGTAGTTCGGGATAGCCCAGAGGAGAAGTACTAGGCACAACCCAACCAAAAAAAGATACCCGTAGGTATCCCGCTCTAACCGCGTCACCCGATATCCCCCGGTCGTTTTCCTGTTATCAAAAGGCTGCCGGACTGACTTTCAGATCAGCCCGGCTTTTCTGACTGACTACATATTTGCCTGTTCGCCAAAGGTGTCGTAAAGCACCTTTGCAGTTTCGTCAGCATGCGCCTCTCCCCATTGGACCGGTCGCATTAACAAGTTTTTGGTGATGAAATCCTGAGTCTCGGCGCTATTTGCTAGTGTATCCGCTGCAGCCAGTAGTGCGGCTTTAGCGTCCTTGTCTATTCCTTTTGGCGCTACCAACCCGACAATCATTTCGACCTGCTCATCGTAGCCCTGTTCACGCAATGTCGGCACATCAGGGATGGGAGGCAGACGGTCACCCAGAGCGGCTGCAATCAACTTAATGGTACCAGCCTCTACGTGCTTGTAGAGAATTGCGCCCACGTACCCCACATCGGCATGACCACCCGTCACCGCCTTTATCACGGAAGGACCGCCCTTGGACGGAATCAAGGAGAGTTTAACTCCTTCCAACTTAGCTATCCGCGTTATCGCGTCCCGATCATCTGCTCCATGAAACATCGCCACCATGGCTTTATCGTTTGACTTGTGCCACTCGAATGCTTCTTTTAAGGTATTCCAGGGCTTATCGCTCTTCGAAATAAATCCACTCGAGTTAAGGGCAACCAGCGTCAGGAAGTCAAAATCTTCCGGTTTGTAAGAAAGCTTAGCGTGATGCGGTGCATAGGTATAAGCCGTTAGGGACGTCACTCCAATCGAATACCCATCCGGCTTGGCACGGCTGAGCTCCGTTGCCATCACTGTTCCATGGGACCCGGTAACATTCTTTACGTTAATCGGCTGACCAAGAATTTCGCTCATCCTTTGACTTAGCCCACGGGCAAGTCGGTCGATCTGAGCACCTGGCTGGACCATGGTCAGAAATGTGATCGGCCGGGACGGGTAATCCGCTGCACTCGCCATGGGTACGGTAATCGCCATCAATAAAGCGACACAGAAACTTCGGTAATTGCATTTGTACATATCTTTCTCCCTTGTGTATTTAGCTAGGACTAAGCAATCAGCTAATAGACTTAACTCGTTTATGGTTTATCGTGTCTGGGTTTCTATCCCACCCTAAGACCCGTTTATGCTAAATAACCTCAATCGATAACATTGTCAGCCAGATGACAAGTCTTGATAAACCTTGACGGGTCCTCCGGATCGCTCGCCGTTCTGGAGGTTTGAAATGAAAGAAGAGATTCAGCCGAACACATTTATAGAGGTCATAAACGAGGATCTTTCTCACCTCGATAAAAGAAGCGATTGGTCAAACGCGCATGCCCATTTTTTATCTAGTCTGTCGACTGAAGAAAGAACTGACTTTCTGAGGCATTCGCGTCGCATTACTTTAGCTGCTAATGATCAGTTGTTTCGGGCAGGAGACCGCTCGGACAATGTTTATGTCGTAACGTCTGGCTGCATCAGACTTCTTCAATTGTCCGAAACTGGCAAAGAGACAATTCTCTGGTTCAATTTTCCTGGCGAAATCTTCGGTATCGCCGAGTCCTGGAGCGGCAACCAAAGACAGATATACGCGGTCGCTAACCAGGCAACCGAAGTGCTCTCAATCGATCGAATGGTGTTCGTGAATTTCCTCGGCACTCATCCGGAAGCTGCAATGAAGGCTATTGGTATTTTGTCGGCCAGATTTCGATCTCTAGGTCAGTCCTTGGTTGGCCTTGCTTCGGATAACGTTGAGAAACGCATTGGCCGTCTGTTATTGCGTTTTGCGTTGATCTCATCGGGCACGCAGGCATGTGACCACACCCTCCCTAACGAACTGTGTGTGAATGTCCGGCTGAGACACCAGGATATCGCGAATATGATAGGGGCAAGTCGACCCACAGTGTCGACCACTCTAGCGAATCTCAGAAAAAATGGATCACTGAGAATGGTCAATCGCCACCTTCACATTCTAGGATCAAGCGATTACCACAAGCAGGCCTTAAAAAGGCGATCTCTCCTTTAGTGTGAAGGTTGCACTAGCGATCAAAGAATCAGAACGAGGTAGGTGGCCCGCGATTGCCTCTCTTCTTCCGAACCGCACGTGACCTTTCAGGCGACACTTAGCAAGCCTGCCAGCCCGGTCAAATCCTTGAGCTCTGCATCCGCGACGATGCCTAGGCGCTCGGGTTGCTGGCCGAAACGGTTAATCCAGGCGACTTTAAATCCGAATGCTCCTGCGCCTGCGGCGTCCCATGCATTGGAGGACTGGAAGGCAATTTCCGAGGGAGTGACGCCAAGTTGATCCACGGCCATCTGGTAAACACGCGGGTCTGGTTTATAGATACCGATGGCATCGATTGAGATGACTGCATCGAAGACATCCTGA
>DDZY01000229.1:0-7092 GCA_002346525.1 Proteobacteria bacterium UBA2996
ACCGATACCTTTCAGTTGCTGATCCTGGGCGGGGGTATTATTTGGCTACTGCTGCGCGGTGCGGCAGAGATGAATTATGTATGGCAATGGCACCGGGTGCCTCAGTACATCTATAAGGTCATCGACGGAGAGTTGATCTTCGGGCCGTTGATCGACGGGCTGATGGTCACCCTCGAGATAGGTGTCTACAGCATCGTGTTGGGACTTGTCATTGGATTAGTCACGGCCTTTCTGCGCCTTTCTGATTCGTATTCAGGCAGGCTGCTTGCAACCGTTTATCTCGAACTCGTACGCAACACGCCGCTATTGATTCAGTTGTTCGTCTTCTACTTTGTTCTGGGCCCTATCTTTGAGATCGACCGATTCTGGGTGGCTGTGCTGTGTATCTCCTTCTTTGAGGGCTCTTTTGCCGCGGAAATCATCCGCGGAGGCATTCTGTCGGTTCCCAAGGGTCAGGTAGAAGCCGGTGCAAGCCTTGGTCTTAGCCGGGCCGCCACCTATCGGTACATCACCCTACCGCAGGCCTTGCCCATTATTCTGCCGCCACTCGCCGGAATTCTGGTCAATCTCATCAAACATTCCGCGATCGTCAGTGTGATTGCGGTATTCGATCTGACGACATCAGGACTGGACATTATTTCTGAGACCTTTATGGCATTTGAGATCTGGATAACAGTTGCGTCGATGTATCTCGTGATAACGATCTCGCTCTCTATCGTCATCAGTCGCTTCGAGCGCTATATGAAACGCTCAACACTGGCTGGCTAATTCAATATGACACTAAATAGAAAAGCTTCACTAGCCCGAGAAATGGTTTCCCGGGTATTTTTCAACAAGGAGGATATATGCAACTCTTAAAAAAGGTGTTCGTGGGGGCTGTGACCTTTCTGGGCATTGCGCTGGCACCGTTCACCGCTACGGCGGGGGACCTGCAGCAGCAACTGACTTCTGAAAGCGTTATCGAGACCATTACCAAGCGCGGCAAAATGAAAGTCGGTATGTCTACTTTTGTGCCGTGGGCAATGCGTGATAAGCAAGGTGAGCTCATTGGCTTCGAAATCGACGTGGCCAAGAAAGTCGCGGCTGACCTTGGTGTCGAAATCGAATTTGTGCCGACTGCGTGGTCGGGTATCATTCCGGCGCTGATCGCCGGCAACTTCGACGTGATTATTGGCGGCATGAGCGTCACACCAAAGCGGAACATGACCATCAACTTCACAGCGCCTTATGCGCACTCCGGTATGGGCATCGTAGCCAACAAGGAACTGGCGGGTGATCTTGCCTGGCCCGATGGCTTTAACAGCTCGAAGGTCACCTTCACCTGTCGGCGCGGGGCCACGTCCTGTACCGATACCCAGAAACTATTCCCCAAAGCCAAGCTGCGCCAGTTCGACGACAGCTCCCTGGTACTCCAGGAAGTAGTCAACGGCAATGCTCACGCAGTGCTTACCAGTTTCCCGAAGCCCACGTTATGGCAGGCTCAAAATGCCGACGTGCTGTTCAATCCATCGCTTGAAAAACTGACGGAAGGCAACGAAGCCTTCGGTATCCGAAAGGGCGACCCGGACGCACTGAACGTCTTCTCCAACTGGATCATGGTGAATACCAGTAATGGCTGGCTGCAGGAACGGTGGACCTACTGGTTCACCACCATGGACTGGGCGGATCAGGTCAACCTCAAGAAGTAAATCTCGCCTTGTGTGCGGTGGCAATCCCGGGTTTTCCGGGATTGCCACTCGCGTCCACTTCAACTCGTGATCCCCAAGGTGCGGTCTGCTCGCAAATAATCCATGACGGCGCGTAAGAAACCCAAAAGCGGCGTTACCCGTGCGGTTGACACCATCGTCATTGCCAGTGCGATCTTTCTGGTCGGCTACGTCATCTACAAGGTTGACACCGTGATGATCTACAACTGGCACTGGGGTTTCCTGTGGGAATACATTCTGCGATGGGATGAGGAACAACAGGCATACGCACCGAATCTTCTCCTTAAAGGCCTCGCCACCACGTTCCGACTGGTCATCTGGTCCATGCTGCTTGCCAGCATTATCGGAATCGTGATGGGCATTATGCGGACCAGTTCGCGAATTTTCTTCCGGACCGTGAGTCGGCTCTATGTCGAGTTCATCCGGAATATGCCGCCGGTCGTCTTTATTTTTGTCTTCTTCTTTTTTCTGAGCTCCCAGTTTGTGCCTCTCTTGGGCATCGACGAACTTTCAGTCAATGCCTCTCCGAAAACCATTGCCCTGCTTGAGATTCTGTTAGGTCCGCCGGAGCTTTTTGCCAACGTAATTTCGGGCATTCTTTGCCTGGCGCTGTTTGAGGGAGCCTATATCACGGAGATCATCCGGGCAGGTATTCAGTCGATAGATAAAGGACAGACCGAAGCCGGTCAGTCTATTGGGCTGACCCGCTTTCAGACCTTGCGATGGGTAATTTTCCCTCAGGCGGTGCAAAAGGTGATTCCCCCGCTGACGGGGCAATTCATTACGCTAATCAAGGACTCATCGATCGTATCGCTGATCTCTATTCAGGAGCTCACTTTTCTCGCGCAGGAAGTCGCTTATTCCACCCAGTATGTGTTCGAGATTTGGCTATTTGTTGCAGCCGTTTATTTCTGTATCTGCTACTCCCTTGCGCTTTTGTTCGGAAAGCTTGAAAAGCGCTCACAAAGGATCTATCAAGGCTGAGGGTGATGGACGGAATCAAGATCCAGAACACGAAACGCTCACCTTAAAATCACGCCTACCAGGAGAAACCCGTTGGAACAGATGATCTTACTCAAGCACGTCTTTAAATACTTTGGAGAGTTCCGCGCGTTGAACGACGTCTCTTTAGAGGTGGCCGCAGGCGAACGTGTGGTTGTCTGCGGCCCTTCCGGATCGGGCAAATCCACCATGATCCGCTGTATCAATCGTCTGGAAGAGCACGACGACGGCGAGATTTGGGTGAATGGAAACCAGCTCACCGAAGACGTAAAAAAACTGACCGAGATCCGAAAGGACGTGGGGATGGTATTCCAGCAGTTCAACCTCTTTCCCCATCTCAGTGTTGTCGATAATTTGACATTAGCTCCAATGAGAGCCCGTGGCCTTTCCAAAAGCGATGCCACCGATCTCGCGATGACCTATCTCAACCGGGTTCACATTCCCGAGCAGGCGGCCAAATACCCGGGGCAACTTTCCGGTGGCCAACAACAACGCGTTGCCATTGCTCGTAGTCTCTGCATGCAGCCTAAGATCATGCTCTTTGATGAACCCACCTCAGCCTTGGATCCTGAGATGATCAAGGAAGTGCTGGATGTGATGATTGAACTCGCCGAAGACGGAATGACAATGATTGTGGTCACACACGAGATGGGATTTGCTAAAAAAGCAGCTAACAAGGTAGTGTTCATGGATCAAGGCGAGGTAGTGGAATCCGCACCTACGGAGCAGTTCTTCTCCCAGCCTGAAAGTGACCGGACCAAACTCTTCCTCTCTCAGATCCTGACACATTAAATTCCCCAGGAATGCGAGCCGATGCGCTGTTCAATTGATCTCGATCGTCGCGGAAAACATGAGGGTTGTGTTCAGTTAAACCATTCGAATAATCGCCACGCTTATGGCGTTATCCCGCTGCCGATCGGTGTGATCGCGGGCGATACGGGTCCAACAGTACTTCTAACGGCCGGCAACCACGGGGACGAATACGAGGGGATCGTCATCCTGCAGCGGCTCTTTCATGATCTTGACCCCGATCAGGTCCGTGGACGCATTATTTTCATGCCATCCCTTAATCTCCCAGCCGTGCGCGAGTACCAAAGAACGTCGCCTCTCGATGGGGCCAATATGAACCGGGTGTTCGGCGATCCTGCCTTAAGCGGGCCCACTCGCGAAATCGCTGGCTTTGTTGAGGAAACGCTTATCCCCCAGGCCGACTTTGCTATTGATCTACACTCCGGCGGCAAAATATGTGAGTTCTCTCCCTGCGGTTTCATCTATGGGATCGGAGATAAAGAGCGCCTGCAGAACAAAATCCGCGCCGCTCATCACTTTGGCGCCCGGTACACGGCAGTCGTTGAAGGAAGCCAAGGGTCTTTCTCTGCTGCGGGAGAGCGTGCCGGAATTGTGATGCTTTCGGCAGAACTGGGTGGCGGGCGGATCCAACGCGAGAACATCGAGATCGGTTACACCGGCACGGCGAATACCCTGGCAGGTTGGGGCCTACTGAACCATCCGCCACAGGACACAAAAACCACTTTCCTACGAAGCGGGTTTGCAGGCTCGTCCGTTATGAGTCCGGTTGCAGGGGCGTTTGAACCGCTGACCAGCGTTGGACAGGCAGTCAAAACTGGAGAGGCCGTTGGTCGAATTCACTCTCTGGATGCACTTGATCAACCGCCGGTCACTGTCTGTGTCGAAAGCGCCGGTATTGTTCTGGGGCAGCGAGCCCAAGCCCATGTCCTGAGAGGCGATTTTCTACTTCACCTTGGCGAAGAAGTCGAAGAATCGCAGTTACTCGAACCAGTTTCCTGAAAAGGAATTCCCCACCGGCACTCGCCGGTTACTGCTGGCACGACGGGCAAAGATACAAACGACGGCCGTTTGCCGTGATGCGCCGGATTTTGGCGGCACACCGGTAGCAGCCGCGTTTGTCCCGACCAAAGACGGCAAATCGATACTGCCGTTTTGAGTGACCCGCTTTTCTCATTACTCGAACCGTGTCGGGATGGTTGGTCACCCCACCTGTCTTGTAGGCCCGTAACGAGATCAGCAAAGTGCGGCGCGCCAGTTCGTTGAGCCTCACCGGCTCTAAGTCTTTGGGTCTGCACGTTGGATCAATGCCGGCGGCAAACAGTATCTCTGACCGCAGATAGTTGCCAAGGCCCGCCAGAAAAGACTGGTCAAGGTACAAGCCTGAAATACTCCGACCAGAAAAACGCTTATCGCAAAGGCGCTCGGTAATCTGTCGCCATGACAAGGTCTGCGAGAGAACGTCCGGTCCGAGTTTCTTCAAATAAGGATGCGTCTTGATATCTTTTTCAGCCATAAAGGCAATGTCGGTCGCGCTGTACAAAAGAGCGCTATGGGTGTTTGTGGTCAGTGCCACCCGAAGGATTCTGTTGGTATTTGGCGCCTTGCCCTTCGGCACCACGACCCATCGGCCGTAAAGTTGATTATGAGAATACAGAACCCGGCCGTTCTGGAAGAAGATCAACAGCGCCTTGCCGCGAGTGGTGACCTCAACCACCTGCTGACCGACAAGCCTGGGCGCGAAGTGCTTTAGATGGGCAGGCCCGAAGAAACTTTCCGTGATCTTTTTGCCGGTCAAAACGCGGCCGATGGCATCTGCCTCCCGGCGAACTTCAGGACCTTCCGGCATGGGGATGACTATCCTTCGAGACGCGCCTACTGAGCGCTTGGTGCGTATAGTCTAGGGCAGGCAGGATGAAATCGATGCGTCCAGTTTTGTCACAACCTCATCTATCTGGTCGTCCTCGATAATGAAAGGAGGTGCCAGCAAAATATGATCCCCGTTCACACCATCACGGGTCCCCGACATCGGATAGCAAATCAGGCCCTGCTCAAACGCCGCTTTCTTGATACCGGCTGCGAGCCGTTTTTCCGGCGCAAACGGCGCTTTGGCGGCTTTGTCTGCCACCAGTTCGATGCCACGGAACAGCCCCCTGCCGCGGATGTCTCCCACATGGGTATGCTCGCTAAATTGGTCTTTCAGCGCCTTATCAAAACGCTCACCCATCCTGCGAACGCGCGAAACGAGATCGCGCGAAAGAATCGCTTCGAGCACTGCGCACCCCGCTGCCGCTGCGACAGGATGTCCCAGATAGGTGTGGCCATGTTGGAAAAACCCTGAACCCGCTTCGATGGTCCTATAGATCTCACTGCTGCAAAGCATTGCGCCAATGGGCTGATAACCCGCGCCCAGCCCCTTGGCAATGCAGGCAATATCAGGGATCACGTTATCTGCCTCACAGGCAAAAAGATGCCCCGTACGGCCCATGCCGCACATGACTTCATCCAGAATCAGCAAAACCCCATAGCGGTCGCAGATTTCCCTGATTCTCATGAAATAGCCCTCAACCGCGGGTACAGCTCCGGCAGTGGCACCGACTACCGGCTCCGCGAGAAACGCGATTACCGAATCGGTTCCCAGTCTCAAAATCTCATCTTCGAGCTCCTGGGCGACTCGCTGCCCGTAATCGAAAGTCGATTCTTCTGGACTTCGATCGGCGTACTCAAAACAAGGTGATATATGGCTGACATCGACCAGCAACGGAGCAAACTGTTTACGGCGGCACTGATTTCCACCGACCGCCAGCGCCCCCAGGGTATTCCCGTGATAACTCTGGCGTCGCGCAATCAAAAAGCGTCGATTGGTCTCACCCTTCTCTACAAAATATTGCCGGGCTAATTTGATTGCGGCTTCGTTAGCTTCGGAACCGCCGGAAACAAACAGTACGCGATCAAGCTCTCCCGGCGCATTCGCGATCAAGAGGTCTGCCAACTTTTCAGCAGGCTCCGAGGTAAAAAATCCCGTATGGGCAAACGCCAGTTTCTCGACCTGGGTCTTGACCGCCGCAATCACCTCCGGATCTCCATGTCCCAGGCAGGAAACCGCCGCACCTCCAGAGCCGTCGAAATAACGCTTGCCGGAAGCATCAACGAGATAGCAACCTTCTCCGGTAAGGGCCAGCGGGGGAGTACTTTTGGTGTGTCGGGGGAATACGTGAGACATGTCCGTCTTATCCGTCTTTTTCAAGAACGCTTAATCATTCACAGCAATCGCCGGCATATCGTTGGTGTGGCAATGAACGCCGCCGCCGGCCGCCCAGGATTCGATCATGTCGATCACATAGACCTCGCGGCCGGGGAAGTAGCTCTCTAGCCTGGCTTTTGCGGCACTGTCTGCCTTTTGGTTCCCAAAACCAGTCGTTATCACGTAGCCGTTACCGATCAGCCAGTTAAGGTAATTCGTATCGTATGCCTCACCACGATACTCTACAGAAGTCGCGATAGGATCTCGAATCACATCAAACCCCGCTGCCGCAATGGCACTGGCGGCAGCATCGAAAACTTTTCGGGTTGGGTG
>DDZY01000229.1:7461-10912 GCA_002346525.1 Proteobacteria bacterium UBA2996
GGATTAATGAATCTTGCAATTCCGTCGATATGCCCATTGGTCAGGTCACCCATTGGCACTCCTTCAATAAAAACCACTCTTGAAACGCCAAAATGGCGCTTGAGATCCTGCTCTGCCTTAGCTTTCGTGTAATCCTTATTGCGTCTTGGGTCACCCAAAACACTCCAATTGAGCAACACGGTATCCACACCATTAAATTCAAGATTACCGCGCTCGTGAACAAGATCTATGTTTTCGATCCCTAGGCCCACAAGCTCCGCCACCGCCAGGGGCACCTCGTTATCATGACGAAACGGTACATTCGCCCCGAAGGCGCCACCCCAAGCATCAAAACCCCAGTTCTGAATCTGGAGCTTGCCGCTTTCCTCTATATAAACCGGCCCGTTATCCCGCATCCACGCACTGTCATAAGGAATTGCGTGCCAGCGTATATTTTTATGGGTTGGATCGGCCCCTATCCGTTTGATCGCCTCTTCTGCGCTGGCCTGGATCCCGTTTGAGCTATAAAGAATGTGAAGTGGCTGGTAACGGACAATGACGCTCGCGATGCGGGCAAACGCATTTTCATAAGAGCGCTCCCATGGGCCGGGCCACTGCAGCCAAACGCCCGCCTGGGGCTCCCACTCAGCCGGAACACGTCTTGGGCTGTCAGCGCTCACGGGTTGGATCATAAATAACGCGGCTGAAATGCTAATGACAAGTGTCAGGGTCGTCCTTAACCTTAGCCGTAATTTCCGATGGGGGATCATATGCCAACTTCAACCGAGAGAAACCCAAGGCCGTGCCGAGATACTACCCCTCTCCAGGAAAAGTAACCAATGGCGGGTATCTGACCAGACCGAGTATTACGGCGGGCATATCAACTCCGATAAAAGACAAAACCAACCCGTTTTTCGGGCTGGGAACCCCTTAAAGCGAGAGCGCTATCCCGCTGTGTTACGCTTTTAGACACCTTTAAAGATTTTTCAAAAAGGAAAGCGTATGCACATTCAGATCATTAACTTTAATCTCGACGGCATAAGCCGAAACGAATACGAACAGGTCTGCAACGATCTGGCACAGACGTTTGCTGATGTTCCAGGTCTCATCTCCAAGCATTGGTTGGCGAATGATGACACCAACACCTTCGGTGGTGTTTATATCTTTGAATCCGAAGCCGCCTACGAAGCATTTACTGCGTCAGAACTTTTCGCCGCCGTGGGTAGCAATCCCGCATTGGTCAACGTCAGTTCGAAAGATTTTGGGCTTATCGAAGGGCCCACGCGGATAACCCGGGGAATGTAAGTATTTCGCGCAACCTGCCGAGATCGCGGCACGCTTGGGCGCGCCGCTGTATAGCAGATTACTCCTACTCTCGGTGATAACAATACGAAAGGAGATGCTTCGCACCTACATCGAATTAACCACATCTCCGGTCCAGATGCTGATGGAGTCTCCATCCATAACGCCTCCAGCCACCATCTGACCAAATACTTTCTGCGCAGTGGCTGTTGCCGCCTCCATCGTGGCTGCATCGGGGTACTTTGCAACGACGACACCATTGCCATCGGCATCCGCTGCAATGTCGATAAAGTCCGCACCTACCGCGGCCACTTCATCGCGCGCCTCTTCCGCCATTGCAATCGCTTTTTGCATATCCGAACTGGTAAAGCGTGTAATTCTGTAAATGGCCATCTGAAAATCCTCTAAATTAATTGTTAGAAATTTGACTCAGAAGATGAGCCCGTCACCTAACTTAACCACATATCTGCAAGTTAATTTACGGCACCCATAAACCAATGATTTATTTACTTTTTTAGCTATCGAATCTCGACCTCTTAGTAAAAAATCGGCTATCATTGACATCCTTCCACAAGACAAACGGGGTTAGACCTATGTCGAAGTACGAAGATACACCCGCTGCAATTGCTATGATTCTGTTCACACTGGGGGGCATTTTTTACGTCGGCCAACTGCTCTTTATGACCGAGGCCTGGCTAAGTGACAACGGCATAGGTGCTGAAGCCATCGGCTTGGCACGGGTGCTGGGCTTCACCTGGCTAGGGATTATCGTTGTGTTGATTCGGACCTTTACCAATGGTCCCGCAGGAACCGGTGCTTTCTTTATAGCGCTGGTCATTGCCCAAATAGGTATCTTCCTTAACCTCTGGCACCAGTACTTTACGTTGGATCCTACGCGTGCGGCGTCCATCATTGATGATGCAGGTATCGTTACAGTGCTTACCGCCCTGCTGCTGTTCGGCTGGTCGCGAATTCGCTCCAAGACCTGAACAGAAAAAGCTAGAAAGCGCGCAAATGCGCAAAAAGAAAACCCCGCTTCGGCGGGGTTTTGTTTTCTGTGCCCGATCGGATTGGCTTCAGGCCGGCAATAAATCTGAGTTAAACCGAAATCACCTCTCGATCAAACTGCGTCAGACTTTCGCAGCCGGAGTCTGTGACAGCAACCGTCTCGCTGAATTCGATCCCCCATCCCTCCATCCACATACCGAGCATCACATGCAGCGTCATGTTCTTTTCAAGAACGGTAGATTCTCCGGCACGCAGACTGACGGTGTGCTCTCCCCAGTCTGGCGAATAGCCGACCCCAATGCTGTAGCCGATCCGGCTTTCCTTGTTGAGGCCGTAGCGATCGAGCACGGCCTGCCAGGCCCGGTGTACATCGCCTGCGAAAATTCCCGGCCGAATGGTCTGCAACACCACCTCAAGACCTTCCGTGACGGCCTTTGCTGTATCAAAGACTTTTTGCCGACCCTTGCCTAACTGCACGGTCCGGGCCAGGCCCGCGTTATAGCGCCGGCAAGCGCCGCCCAGTTCCAGCGCCACCGTCTGATCCGCTTCAAAGGGTGCATCGGTCCACATCGGATGGGCCGTGGCAGCCGCCTCCCCTGCGAGGATCAAAGGACAAAGCGCGGTGGTATCACCACCAAGACCATCAACACCGCTGACCTGTGCGGCAAGCACCTTGGAGACGAGATCACACTGACGCATCCCGGGGGCAATGTGCTCGCAGGCGACGGTCATGACATGGCTGGCAATTTTTGCAGCATTGCGCATGGCCTCGATCTCGACATCACTCTTGACGGCACGACACCAGTTGACGAGCAAATCTGCATCCACCCAGGTTGCGCTGGACAACTTCGCCTGCATGCGCTCAACCGCTTTAAAAGAGAAAAAGTAGGTATCACTTTCAAAGCCAATGCGCTTGCCCTCTAAATCAAAACTGGCGATTGACTCGGCGATCGCCTCCATCGGATGGACACCATCACGCTGAACCAGGTCCTCTGCATAAGGGCGTACGCTCTCAGGCCCAAGATGCGTCGTGAGTGAGACGGAACCTGCATCCATCTGTCGTCCCAACCAGACCGGCGGATGATCTTGCAGGACCAGCATCACCTGGGGTACATAAAAAGACCAGGCATCAAAGCCCGTCAGCCAGTTCATGTTCGCCGGA
>DDZY01000229.1:11215-11575 GCA_002346525.1 Proteobacteria bacterium UBA2996
TCATGTTCGCCGGATCACCGATGACGAGAGCATCCAACTCTTTATCTGACATCGCACTGCGGACTTTGGTGAGGCGGTGTTGATACTCCGGTAATTCAAAAGCGGGGTTCATGACGGTGTTCTCCAATATAGGTCCAGACAACGTCTGGACGTCGCTGCTACCTGACTAAGGTCCGGATACGATACGCTCACATCAAATGCCGGAATACCACAAGTGCGACGGAGACATCAGGTCTGTCAAGGCCCGGTGTCCAGGTATGCAATGCCTCCGTAGGGATTCTTCCCGGTAAGGTTGGTTACATCAATGTGCATGTCGATTTGATACAAAGCCGTGAATATATAGTCATCTGCGCCTAATTC
>DDZY01000129.1:0-1911 GCA_002346525.1 Proteobacteria bacterium UBA2996
ATGGTGAACGATCTGGCAGATATCGCGTACTCGCTCTTCAAATACACCGTGCGTGGAGGGATAAGTGATCATCAGCGCAGCGAGTTCTTCCTGGTGTGTTGCCGCTTTGTCACGGAGATCATTCAGGTCCACGTTCCCGTCTTCATCACAGGTGATGATGACTACCCGCATTCCTGCCATGACGGCACTGGCAGGGTTGGTGCCGTGCGCAGAAGACGGAATGAGACAAACGTCCCGGTGACCCTGACCGTTGGCTTCGTGAAAGGCGCGAATGCAGAGCAAACCGGCGTATTCTCCTTGCGAACCGGCGTTGGGCTGCAAGGAGATGGCATGGAACCCCGTGATTTCGCACAGCATGTCTTCGAGTTCCTCGAAGAGTTGCTGGTAACCCTGCGTTTGCTCAAGCGGTGCGAAGGGATGCAGGTTAGCGAAATCCCGGATAGAGATGGGCTGCAACTCGGACGTCGCATTGAGTTTCATCGTGCATGATCCCAGCGGGATCATCGAACGCCCAAGACTGACGTCTTTGCTGGCGGTGCGGCGCATGTAGCGCATCATTTCTGTCTCGGACCGGTACCGATGGAAAATCTCATGCTCAAGGTAAGGGGAACTGCGCACCAGGTCAGGCGGGATCGCGCTCTTGACCTCGGCATCCAGTCCCTCGATGTCAAGCCGATGATGTGCGTTCGTATCAAAGACTTTCCAGAGGGTCAGCACGTTTTCGCGCTTGGTGGTCTCATCAAAACTGATACCCAAGTGATCGGCATCAATGACTCGGAGATTAATTCGCGATTCGCGAGCACGCGCAGCGAGCCGGCCTGCAAGGCCGGGGACCCGCACTGCAATCGTGTCGAAGAAGCATGGGTCAACAATCTCGTAGCCGATGCGTGTTAAGCCCTCTGCGAGAATGCAGGTCAGTCGGTGTACGCGGCTGGCAATGGTCTTTAAGCCCTCGGGGCCGTGATACATCGCATACAGCGTCGAAATATTGGCGAGAAGGACCTGAGCCGTACAGATGTTACTGGTGGCTTTTTCGCGCCGGATATGTTGTTCACGGGTTTGCAGGGCCATGCGCAGCGCAGACCGGCCCTGGGCATCTTTTGATACCCCAATGATGCGACCGGGGATTGAACGTTTGTGGGCATCACGAGTGGCAAAAAACGCAGCATGGGGGCCGCCATAGCCCATGGGAACACCAAAGCGCTGGGAATTGCCGATAACGATGTCGGCACCCATCTCGCCTGGAGGTTTCACCAGGGTCAGGGAGAGAATGTCTGCTGCAACGACAGCCAGCGCTTGCTTCTCGTGAGCCAGAGAAATCGCACCGCTGAGGTCGTGCAGGCCCCCAGTCGAAGCCGGATACTGCAGCAGGATCCCGAAGCACTCCCGCCGTTTCAACTCTTTGTCCGGATCACCGACCAGAATTTCAAAACCCATAAACCCAGCCCGCGTTTTGATGACAGCGAGCGTCTGGGGATGTACCCGCTCATCGACAAAGAAGACATTTGATTTGGCCTTGGATAGGCGTCGACACATGCTCATCGCTTCTGCACCGGCCGTTGCCTCGTCCAGCAATGAGGCATTGGCCAGTTCCATACCGGTCAAGTCACAGATCATCTGCTGGAAGCTGAGCAGGACTTCAAGCCGGCCCTGGCTGACTTCTGCCTGGTAAGGCGTGTACGCCGTATACCAGTCAGGATTCTCAAAAACATTGCGCCGGATCACCGGTGGCATCACGGTTCCGTGATAACCGCAGCCGATCATGGACACGAACACCTGGTTGCGATGACGCATGTGACGCAGGTAGGTGCTTGCAGCCCGCTCACTGCGGGGGGCATCCAGCTCGAGCGCGCGCTCACTGACGATATTGGCGGGGACAACCTGGTTGATCAGATCATCAACACTGCTACA
>DDZY01000129.1:2212-9369 GCA_002346525.1 Proteobacteria bacterium UBA2996
ATCATCAACACTGCTACATCCCAATTCTGCAAGCATCGCTTCGATATCATGATCCGAAGGCCCGATATGCCTGCGGATAAAGTCTCCGTGCATTTCAAGTTCGGTGAGTGTTGCGCGGTGCTCCGTCATCTTTTTTGCTCCTGGCTAAAGATTAGTCGAGATTGCTGACGAGATTCTGATAGGCTAATTCATCCATCAGGGAATCAAGATCCGCTGCAGAACTGACCCGGACACGGTAAATCCAGCCCTCGCCGGTCGGATCTTCGTTAACCCTCTCCGGCTCGTCACCGAGGGCTTCATTAACCTCAATGATGGTCCCGTTGACAGGGGATTTGATGTCTCCCGCAGCCTTGACTGATTCGATCACGACGACTTCCTGCCCCGCGCTGATATCAGCTCCAGCTTCTGGGAGTTCGATATAGACCAGTTCACCGAGTTGGTCCTGTGCGTAATCCGTTATACCAATGGTGACCACATCTCCCTCAAGGCGTGCCCACTCATGCTCAGCAGTGAATTTCAGATCGGTCATTGATCGATTTCTCCTTCGGTTTATTTATGGTAGCGATGGGGTACAAACGGTAGTTGGCATACGGTGACAGGTAGGTTTTTGTTTCGAACCTGTGCTCCAAGCTTTGTTCCCGGTGCGGCCAATACCCCTGGAAGATAGGCCATGGCAATAGGTGCGCCGACACTGGGTCCGAAACCTCCACTGGTCACTTCGCCGACAGGAGTACTGTCGGGCGAAAGCAGAGGTGCGTGGGCCCGGACGGGCGCTTTCCCGTTCGGTCGGATTCCAATCCGGGTTCTGGCGGGACCGTGTTCGATCTCCGACAGGATGCGTTCGGCACCTGGGAAACCGCCCGCACGGTCTCCGCCTGATCTCCTGCAGTTAGGTATGGCCCATTGCAGTCCGGCTTCGATTGGAGAGGTATCCGGTCCAATGTCGTTACCGTGCAGACAAAGGCCTGCCTCCAGGCGCAGGGTGTCACGCGCCCCGAGGCCTGCTGGTACTACGGGTTCGAGCGCGAGCAGTGTGCTCGCGAGTTCGGCAACTGAAGTCTGGTGCGTCGAAATCTCAAAGCCATCCTCACCTGTATAGCCGCTCCGGGTTACGCAGCAAGTCTTCCCGGCGATATCAAGCTCAGCAGCTCTCATGAAGCCTAAATCTTTCACACTTGGAGCAATTGACCCCAATGCTGTGACTGCCTCGGGGCCTTGTAACGCGAGCAAAGCGAGGTCTTCGCAAAGACGGAGCTCGACACCCGGAATTGCCTGGTCTTTCAGTAGTGAAAAATCGATATCCTTATTCGCGGCGTTGACCACCAGGCAGTATTCATCCTGGAGCCGGTAAACCATGAGATCATCGAGGATGCCGCCCGATTCTGTTGTCAGAAAACTGTAACGTTGGGCGCCTTCTTTGAGATCGACGATATCTGTGGGCAACAGGGTTTCGAGCCATTCCGCCGTGTTTTTTCCCGTAATCCTGATCTGACCCATATGGGAGACATCAAAAAGACCAGCCTGGGTTCGAACGTGAAGGTGTTCTGCGATGATGCCGGCGGGATAATGAACCGGCATTTCGTAACCCGCAAACGGTACCATCTTGGCGCCGAGTTCAAGGTGCAGGTCGTGAAGTGGAGTGCGTTTCACTTGATGTGAGCGGCGGACGTTGCTTGTCTGGTCGTTTTTGTCCGGGTCAAATGTAGTATATCGTCAGGTTAGGCGAATCGGTGCTTAAACCTCATTTTTAAATCAAGGTTCCTGCGATGAGCGCAAATCCCATTCTTGTTGAAGTGACACGCGGTGATATGGTGGAGAGTTTTCATTGCGGTGCGATATCAGTGGTGAAGAGTGATGGTCAGACCATGCTCACCGTCGGTGATACGCAGCGACTGATTTATCCCCGCTCTGCGATAAAACCGCTCCAGGCAATTTATCTCATTGAGAGCGGTGCCGCTGAGGCGTTCGATTTGACCGATACGGAGTTGGCGCTCGCCTGCGCTTCCCATAACGGAGAAATAGGGCATATCACCGCCGTTCGTGCCTGGCTGGCGCGCTTGGGGCTCGAAGAAGAGGTGCTCGAATGCGGTGCTCATGCTCCGCGTCGAAATGAAGACCGGGCGGCGCTCGTTAAGGACAATCTCTCACCAGGGCCGGCCCACAATAATTGTTCAGGCAAGCACTGCGGGTTTCTGAGTTCTGCCAGACATATCGGGCTGGCTACTGAGGGGTACATTCTGAAAGAGCACCCGATACAGCAGGCAGTTCTCGGTCTCATCGGTGAAATGGCCGATGTCAGTCTCGACGCGACCCCCGGCGGTATCGATGGATGCGGCATTCCCGTGGCCGGGATACCGCTTGAGTCGTTGGCTTTGGCTTTTGCGCGATTTGCGACCGGCACGGGCCTCGACTCCAAGCGCCAGGCAGCCGCCCGGCGAATCTATCAGGCCATGGTTGGTGAACCGTTTATGGTGGCGGGAACCGACCGTTGGTGTACTCGCGCGATCCAGGCCGGAGACGGTGCGTTTATTGTGAAAACTGGTGCAGAGGGCGTGTACTGCGGTGCGGTGCCGGGGGCCGGCGTCGGCATCGCGCTAAAGATCGATGACGGCGCATCGCGGGCGGCGGAATGCGCGATGGGCGCAGTCTTGTCGGGTCTTGGCTGCTTGACTAAGGATCAATGTTCGGGGCTTGTTGGATCCCGTGTCCTGAATGTGGCAGGAAAGCAAGTCGGCCGAGTGCTGCCAGCCCAAGAGGTGGCCGATCTCGTCCTGCCGTGATGCCGGCTCTTCCCGAGTGCTGATTTGGACTGCTAGTTTTTCGTGCCAGTTGCCGAGTTGCCTGTTTTCAGGGGGAGACGTTTGGGGGAATCGGAAAACGTTACGCTGCCACTGCCGTCTGCCTGTCCTTGCTGCGTGTAACCTTCCTGGTGGCGCGCTCGCGCCGTGTCAAGGCGATCATGCAGTCCGTTGCTGTAAGGTAGAGTGTAGGCACGGGGAGCCTCCCATTCTTGCGTCTGCACCCAAAGATAAATCCGACCAGCTTGATTTTGAGCAGGGTTGGGTTCCTCAATCTGCCACGCATGTAGCGTAAATTCTTCAGGGAGTGATGATTGGCTGGGCCATCCCTGCAGAGCGTTCAGTGAGAAAAAATGTACCAGGTAGAAGGCGGATCCTGCCAGGACGATCGACACCCGCGCTTTCAGTGAGAGTCTCGACCGAACCAACAGCAACAGCAGAACAAAGAGGGCAAAGGCATACGTAGCCGTCAGAGCAATAAGGCTGCCGGTCACGTCTCTGGCTCCAGCAGATAGGGCGTTAGCCGCACCTGCCGCTCGTTCACGTTGATGATACTGCCGTTGCGAGTAGGGGTGAACCGAACAATAGTGCGCTCCTCATCAGCTTTGGAGAGCATGACCCGCTTAACGAAGACCGTCTGGACAGACGGATTGATCCGCTCAATCTTGACGAGAGCCTCAATGGGTTCGAGATCACGCTTTTCGTAGTAATACAGATTGACGGTGTATTCACCGTCGATCAGGCCCCGCAGTGTGACGAGTTCCTGATTGATTGGATAGACAACTTCGCGACCCTCGATCACAACCGTATCGTTGACCGCACCCTGGTCATCGCGATCAAGGTGGAGCCAACCGGCGTCTTTTTTCAGGTACGAGACAATCTCCCCAAGTGGGTCCCGTACCCACAAGTCGATATCATCGGTGCGGCTCTCCGGCCAGGTCACCGAGATAATGTACTCGGCCTTTAGGTTGACTTTGCCCTGGCGAGCCTCGGGATTGAAATAGACCAATGAAACAAAAAATAACAGCGTGAAGCCGAGCAGTGCATTGAACAGCAGATCCACAAACGGATCCGTGGTGTAGCCCCCGGTTCTTCTAATCATGGATTGGCGTCAGGGCTTGTATCGGATCCCCGAAAGTCCTGGGTATCTACTGCCGTGACAATGAGACCGAAAAGTCGATCTGCGGCACGATCCAGCAATTGGTATTGCACCCCAAGAATCAGACCGCTGCTGAGGCCAGCCAAGGTAGTGAAAAGCGCGATCCGCATGCCGCCGCTCATCTGGGTGAGCATCAGTTTCGCCGCGTTAAGATCGGTGGTCTCCATCTGTGCCACCGAGTTCAGCATGAAGATAAATCCAATGACCGTTCCCAGTAGTCCCAACTTGATCATCAGGTCTGCGACAAACCAGCCGCTCGCGTGGCCGGCACGCACCTGCTGTTGAAGATCCGTCCCAAGGTTGACGAGGTCGGCCGGGTTTCGTCCATTTGCCAGAGCCTTGGTGACAGCGCGCTGATAATCATCCGCGATGGATGAAGTGTTACTGCCGGATCGCGCTGTGAGTGAAGAAGCGAGATCCCGAGCGCTTTCGTATTCCTTGTCCATCAGCCATGAGCGGTAACCAGCATGAGTCGATGCGATCACGAGACCCCCGAGAATCACAAGAGAAATGCGACTCGTGTCCTGTTCCCAAAACAGCGCAAAAAGACCGAATTGGATAAACAGGACTGCACCCAGTCCCAGCAGTCCGGCAATGGCAAGCCAGTAAAGGAACGTACGACCGGTGGAGTCGCGGTATAACTTCACGGGGCTGACTACAACTCTTCCTTGCTGTACGCCTGAATGCTGAGCGCGTGGATTTCTTTTTTCATGAGGTCGCCAACAGCGTCATAGACGAGGCGATGGCGGGCAAGGGTATTGAGTCCTTCAAAACAACTTGCCACGATCGTCACCTCGTAGTGACCTCCGCCGCCCGCAGCACCGGCATGGCCTGCGTGCAGATGGCTCTGATCCTCAATCTCAACGGACTCGGCTAAAAGATGTTCTCTGAGCCGACTAACAATCATTTCAGGGGTATCCATCTCAGGACTCCGGTGGCTTGGTGGTGATGTATCGCGCGACCATCATCATCTGGATGATACTGAACGCAAGGGTTAATCCGAGCAGACCAAAGACTTTGAAGTTGACCCAAAAGTCCGTTCGGATCTGTTCATCGAGATGAGGGCGAAAGTAAAAGGCCACGTATACGTTGAGCAGTCCACTAATGAAGAAAAATAATCCCCAGGAGACGTTGACCTTTTTCCAGATCGCGTCGGGCATTTGCATCTGTCCTCCGAGGAGACGCTCCAGCACGGTCTGTTTGCCGATGAACTGACTCCCCAGCACGATCACCGCAAAGATCCAGTTGACGATAGTCGGCTTCCATTTGATGAACATGTCATCCCGAAAGAGCAAAGTCATCCCCCCGAAAATCAGGATGACAAAGAGCGTCACCAGGTGGGTCGTTTCAAATTTTTCGTGCCGAATCCTGACAAAGACCACCTGTGCCAGGGAGGCAGCCATCGCTACGAGAGTAGCGAGGTAGATGTCGTAAAATTTGTAAGCGCCGAAGAACAGAATAAGCGGAAAAAAATCAAAGAGGAGTTTCATAAAGCCGAAAGGGCAAGCAGATGTTGAACTAAAATTATAGTGGTCGATAAAGTTTTGTGCTGACACCGGTTCAGGGGTAGAACCCTGATAACACACAGGTTTTCTGGAATATGGCTGCTGCGGGAGTGATTGGGCATAATCCGCGTCCGGGCCCAAGCGGTATTTGATCTTCTCCTGATTATGGCGAGCAAGTCACCAATCACAATTACTGAGTTGTCTGCGATGAAGGCCAGGGGCGAGCGTATTTGCTGCCTCACGGTCTATGACTATAGTTTTGCGCACATGCTTGACCGGGCGGGAGTCGAGATTCTGTTGGTGGGGGATAGCCTCGGTATGGTCATCCAGGGCCACCCGACCACCTTGCCGGTGCGCATCGACGATGCGGTGTATCACACGCAATGTGTTGCGCGGGGGTGTGAGAACGCCCTGCTTATTGCCGATATGCCGTTTGGCTCTTTTCAGGGGGATCCCCAAAGCGCTTTTGATAGTGCGGCGCGACTGATGGGCGAAGGCCAGGCGCATATGGTCAAGATTGAAGGCGGTGTAGTCATGGCCGAGACGGTCGCGTTTCTGGTGGATCGCGGTGTGCCAGTATGTGGTCATCTCGGGCTAACCCCTCAATCAGTAAATCAGTTGGGCGGTTTTCGTGTCCAGGGGCGTCAAGAGTCGGTAGCTGATCAGCTTCGACAGGACGCCCAGAGTCTGCAGGATGCGGGCGCCTCGGTGCTGGTTCTCGAGGCAGTGCCCTCGGGTCTCGCCAAGGAGATTACCCAAAGCCTGAGGATCCCCACCATTGGCATCGGCGCCGGGCCGGATACCGATGGCCAGGTTCTCGTACTCTATGATCTTCTTGGTATCTATCCCGAAAAGAGTCCAAAATTCAGTAAGAACTTTCTGGACGGGGCGGGATCTGTCTCCGGTGCAGTCGAGGCTTTCATCGAGGATGTCAGATCGGGTCAGTTCCCGGGCCCTGAACACAGTTTCTGATTGTGCTTATTGGGTAACCTCTCGGTCGGCTTTGGGTATTGTCCTTTCTTCACCCCGCTTCCAACAGGTGTCTCCGTCATATGGAAAACTCCAACACTTCTAAAAAAGCTGCGCTGCAGAAGTTCGGCCAGGCGCTCAATAGTTATGACCTGGCGGGCGGAAGCGCCGTGGTCACCGAAGACTTCGTATGGAGTTACTATGAGGGGCCGGATGCTCCCGACGGTCGACTGCTTCACGGGTTTGAGGCGGCATGCCGTATGGTGGCCGAAAGGGCGGCCCGACTCGAAGCTCCGATTGAGTGGAACGAATCCGAAGAACACTTTTGCGGGGATAAAGTATTGTGCACCTCTCGGGCGACCGGTTGTTTTTACGATACCGGGCCATTTGACGTGCGCCTGATTGACATCTTTTCGTTCCGGGGTAATCGGATCTGTTCCAAAGACACCTACTGGAAAATCATCACGACTTGATGCCGGGATCGCTTTTCAAGTTTTCTGAATAACTTTCAGGAGCGACTAACCGGCTGTTTTTCATTCGATGGCCGACACCTCAAAGAAGCGGTTTGACTACATCATCGTGGGAGCGGGAGCGGCCGGCTGCGTTCTGGCAAATCGCCTTTCAGCGGATCCCAATCGTTCGGTTCTGCTTCTGGAAGCCGGGGCCCTCAGCAACCATTGGCGCTTGCGGATGCCTATGGCCGCGATGGACCGGCTGAGCCAGTCG
>DDZY01000093.1:0-1435 GCA_002346525.1 Proteobacteria bacterium UBA2996
AAGAAGCCGGTAGCGAAGAAGGCGCCCAAGAAAGTGACCAAGAAAACCGCAACGAAAAAGAAGTCCGCTAAAAAGGTGGCGAAGAAGGCGCCCAAGAAAGTGACCAAGAAAGTGAGCAAGAAGGCGACGAAAAAGGCAGCCTCGAAAAAAACGGTGTCGAAAAAGAAAGTTGTAAAAAAAGTCCAGAAAAAAGCGGCCAAGAAGACCGCCAAAAAGGGTCGGGCCCGACGCTAAGGCAAGCGGGGTGAGTTCGTGAGTTTCTATCCGCTTTCACGGATGCGACGTCTTCGACGGGACGGGTTCAGCCGTGCACTGGTGCGGGAAAGCACGCTAAGCGTCGATGATCTGATTCAACCGGTATTTGTCTGTGAGGGGTCATCTGTCCGTGAACCGGTCCCGTCCATGCCTGGTGTCGACAGGGTCAGCCTGGATCTTCTGCTGGATCGGGCCAAGGTGCTCGACGCGCTGGGTATCCGGGCAATGACGCTTTTCCCGGTCGTGGATGCCAGCGGCAAAACACCGGATGCCAAGGAAGCGTTCAATCCTGATGGGCTGGTGCCAAGGGCGGTGAGCGCCCTTCGCGAGACCGTGCCGGAAATGGGCGTGATTACCGATGTGGCGCTGGATCCTTATACCAGTCACGGCCAGGATGGCCTGCTCGACGAGGCAGGATACGTGACCAACGACGCCACCGTGGAGACTCTGGTGCAGCAGGCCTTGTGTCATGCCCGCGCCGGCGCGCAGGTGGTCGCGCCTTCAGACATGATGGACGGCCGGATTGGCGCGATTCGCGAAGCGCTGGAAGCCGAGGGGCTGGTCAACACCCGGATTCTGGCTTACTCCGCAAAATATGCCTCGTCCTTTTATGGTCCGTTTCGCGATGCGGTGGGATCAGCCGGCAATCTGGGCGGCGGCAACAAATACACCTATCAGATGGATCCGGGCAACAGCGATGAGGCTTTGCGGGAGATCGAGCTCGATCTCGACGAGGGCGCGGATATGGTTATGGTCAAGCCCGGAATGCCTTACCTCGATATTGTGTTCCGGGTGAAACAGGAGTTTGGCGTACCCACTTTTGTGTATCAGGTGAGTGGTGAGTACGCGATGCTGTGTGCGGCCGGCAACAATGGATGGCTGGATCGCGATGCGGTTGTCATGGAAGCGCTGCTCGCTTTCAAACGCGCCGGCGCCGATGCGGTACTGACCTACTTTGCCGAGGAAGTTGCGACAGCGCTGCATCAGGATTAGCCGCAACGGGTGTTTTTCGCCCGTGAATGCCCCTGTGGTCTGTCAATTAATATTCCAACGAGCGTTTCATCATGACAGCCAAGCCCCGCCCTACCAAAATTGTTCTGCACCAGCAGTCGCGTGCGCTGGAAGTCGCCTTTGATGACAACAATGTCTTCAGTCTTTCCTGTGAGTATTTAAGGGTCTT
>DDZY01000093.1:1818-6217 GCA_002346525.1 Proteobacteria bacterium UBA2996
GTTAATATTTCAGCCGTCGAGGCCGTGGGGGCCTATGCCGTCAGACTCGTCTTTGATGACGGACACGATTCCGGCATCTACTCATGGGAAACCCTGTATGAGTTGGGCTTGCATCACGATGCCTACTGGCAGGCCTATCTGGATAAGCTCGAAGAGGCGGGTTACGAACGCCAGCCGCACTGACGGGAGTGAAGCGGCCGTTTCATGAATGAGGGCTCAACACACTTCGGCTTCAGTGAGGTAGCGTCAGCAAGCAAAGCGCAAAAGGTCGGTGAGGTCTTTACCTCGGTCGCAGACCGGTATGACCTGATGAACGATCTGATGTCGTTGGGCAGTCACCGCTTGTGGAAAGATTTTGCCCTGGCCCGCAGCGGCGTGCGTGCGGGCCATCATGTTCTCGACGTGGCCGCCGGCAGTGGCGATATGACCACCCGCTTCGCCAGGCAGGTGGGTGCATCCGGCCGTGTCGTGATGACCGATATCAACGCCAGCATGCTGGCGTGTGGTCGGGCGCGCTTGTTGGACAACGGTATCGGCCCCAATATTGAGTTGCTGCTGGCCGATGCTGAGACGCTTCCCTTTGCCCCGGCTCAGTTTGACTGTGTCAGCATCGCCTTCGGTCTGCGGAACGTTACCCGTATCCCTAAGGCCCTCGCATCCATGAAGAGCATGCTCAAACCCGGCGGGCGCGTTTTGATACTGGAGTTCTCCCATCCGGTGTCGGGCCTTTTGTCGCGTGCCTATGATCTTTTTTCTTTCTCCGTGATTCCGCCGCTTGGCCGTATGGTGACGGGAGATGAAGCAAGTTATCGATATCTCGTCGAGTCGATCCGACGCCATCCAGATCAGGACACTCTGGCTCAGATGATGTCAGACGCGGGCCTTGAGGATGTTGCGTATCATAATCTCAGCGGCGGGATTGTGGCGGTGCATACCGGCTTTTGTTACTGAGAGCGCCACCGTGAATGCCGTCACTTCCCGCCTTGAAACGATCCTGAACCAGGTTATCCGGGATTCGGGCACGGATGCGATGGCTCACCTGCACAATCTCGAAGGTAAGATCATCGCCGTCACAATCCGGGGTCTGGCAGTAACGGGTTATGCCTCGGTCAGGAACGAAGGGGTCCATATTGTCGACGAGCCGGAACAGGAACCGGATGTCACGGTGTCCGGTTCACCGGGGGATCTCATGGCGTTTTGCCGGTTAGGGGCGGATCCAGAACTCTTTCGGGGCGGGGAAGTTCGCATTGAAGGGGATGCCCAGTCGATGCTCGATATCAAAGCGCTTTTTTCGGCTATCGACTTTGATCCTGAGGAACAACTCGCACAGGTGCTCGGAGATACCCTGGCGCGCAAGACCGCCAATGGCGTGCGTTCTCTCGGCCGCTGGGCGCAAGGCGTAGCCGACTCCGGGGCAGCAGGCATCGCTGAAACACTGGTGGAAGAAGCGCGCCTGCTGGCAAGCAGGCCTCGTGCAGAACGCTTTATCGATAACGTAGAGACGCTGCGGGATGATTTCGCGCGGCTTCAGCAGCGGATCGAGCGGCTGCGCGCTATCGTAAAACAGGATCAGGCCTGATGGCTCGCCACAGTTCCTGGCGCCTGCTCCGCATTGTCCGTGTGCTGGTGCGACATGGGCTGGATGAGTTTGTTTTCAGCCTGCATCTTCTGCGCCCTTACCGTATCGCACTGTGGCTTTTTCCTGGTTTCTGGTTCCGTGACCGGTCGGCCGCGCGAGGTCAACGCCTGAGAGAAGCGCTGGAGGAACTCGGTCCGGTATTCGTCAAATTCGGCCAGGCGCTGTCGACCCGTCCAGACCTGATCCCATCCGACATTGCGACGGAACTCACCCGCTTGCAGGACGATGTGCCGCCTTTCCCCGGAGAGCTGGCAAAGACGGTTGTGGAAAAATCCCTGGAGGCTCCGCTCTCTGATCATTTTGAGCGTTTTGATCTCGAACCCCTGGCGTCGGCGTCTGTCGCACAGGTTCACTGTGCGACTTTGAAAGATGGCAGTGAGGTTGTTGTAAAAGTGCTGCGACCGGGAATTGAGACGGTGATTGATCAGGATCTGGCACTGCTTTATCAGCTTGCCCGTCTTGCTGATCGGCACTGGCCCCAGGCCAAGCGCTTGCGCCCGCTCGAGGTGGTTGCCGATTACGACAAGACCGTACACGACGAGCTGGACATGATGCGCGAAGGTGCCAACGCCAGCCAACTGCGCAGTAATTTTCCGGATTCAGAAATGATTTATGTGCCCAAGGTGTACTGGGAGCACAGCCGGCGCGAAGTGCTGGTAATGGAGCGCATTGACGGCATTCCGATTCGCGATATTGATGCCATCAGGAAGGCGGGCGTTGATCTTCGGAAACTTGCCCACAATGGGGTGGAGATCTTCTTTACCCAGGCTTTTCGCGACGGCTTTTTTCACGCCGACATGCACCCGGGCAATATCTTTGTGAGCGAAGACGGGCAGTATCGCGCGGTGGATTTCGGCATCATGGGAACGCTCGGTGAGTCGGACAAGCAGTATCTTGCCGAAAACCTGCTGGCCTTTTTCAACCGGGACTATCGGGCAGTGGCAATGGCACACTTGCGGGCAGGCTGGGTCCCTGCCACCACTCGCGTAGATGAATTTGAGGCAGCGGTACGGACGGTTTGCGAGCCGATCTTTGCCCGGCCGATCAGCGAGATCTCCTTTGGTCATCTTGTGGTCCGGCTCTTCCAGGTGGCTCGGCGCTTTGATATGCCGGTTCAGCCCCAGCTGGTACTGCTGCAGAAGACACTGCTCAATATCGAAGGCCTTGGCCGGCAGTTGTACCCTCAGTTGGATCTTTGGGAGACTGCCAAGCCGTATCTGGAGCGATGGATGCAGGATCAGATCGGACCCAGAGCCTTTATCAAGACCCTTCGGCGGGAATTGCCGGCTGTCCTGCCTCTGTTGCCCGAGCTGCCGGGACTGATGCACGAACTGCTTCGACGCCAGCGCGACGGGGAACTTTATTTTCGTACCGAGGACAATGCCGAGCGAGAGTCCCTGCAGTGCGCCTTGGACGATACCGAGCGTCAGCGTAACGGCCTGGCGGCAGGTGCGGCCTTGTTGCTCGGCGCCATTGCGGCCACACTGTTTTCAGAATCCCTGGGTCTTGGCGTTTATGCGGATCTTCTTGCGACCGGGCTGACGATTTGTGGCGGGGTGGTCCTCTTGGGGTCTCTTGTGCGTCGGAAAAGTTCCCTCTGAAGATGCCGGCAGATGGGTTGGGATAGACGCTTTTTTGTTCGGGTCCTGAATAATCCCGACTATTTTACTTGGTTTTCACGGCTAAATCCCTATAATTACGTTTGGTAATTGACTCGCCGGCCTCTTGGTTTTTCTCTAGCAGACTTTGGACTTCACCGGATGTCGGTAGTGTTGGGTGGGAGGCATCAGAATGCTGAGCAGCAAATGTAAACAGGTGACCAACGCAGATGTGGTTTCCGGATGGCATTTTTCCGGCCCTCTGGCAGATCAAATCCGGCGTAAAAACGGATCGCCTGTTGCGATAGCGCAGAGCGGCCAGGACGTTCCCTTGTTCGGGATCAGCACCGAGCCTTGGGTGCGCCTGAGATGGGGTCAACAATGGGCGCGTAAAGAGGTTCGCGGCTGGTCGATGGCCGCAATAATCAAGTGGTTCGGCTTTCGGCAATTGCAAGATCAGAACCCCAAAGACAGATGGAGTGTGGGCACCGCGAGCTGGTGGACCATGCACCAGCCGTAAGTGATCAAAAGTTTATAGTTTTCAAGGAGTAAATACAGATGAGATTAACGACAAAAGGAAGATATGCCGTCACTGCCATGTTGGACCTTGCGCTTCAAGAGGGCAAGCGACCGGTTACCTTGCAGGATATTGCGGTAAATCAGGAGATTTCACTTTCCTACCTGGAACAATTGTTCGCCAAGTTGCGAAAAGCGGGACTGGTTCGAGGTACCCGGGGTCCGGGCGGTGGTTACCGACTCGCCAAGAAAATGGACTCGATTTCCATTGCAGAGGTGATTTCCGCGGTGGATGAAAAAGCCGACATGACCCGCTGCGGCGGCCAGTCAGACTGTCTTGACGGTGAAAAATGCCTCACGCATGAACTGTGGATGGAACTCAGTGACAAGATTTTCGAATTTCTGAACGGGATTACTTTGGGCGAGTTAGTGCGCCGTCCCGAAGTGATCGCTGTCGCGGAGCGCCAGGAAGCGGTGCGCGAGGGTCTTCGGTCGGGACGCCTTAAAACCGTGGTTGTCGAGGCCGATGCCGTGATCGGGACCCTTAAATAGGGTTTTGACATTAATTTTGGGGAAAGCAAGTGAACATAGCGGTTAAAGAACTGGGTGAACTCGTTGGTCGCGAATACAAGGAAGGATTCGTCAC
>DDZY01000093.1:6593-7963 GCA_002346525.1 Proteobacteria bacterium UBA2996
AAAATCAGAACCCGACTTCATTCTGGAGTGGCGGCTAGAGGCCTTCCGCCGTTGGCAGAAAATGGAGTGTCCTGAATGGGCGCATGTTCACTATGACCCGATCGATTTTCAGGCGATCAGTTACTATTCGGCGCCCAAGCGTGACGAGGACCGACCGAAAAGCCTGGATGAAGTCGACCCCAAACTGATCGAGACCTACAACAAGCTCGGCATTCCCCTGGAAGAGCAAAAGGCGCTCGCGGGGGTGGCGGTCGATGCGGTATTTGACAGTGTGTCGGTCGCGACCACCTTCAAGGACAAACTGGCGGAGGTCGGGGTGATTTTCTGCCCGCTGTCGGAAGCCATGGCCAACCATCCCGAACTCGTGCGTGAGTATCTGGGATCCGTGGTGCCGGCCAGCGACAACTTTTACGCAGCGTTGAATTCGGCGGTGTTTACCGAAGGCTCTTTTGTGTATGTGCCCAAAGGGGTGCGTTGCCCAATGGAGTTGTCGACGTACTTTCGAATCAATGCACTCAATACGGGGCAGTTTGAGCGAACCCTGATCATCGCCGACGAAGGCAGTTATGTGAGTTACCTCGAGGGCTGTACGGCGCCCATGCGTGACGAAAACCAACTGCATGCCGCGGTCGTGGAGTTGGTCGCGATGAAGGATGCCGAAATCAAGTACTCCACGGTGCAGAACTGGTACCCGGGTGATGAAGAAGGCCGGGGCGGGATCTACAACTTTGTGACCAAGCGCGGGGCCTGTCGGGGAGATAACGCCAAAATCTCGTGGACACAGGTTGAAACCGGTTCAGCGATTACCTGGAAGTACCCCAGCGTGCTGCTGGAGGGCAATCACTCCACCGGTGAGTTTTATTCCGTGGCGCTGACCAATAATTGCCAGCAGGCTGATACCGGAACGAAGATGGTCCATATCGGAGAACATACCTCCAGCACGATCATTTCCAAAGGGATCTCCGCCGGCCGTGGACAGAATGCCTACCGGGGTCTCGTGAAGGTGCGGAAAGGCGCCAAGGGTGCGCGCAATTACTCGCAGTGCGACTCGCTCCTGATGGGAGACCGGTGCGGGGCACACACCTTCCCTTATGTCGAGGTGAAGAACCCCACCGCGACCATCGAGCATGAAGCAACCACTTCCAAGATCGGAGAAGATCAGCTGTTCTACTGCCGCCAGCGAGGTCTTTCCGAGGAAGATGCGGTATCCATGATCGTCAATGGATTCTGCAAGGAAGTGTTCCGGGAACTGCCGATGGAATTTGCCGTGGAGGCGCAGAAACTGCTGGGGATCAGCCTTGAGGGTGCCGTAGGCTGACGCGTCGGGCCGGATGACAGCCTCGTCTTCGGCCCTCCCTGAATTCATTGCC
>DDZY01000093.1:8370-8943 GCA_002346525.1 Proteobacteria bacterium UBA2996
GGCCTCAATCTGGCGGTGGGCCCCGGAGAAGTGCATGCCATCATGGGGCCAAACGGTTCGGGCAAGAGCACCCTCGCCAATGTCATCGCGGGACGCGACGATTACGAAGTGACCGGCGGCTCGGTTTCTTTCATGGAACATGACCTGTTGTCCATGGCGCCCGAGGAACGGGCACATGAAGGAGTCTTTCTGGCTTTCCAGTACCCGGTGGAGATTCCAGGCGTGGCGAACATCGCGCTGTTGAAAGAGGGACTGAATTCGGCCCGCCGCTATCGCGGCGAGAAGGAGCTTGATGCACTGGATTTTCTGAAATTGGTCCGCGAGAAACTCAAGCTCGTTGATATGAAAGAGGAGTTCCTCTACCGCTCGGTCAACGAAGGGTTCTCCGGTGGAGAGAAAAAGCGCAACGAGATTTTCCAGATGGCGATGCTGGAACCGCGCCTTGCGGTCCTGGATGAAACGGACTCCGGACTCGATATCGATGCACTGAAGATCGTTGCGGGCGGCGTTAACGCCCTGCGATCAGAAGATCGTTCGGTGATTCTCGTGACGCATTACCAGAGGCTCCTGGAT
>DDZY01000054.1 GCA_002346525.1 Proteobacteria bacterium UBA2996
TGCAGGCGCCAGATTTCAAGTAGCAGTGATTTTTGAAAGGACTGCCCAATTGAACGTTAATTCCGACTTAGTCGTTAAGCCTATGACGATCCACATTGGCGCAGAGATTGATGGTGTTGACCTTAAGAGATCACTGACTGAGGAGGAAGTAGCAACAATCAGGTCAGCGCTGCTTCGCTGGAAGGTGATTTTCTTTCGAGATCAGTTCCTAACGCATGAGCAGCATATAGCCTTTGCACGGCAGTTCGGAGACTTGACCCCCGCACACGCGGTATTTGGCAGCCATCCGGATTATCCAGAGATTTATCCGGTATTGAAGAATCGAGCAGCTTTTGCTGCAAGACCCGCGGCGCAACGTGCATGGACCGATTGGCATACCGACGTTACTGCAGCGATCAATCCGCCTATGGCGTCGATACTGCGTGGGGTCGTTGTGCCGCCTTACGGTGGTGATACCCATTTTTGTAACACGGCCGCTGCCTATCAGGCATTGTCCCCGACCATGCGTGAGTTCCTTGCTGAACTGCGCGCTATCCATCGATTCAAATCTGCAACTGATGACGTGCAGGCTGATGACTACAATCGAATGTTACGCGATAATCCAGTGGTCGCAGAGCACCCGCTGGTGACTGTTCATCCAGAAACCGGGGAGCGGGTCCTATATACCAGTCAGGAATTTACAAGCCACATTGTCGGCCTGGAACCACGAGAGAGCGACGCATTACTCGAATTCTTATGGGAACATTGCATTCGCGCCGAATTCTGCGTTCGCTTTAACTGGAAGCCAGGGAGTATTGCCTTTTGGGACAACCGCGCGACACAGCACCAGGCAATCCGCGATGTTTACGCGAGTGATTTCGAACGAGAGTTCTACCGGGTTACCCTAAATGGAGAGATCCCTGTGGGTGTTGACGGTAAGCCATCGACCCATATCTCGGGTCAACCGATCACGGCAATCTGAAAATGCGATATACAAGAGCAGTAACCTACCTTTAGAAAATCTTGGCCTAGTTTCACTATGACACAAATAAACCGACAAATTGTTCTCGCCTCCCGTCCGGTCGGAGAGCCAAAAACCAGCGACTTCAGTCTGACTGAGTGTGCTCCCCGGGAGCCGGAAGCGGGAGAGGTTCTGTGCCGGACAATTTACCTGTCTCTTGATCCTTATATGAGGGGCCGTATGAGCGCGGCCAAATCTTACGCAAAGCCCGTTGAGGTCGGGGACGTAATGGAAGGCGGGGTAGTGGGAGAGGTACTGGACTCTTCCTTTGACGGAATCAATCGTGGCGATCTCGTTGTCGGGTTAGGCGGTTGGCAGGAATACTTCACGCTTCCCGGCGCCTCGGTGCGAAAGCTCGATCTTGACCGGGAGTCGGCTTCAGCTGCGTTAGGTGTGCTCGGTATGCCCGGGATGACCGCCTATGTAGGCCTCAAGAATATAGGAAAGCCCCAGCCTGGAGAAACCGTAGCGGTGGCGGCAGCGTCTGGCGCCGTGGGGTCGGTGGTCGGACAGATCGCGAAGATTAAAGGCGCCCGGGCTGTTGGGATTGCAGGCTCTGTTGAGAAATGCCGGTTTGTTGTCGATGAACTGGGATTTGACGATTGCATTAATCATACGGATCCCGATTTTGAGGAGAAACTGCGACAGGCCTGCCCGGACGGGATTGATGTTTATTTCGAGAATGTAGGCGGTCCGGTCTTTAAGGCGGCGCTTGGGCTGTTAAATCCTTTTGCGCGGGTGCCGGTCTGTGGAGTGATCGCTCACTATAACGATACTGCTTTGCCGGAAGGACCGGATTCGACTTCCCTCATCCTGCGAAGCGCGTTGGTCAAAAGATTAACGATCAGGGGCTTTCTGGTTTTCGATTATGCAGATCAGGAGACCGAAGCGCTTGAGCAACTGGCCCAATGGATCTCAGAAGGGCGGCTGAAATATCGCGAAGACTTTGTCAGCGGTCTTGAGGCAGCGCCGCAGGCTTTTATCGGCCTCTTGAAGGGAAAGAACTTCGGAAAACTGGTCGTTGAAGTATCTTCGTGATCACCCAGACGGCAATACTGTCAGTATGTCGTATGGCCCAGCCTCGGCTTTGAGCCGAGTTCAAAGTTTGGAAGCCCGACGGGGGAAAATCGTGATCTGTCGGGCGCGGGCGACATAGATGCCGCTCGCAGCAATCAGTGCTATCCCGATCCAGGAAAGAAAAGAGGGCAGGGTGCTGAAGAATAGATAGCCAAAGGCCACCGCTGCCACAATCTCAATGTATGTGAAAGGCGCGAGTGTGGACGCATCAGAATCAGCAAAGGCATACACCAGCAGAACCTGATTCACTGTGCCCGAGAGGATCAGTACCCAAATGTAGGGCCAGGCCGAATCCGGAATGGCCTGCCAGCTGCCGGGCAGGAACGGCGTTAGGACAGCGGTTGCGCATACGGCACCGGCGAACGCCGTAAGCAGCGGGGGTGAGACGGCGCCCAGTCGGCGACTCAGCGCGAGTTGGATGCTGAGGACGACGGCACAGAGAAATATCAGGATCGCGCCCGTATTGATTTCCTCAAACTCCGGTCGAATTACCAATAGCACGCCTACAAACCCGGCGGTAATTCCGATCCACACCGGCCAGCCCGCCCGCTCGTTCAGAAACAAAACGGCGATGATCACCAACAGGAAAGGGTAGGCGTAAAGAATCGCAATCGCGTCCGCATAATCGACGGTGCGGGACCCCAGAACAAAAAGCGTCGTGGCGCCAGCCATCGACAGACCGCGGATCACCTGCATTCCCGGGCGGGCAGGTTTGAGGCCGGCAACCCCAAAGCGCCATACCAGATAAGGTAGCAACAGCAGACTCATTCCCAGAAATCGAAACCAGGCAACCAGATAGGCCGGAAGTTGCTCACCAAGCAATTTCATGATCGCGCCGGCAAATGCCGCAATGGCCATGCTGATCATGATCAGGATAATTCCACGGAGTGTGCTTGAGGCCATCATTATTTTGTCGAGTCTCTCTTTTTCCTCGTCGGCGCGCTGTATTCTAGGGGAGATTGCGGGATGGATTAGAGATGTTGTCAACTACTCGATTCATGATGTATTCGCGTCTTTGAGGTTTTGAAGTAAGCAAATGCCGCCTTCTCTGGGAAGAGGGCGTTAAAATTAATGTCAGTAAATGTCTTTGTACCTGCCTAAACATCAATTGCTGGCCTTCTGGCTTTTTCAGGACTACGTCTACACTTTCCGTTTCGGTAAAAAAAATGACTAATTACGATGCGCAAGAAGTAGCGCGAATACACCAGGAACTGCGGGAGCGTCTTCCACGGGATCCGGCTTCCAGGGTAGAGGCTCTAGAAAAGATCCTGACGGAGAAAGGGCTCGTTGATCCTCAGAGCATTGATGCTTGGGTAGAAGCCTATCAAGATCATATTGGCCCAAAGCGCGGTGCCAGTGTGGTTGCTAGAGCCTGGAGTGACGTGGGGTTTAAGCAGCGTCTTATGGCGGATGCGCCAGCGGCTATTGATGAGTTGGGTTATTTAGGTCGGGCGACGGGGCATCTTAAGGTAGTAGAGAATACAACTACGGTACATAACTTGGTCGTCTGTACCTTATGCTCCTGTTACCCGTTTTCGATACTAGGGATGGCGCCCGCTTGGTATAAGGTCGCTGCGTATCGCTCCCGGGCGGTGCGTGATCCTCGGGGAGTATTAGAGGAATTCGGCGTTGAGATCAGCAATGACATCGAAGTCCGAGTCTGGGATAGCACAGCAGAATTACGCTATTTGGTTCTTCCCCAGCGTCCAGATGGGACGGAGCATTTCGATGAGGACGCATTGGCAAGTCTCGTAACGCGTAATTCCATGATTGGAACTGACCGTGACCTTAAAGTCACCGCGCTAGGAGAAGATTGATGGACGGTGCTCATGATCTTGGCGGTCAGCAGGGATTCGGACCTATTGAGGTCGACTCCGTCAGCGAGCCCTTTAACGAAGAGTGGGAAGGGCGAGAGTGGGGGATTGCACAGTGTGCATTAACTCCAGATATAACAATCGATTGGTGGCGTTATTGTCGGGAATTAATCCTCCCGGAGGATTATTTAACCCGACCTTATCTCGATTCATGGGCGCAAACAGACTTTGCAACCTACATTGAAGCGGGTTGGATCTCGCTAGAAGAAGTTGATCATCGGGGTTCACTGATCGGGGTTGATGAACCTCTTGACCTGCCCTGCATTACCTCAGTCGAAGATATATTGAAAGATGAGCGAAATCATGCAGTTCGATATCATAAGGTGGTGGAGTCTCAGCCCTTGTTTTCAGAAGGACAAAACATCGTCACAAACAAAGAGGGCGTTTCTGGTCATACGCGTTTACCGCGATATGCAAGAGGCATTAAGGGCGCTATCAATGCCTATCATGGAGCCCATGTCTTTCCGGACCTCTCGGCGCAAGGTAAGACAACTCATCAACATCTTTACTCGGTCGTATTTGCTTGTGCGGATCTTTGGCCGGAGACTCACAACAGCAAAGACAAAGTGTTCCTGGATCTTTGGGAATCTTATTTGACGGAGGCGTAGGTATGGTAAGCAGTCAGTTGGTGTTGCCGAGTCCTTTGGTTGCTGCAGATGATGATCCTTTGTTTGCAGAACCGTGGCAAGCGCAGGCACTCGCAATTGCCGACAGCTTGGTGGCCAATGGTGTTTTCAGCGCCTCGATATGGTCTGAGGCCTTGGGCCGGATGCTAGAGCAGTCCCAGGCTCAAGGAGAAGCCGATGATCAAGAAAACTATTATCGATGTGTGCTTACCGCACTCGAAGCCCTCGTCGCTGAAAGAACCTCGATTGACTTCGGAGACCTTGATGAAGCTTGCAGGACTCTCGGTATCGAAAGCGCTACTCACGGTAGAGTTGGTGAGTCGCGCTGAGCCTATTTTCCTGATGGGTCTAGTTCATTTTCGAACACGTCGATAGCCTTGGTGCGAGTGCAAACACAGAGCGTTTCGCGCTCGTCGACGATCCATAATCGTCTCGCCGAGATACTAGGATCAAGCACCAGACCACGCCGATGGGAGATAATGTGAGGTCCAAGGGGGGTAGGCCATATTTGTCCCGGGGCCACCAAAACCCGGGAGGGCTGACCGAAACCTACCTGACCAATCCGTTAGATGCGATGGCTGTCAGTTGTGGAGGGCTTCATTATGAGTAACGCATTACCTGTCATTAGAAAACCCGTGTTGGGTTTGACTCTTCTCGCCACACTCTTGCTCACTTGCGTCGTGCACGCCGAGGACAATTCGGAAAACATTTATTTTGACCTGCCACCCGGCTTCGAAGAGGGCTTTGAGGATGGTGACGAATCCTTTTTCATCCAGGAATGGGTGCCAAAGGGTGAAACGGTCGACAACTGGAGCCAGATGCTGACTTTGACTGTGCAGGATGTGGCCAATCTGAATCCGGTCGAGTTTTTCAATCACATGGCAGATGGCTGGGAAGAGGCCTGTCCCGAATATGGGGGAATGCTGCTGCATGAAGGGCGCGAAAACAATTATCCGGTAGCGGTTTGGTTTTTGAGATGCCCGAACAATCCGATGACGAATAAACCGGAATTCACATACGTAAAGGGTATTTCAGGAAACGAGAATTTCTATACGGTTCAGTTGGCTTACGCGCTGCAGGCCGACGACATAGATGATTCGACAGTGAACCAGTCGATGGCGTTTTTAAAGCAGGTGACCGTCTGTGATGACAGCCGGCCGCAGGCACACGCTTGTAACTGAGACGTTTAACGCATTGATTCGACAGATGACTCAGCAGACTCACCTTAGATCCGAGCCCTGGGCACTACATCTTCTGGGATTCATCACGCCGCTTCTCGTGATCGCAGGAAACCTGCTGGGCGGTGCGTACACTGCGATGGGCGTGGTGTTCGTTTGGTTCGTGGGTCCCGTGTTGGACATTATCATGGGTAAGTCCAGAAATCCTCGCCGACCAAGAGAATCCGGATTACCCTTTAAGATACTACTTTGGATGCATGGCTTAATGCACTTTTTGGTGCTCGTGTCTTTTTTCAGATTCGCTTACCTGGAGGCCTCGCTATCTTTTTGGTTGCTTACCGCGGTGTTGTCGACCGGCCTTTCGGCAGCGGCTTCCGCGATCGTCACCGCTCATGAGATGGGGCACAAAAAGCCAAAAAGCCTTGGGTACAAGTTAGCTCGGTTGATCATGTTCAGTGTGAACTACTCACACTTCACCACCGAGCACAATCACAACCACCACAAGTGGGTAGCTACGGTTCGTGACCCAGCAAGCGCATACGAGGAGGAGGGACTGTGGTCGTTCTGGTTCAGGACAATCCCCGGTCAGTTCCTCTCTTCGGTGAGAGTTCACAACGGCAAGGGACGAACTGGAATTAGGAATCCGTCATATCAGGGACTAATCTTCCAGATAGCAGCCATTGGCATCATGCTCATGCTACCAAACGGTCGAACTATGGTGGTAGGCTGGCTGGTTCTGTCGACCATCGCAATCCTCACTCTGGAGTATGTGAATTACATCCGCCACTGGGGCCTCAGGAGGGGTGAGGAAGAGCGCCAGACCGCGATGCAGTCATGGAACACCGAGGCTCGTTGGTCACGCTGGACCCTGCTTGAACTGACCCGTCACTCAGACCACCACGTGCGCGCCAGTGTACCGTTCTGGCAACTCCGCCCCCACCCGGGGGCACCTGAGCTCCCCGCTGGGTACTACGCTTGCTGGTGGCCCTGCCTAGTGCCTCCGATCTGGAAGCGCTGGGTAGGCAAGCGCATACCTCGGAACACCGCCTGAGCATCGCTCGGCGAGAGTAATATTCAACAGCA
>DDZY01000184.1:0-2409 GCA_002346525.1 Proteobacteria bacterium UBA2996
GAACGAAATGATCAATCTGATGCGGCTAGAGGCGGCGGACGTGGCGTCGGATCCGGCCAAACCAGTCCAGGAAGTCGGTACTGCCGTATTGAACCTGATCGACATGCTCGCCAGTGCAACCGCCGCTATTTTGGAAAGCGCGACCCGGAATCCCCGAAGTCCGTTCCACAAGTCTTTTGACTATCTGATGCTGTTCGGTATCACGGCTGGCGGATGGCAGATGGCGCGGGCGGCTGCCGCCGCCCAAGAGCAATTGGATAGTCAGACGGGAGACCTGGATTTTTGCGAGTCGAAAATCCTAAGTTGTCTTTATTACGCTCGTCAGGTCCTGCCCCATGGTCGTGCTCACGCGGACGCGATTCAGGCGCCGGATTTGCCCCCAGACGCTCTGGATCAATGGGTGGCTTGAGGTTACGCCAGTTTTAGGCCGTTCGCGACAGGCCGTTCGGGCTTCGCCAGAACGACCGATCCATCCTCCTGCGGAAACCCCGTGATCAGGCATTGGGAGCGGACTGGGCCGATCTGTTTGGGCGGAAAGTTAACCACTGCGATCACCTGGACGCCGGTAAGTTCTTCCGGCTGATACAGATCAGTGATTTGGGCGCTGGACTTGCGGATCCCAATCTCGGGACCGAAATCAACATGCAGTATGTAGGCAGGTCGGCGAGCCTCCTTGAAAACCTCTGCCGATGTGATGGTTCCCACACGAAGTTCTACTTTTTCAAAGTCATCCCAGTTGATGGTTTCCATCTCGGTTCCTCTTTAGAGAATGAATGATCAGTCCGCCGAGGGTTCGGCAAGGCCCAGCGTCCTGCGGACGCTATGGTAATCGGCCCGACTCCCAACCGTATTGTCGGTGATGCCGCAAGCACGTAACCAATCACCGAGTGGTCGAAGCAGGGGATCTTCCAGATGGGCCTGGAGCAACCGAAGTACCCGGGGAATATGCTCGAGATACTGTGCCTTGTCATCGCGGATAGCGAGTCGGCTAAAGATGCCGGCGACTTTGCAGTGCCGCTGGGCAGCAAGTATCCGGTACCAGAGTTGGAAGTTTTCCATCTCGAGAAGAGGCATCGCTTGAAAATACCGCTGTTGCATCTGTTCGGCGAGTGCTGGCGGAAGATTCCGACGGGCATCCTCGAGCAGGGACATCAGGTCATAAGCCATCGGCCCGATCAAGGCGTCCTGAAAATCCAACAGTCCGATTCTCTGAAAGGGTTCGTCTGCCGGAAGCTGCATCAGGTTGTCAACATGAAAGTCCCGCAGCACCAATGAGATCGCCGGTGTGGGCAGGGAGGCGAACACGGTTCCCCAGATCTGCTGATAATGTTCGCGGTCCTGCGGTGCAGTGGGTTGGCCCGATATAAGCGGTAAAAACCAGTCCGGCATCAGGAACGCCTCGGTCATAAGGGTCTCGAAGTCATAAGGCTTGAGACCCTCAAGCAGGGCATTTGGTTGTTGGTGCAGATGAATCAGAAGATCAATGGCCTGTGTATACAGTGCTTCGTGTGGCTCGCCCGCATCGAGGAGTCGGGTAAAAGTCCTGTTGCCGAAATCCTCAATCAGTGCAAAACCGGTCTCTACGTCAGACCGCAGGACGGCCGGAGCCCGTAGCCCAAGGCGGTTAAGGTGACGTCCAATATCAAGCCACGCCGTGAGATTTTCAGTGTCAGGCGGGGCATCCATCAGCAAGCAGCTGTGCTCGCCGTCGTCAATGCGAAAATAGCGGCGAAAAGAAGCGTCCTGCTGTAGTGGTGAAAGACGACTGTCCGCAAAATCGGTTCCGGACAGAAAAACCTGACGCTGGATATCTCGCGCACAGAGCGAATTCATCGAAGATCTGTCTCGGTGGTTGCGAAAG
Source organism: Proteobacteria bacterium UBA2996 (assembly GCA_002346525.1). Lineage (GTDB taxonomy): Bacteria > Pseudomonadota > Gammaproteobacteria > Arenicellales > UBA868 > UBA868. Next base: position 1,862 of record DDZY01000184.1, read on the forward strand.
GGTCAAAATCAGAAGATACCATGCAGCCGCCAGATCCCGCTGTCGAGATCACGGAAGACCCATGCCCTCAAGGCATCGGCTTTTGCATGATAGTAATCGCGGCGAATGGGTTGGCTGTCCCACCACCCGCTGCAGATGCGTTCACGCTGGCGCTGCAACAGAAGTGACTGATTCCCCAGGAGTAATTGCCCATTGGATACCTGTATAGGGTGAGGCGTGTCAAACAGCCAGAGCGGCCGTTGCGCGCCGTGCGGTAAAGCGACCGCTTTTCCGACTGTGCATCGACTCCAGGCTTTCTCTGGCCGGTGATCTGGCTGCATGCCAATGCCCTGTACGGCTTGTCTTCCAAGCCGATTTTGCAGCCGCTCAATCAGGGATCCGTCGCAGTCTGCTGTTTTGGACGGGGTTGAAAAAATATCCTTACTTAAAGCAGGCAGCGGAGCAAAATGGCTGACCCTGAGCGAAAGATGCGTAATAAGGTCTCTTGTCTGGAATGTTTCAAATGCAAGTCGAGAGAGCTTCATAAGATCGAGAGCATTTCGGTGTGG
>DDZY01000184.1:2781-13135 GCA_002346525.1 Proteobacteria bacterium UBA2996
CCCACTCGAGTTGTTCGGCCAGAATATGGTGCTGGATAAGATGGGTTTGCAGCCTTCCCAACAGGGTCTCTATAAAAGGCATAAGCTGTTCGGTGTTGGTAATGCCGGTATCAAATACGGCGTCCTGCCGAAATACCGGCGGTGGTGTAATTCCCGCCTGAGGATCAGGCTGCTTGCCCAGAAGCTTGTCCAATTGCTGCACAAGATCTGGACCCAGCCGCCGGGCGAGTCCATCTCTGGGAAGGCGCAGCAGGTCACCCAGAGTACTGATCCCGTACTGCTTTAGTGCCCGTTGTTTTTTGGTACTGGTAACCATCGCTTGTGCCGGCAGTTCACGTATAGCGACGTGGATATGCTCTTTTGCAGTTATGCACACAGCTTTTCCGTTGCGAACACACAGCAGCGCGCTGGCGGGTGTAGGCATGGCAGTGATGCAGGGCGATTGCGTCTCAAAAGCCAGCCCAGAGCGGATTTTTTCAAGAAGTTGTGTAACACCGCCAAACAGTTTTGCACTGCCGGCGACTTCCAGCAGCAGATTACTCCCGGCAATGCTGACCATCGGTGTCCAATGGCCTGCCAGCAGGGCGAGGCGCGCAAGCCGGTCATTTTCGGCCGATCTATCCTGAGGCAATATGTGCAGCGCAGGGTTCAGGACCTGTGCTGCGGTGAGCGTCATTCCGGATCGTATGCCGCTTTTTTGGGCTGGATAATTTGGGACAATGATTGTACGTATCTGGCCCTGTTGAGCATAAACAGCCATTGGTTGCTGCTGTGCCGTTTCGCCAAGCGCTTCCAGTGGCAAAAAAGGAAAAGACACAGCAACCCACAGAGGCTCCTGATCAGCGGACCGCTGCACTTCGGCTAGCGTATCTGATGACGCCTCAACCAGATCGGGTTTGCCGCGTACCGGGACTGTCAGAGCAGGCCGATTCTTTGTGTTCTGATATAACTGAGACACAATCCTAATCCTTTCTTGATCCATCTTGGCTTGGCCTGATTGTTGATGCGGGCTGGGATGAAGGATGCGCCACCATCAGATTCTGATGCAGCGGGCCGCCACGGCACTTGATCAGGTCGATGCACAGACCACCATCCGTATTGCGGCAATGCAGTTTTAGTGCGGCCATGCTGTGAGTATTGAGTGCGCGCTCATTCTGAAAGCAGATACCCAGTCCGCCTCCGTATTCAGCAGCAAGCTGCAGTCTTCGTGTGGCGGACTGATGCAATCTGCCGGGCCAGCACAACACTGCACTGCAGGCATGTGAGCGTAATGCCTGTTCTGTCGACCACAGGATGTCTGTCGGGTCTGATGTATTGATCAGCAGGATTTTTGACAGGTCCAGTCCGTGCTGACTCAAGCCGGGCGGGTAGGGTATGGCCGGCGGTGCAATCCAGACTTGCCAGGGGCGCGAGGACATGATTTTGCCAAGGGCCGGCATGAGCAGCCACAACGGACTGTAGGCAATATCTTCTATCAGTATTTCAGTGAGGGCATGCTGGGGCCACCCGCCGCCCGGCAGATGCTGGTCAAGAGCGGCAAAACCGGTTGCGACAGCACCCCCGGCTTGGGCTGCTTTCTTGCCGCGCCAGATATCCCGCCGCTGCAGGCAGGATTCCAGGCTCACGGCAGAGAGTCATTTCGTATCACCCCAACGCCAATGCCTTCAATAGCCAATGGCTGCTGACGCAGATCGATGCGTACAGGATCGAAATCGGGATTTTTAGGCAGTAGGGTAACGATATTTCCCCGGCGTCGGAATTCCTTGACAGTGACTTCGTCATCCAGCCGAGCGACCACAATCTGCCCATTGGCAGCTTCTCGTGCACGGTGTACAGCCAGCAGGTCACGATTCAGGATGCCGGCATCACGCATGCTCATCCCGCGTACACGCAACAGATAGTGAGCCTGGGGGCGAAACAGCCTTGGTGGCAGGGGGTAATGATCCTCAATGTGCTCGGTTGCCAGGATCGGATTACCGGCAGCCACCTCGCCCACAACAGGCACTCCGGATGGCGTCAGTAACCGTATGCCCCGGGATGCTCCAGACCGAAGCTCGATAACACCTTTGCGTGCCAGGGTGCGCAAGTGCTCCTCAGCCGCATTAGCTGAGCGAAATCCCAGTTGTTTGGCAATTTCAGCGCGGGTTGGAGGCATGCCAGTGGTATCAACAAAGGCCTGGATACATTCCAGTACCTGCAGCTGCCGTGTGGTCAGAGGTCTGTTCATAGCATCGCGGACTTGGATTGGGTGGGATTCAAGATACTGTTTATATATACAGTTATTCCAACATCTTGTCTAGCCCTGCCGATTCTGGCGGGATTGCCGCGGTCCACCCGGCTGGCCGGCGTTTTAGAAAAACAGTTGAAGGGACAGAACGATGAAATCGCTGTCCTGAAGATACGAGATAGCGTTATTCGGGTCGACGTCAATGAAAGACTGTGCTTCCAGCGTGATCCGGGCATCGCCCAGAACCCGCCGGCTTGCTTCTAATCGGAAACTGCTGCTGCTGTCGTCAAGGTCAGAGAAGACTCCCGCCAGAAACTCCGAACTTTGGGTATCGTTGAAAGAGGCCCGTATTCCGGCAAAGAGGTCATTCTGCAATGGCACCGTGGCGCGGTCATCACGACTGTCGACATGCCACTCTGCGAGCAGGCCAAGATCAAAAAGCGAATTTGCCAGCTCGTACATTGTGTACTCGGCCCCGCTGATACCCGCGCTGAAGTCACTGGTGAGCGCATCGGTCTCGAAGGCTCTGTGAATCGCCTCAAGCTTCCAGAGCCAACTGCCCCGGGTCAGCTGAAGATCCAGACCCCACTGATTGATCAGGGGATATCGAGGCCGGAATGTTCCGTTTGACTGGGCAATGAACTCCGGATCGCGTGAGGTGCCGTTAAACCACGAAAGACCATAGTCGATAATGCCTCGATAACCCGAAAACCGTGCTGCAAGATCAACGTGCTGCTGTCCATTGCGGGCGCCATAGAGTGCTTTGCCATCTTCTATCGGAAAGGGCAGTGCCAAGGGCTGATCTGACGGCAAGAACGCGCGCTCGCGAAAGCCGGGGAGTACATACAAATCCAACACACTCTGATCGAATAGGCGACTCGCTCTGACCATCGTCTGTCCCAGCTTGTCCTCACCATCGAAGCCCTCGAGTCGGTCGGTTTGATTGATAATGTCAACCAGATGCCCGGATTCGGTCACGCCCCAGAATACCCGGCTGATGCCGCCGATAGCTTCCCAGTTATCTGCGGTGTACAGCAGATTCAATTCCCGGATGTCGGCATGATTCATCTCACCCCCAGTCGAGGCGATCCGGCCGTAAGGGAGAAAAGTGCCGATCAGGTGATCGGAATCAAAATCGCTGGTGAACTCAGCTTCGAGCCCTGCAAAAAACTGCTCGCGAACATCGGATGATCCCGAATGAATGCCGGGGAAGAACTGCCCCTGAAGTGAAAGTTCAAATTGCCTGTCAACATCTGCCCATGCCGATAAGGATGAGGCAAGCGCAAAGATGCCCAGCATTCCGGCGATAAGCCGCGAATACCAGCACCGTCTGCGCGCAGCAATCACAACAGCCGTTTTAACGCATTCTTGTTGAAGTCCCCACTTTTAAGCGGGGTTTCAAAATCGTAATTGAACCAGAGCAAGGTTGTGCTTTTGCCGGTTTGATGATTGGTCATTTCCATCCTGTCGGCCCGCCAGTAGCCTCCCGGATACTCCTGATAGTCAGAAAAATCCAGCGTCTTCAGCAGTTCATCCTTGCGGTCGTAGTATTCGATCTTGATGGACCGGAATTCAGCCTGATCCAGCCAGACGATCTGTCGTGTGTAGCCGGAGTTTTCGTAAAGGGGAATACGTTCGATCACGTAACACTGATAGGCGCCGCAGGATTCATCCTGAAGATAGCGATAATCATATTTGTCGAGCTCCTGGGAGCTCAGATCTTCGAATGCAAATTCGCTGCCCATGAAGGGGCCGGACCGGTTTCGGGAGGAAATCCGCTTGACCCGCTTGATGGCGGGCAGGTAAAGCCATTGATCATCTGGCTCCAGTCCGTGGGAGAAGGTCAGCATCGCGGTCCCCCGGACATCCCGTGGCTCGTGAAAGAGTGAGAGGGTCTTGTCGCCATCACCCTCGACCTCGAGTTGGCGGGAACTGATCTTGCGTCGACTCTCCTTGCCTGCGCGGTTCCGCAGAATCATCTCCATGTCGGAACTTTGGTATTGCCAGCCGCTGTCCCGCTGATCTGCCTCGGTCGCTATCTCAAGACCCCGTGCCCTGTCGTTGGATGCGTCAGCCAACGATAGCTGCGGCAAGAAGAGGGCGATAAAGGCGAAAAGAACGCTGATAGGTCTCATGAAAAGGCTCCGGTAGTCTGCGCGAATATTATGCTCAGGCGGTCTGGCTGATAGGGTCTTGACCGGTATTGGCAGCATGTTTGCCAGAAAGCCATCGGTCGAAACGGATGAGTAATCCCGGCAGCAGGAGGAAGTCCACAACCAGCGCCAGTACCACGACCACGGCCACCAGCAATCCCATTTCTGCGTTGACCGAGAACGCCGAGGTAGAAATCACCAGAAATCCTGCTGCCAATGCCAGGGTGGTAGTCCAGAGAGCGACGCCCACGGTAGCAAAGGAATACCGAACGGCTGCCGCAGCATCCAGCCCCTGGTCGCGCCTTGCGCGCAGGTATTTGGTCATGAAGTGGATCGTGTCATCCACGACGATCCCGAGTGTCATGGCGGCAACCACAGACAGGCCCAGTCCGACTTCGCCGTCCACCAGGGCCCATAAACCGAATGCCATCGCTGCCGGTGCGATGTTCGGGATTAGGGTCAAAAGCCCAAACCGCCAACTGCGCAGCGCCGCGATCATCAGCAATGAGATGGCAATTAACGCAAAGGCGGTACCCCCGAGCATGCTGACAATATTGCGCATGCCGATATGGGAAAACATGATCGGCGGACTTGCGGCTGTTGTCAGCAGCGCTGGTGTGTTTTCCCGCATCCAATCGTAACTGCGCTGTTCAAAAGCAAGCGTCTGTGTGGTCGACAGGGTTTCCAGAGTGGCACTCAAGCGGGTGCGCTGTTTTTCAACGTCTATCTGGTTATTGAGGTCCAGCCCGTAGGGCAGGGACATCTCATATAACAGAAGGTACTGTGCCGCCATGTCCCGTTCTTGTGGTAAGCGGTACCAGTCAGGATCATCGCTGTGCATGCTGCGGTTGACGCGCTTGAAGACATCCGTCAGCGTGCTGACATGCATGACTTCAGGCTGTTCAGCCAGCCAGTTCGAGAACCGTTCAACCTGGGCGAGGTAGGCGGGATTGGAAATTCCGCCCGACTCGCCTGAATCGAGCGCGTAATCGATGAAATACATTCCGGTCAGATTATCGACGACGAAATCGGTATGAGGGCGGAACTCGATTCGTTCATCAAAATAGCGAACAAAGACGTCGTTAAGTTCATTGCGGGGAATGACCAGCACCAGCCCGACAATCACCAGGCCCACTGTCGGCATGAGGATTCGGCGGCGCTTAATGACCCAGTCTCCAAGCCGGGTCATCATCTGCGTAATCAGGCTGCGTCCCTGACGGGGCTTTGCCGGCAACAAAGTTACGAGTGCCGGCAACAGCGTCGTGGAAAACAGCCAGGCAAACATGACGCCCACCGCTGAGATATTCCCTAAATCGTGAAAAGGCGGTGAATCACTGAAATTGAGCGAAAGAAATCCGATCGCAGTCGTGACCGAGGTCAGCAGGACCGGGCTGAAGTTAATACGGATACTCTCGGCCATGGCTTCCTGCTTTCCCAGACCCTCTCGGATCTTCTGCAGCCAGTTCGAGAGGATATGCACGCAGTCAGCGACGGCAAGGGTCAGGATGATCGTGGGGGCCGACATGGAGGGCGGTGTCAGCCGGATGCCCATCCAACCGGCCGTGCCCATGGCTGCAATCACCGAGAGGGCAATGACAATCAGGGTGCCGAGCGTGCCCGTGAGGCCTCTTAACTGCAGAAAGACCATCAGCAGGATAATTGCGAGTGCAGCCGGAATCAGTTGAGTGGTATCACTCATTGCAGCTTCCTGGAACGCCTGATTCATCATCACGATTCCAGTCAGGTAAACATCCATATTCGGGTAGGTGGCTTCGATGTAGTCGCGAATGTCACGAACTGCGGCCGCAGCGCGCGGATTTTCGGTAGCTTCATCGACCCCGGGCAGCTCTACCGTGATGTTGATCGCGGTAACGCGCGCATCAGGTGAGATCAGTCGTCTGAGCAGGGCGGGCTCATTGAGTGCGGCTGCTTTAATGCGGGAAAGCTCAGAGCCTGTCAGGCTTTCGGCATCCTGTACCAGGGGGGCGACCTCAAGGTCATCCCCGATCGCCGTGGTGTGCTGGAAGTTGGTGAGCGAGTCGACCCGGATTGAAAAAGGGGTGAGCCAGGCCCGTTCTGTAACGTCGGCAATGGCAGCGAGTGTCTCTGGCGTGAAAACCTGGCCCTCCCGCGGTGCCAGGACGATCAGGGCGTTGTCGTTTTTGCTGAAGATATCCTGCAGTTCCTCAAAAGCCTGCAGATGCACGTTCTCGCTTCCGAAAAAGACTCGATAGTCGTTGGTAAAGGTGAGAAATTGACCTCCCGAGGCGACACCGAGTGCGAGCAGGAGTGATAGGGCGATGGTGGCGGCACGGTAACGGGTTACCCAACGGCCCCAAGCGAGCGAAAAGCGATCCATGATGGTAGTTCTTGCCGAAAAAGCGGGAGTATTCTACGGTTAAGTTAACTCTTTATGAAGGCGTCTTACGTAGGAAACCGTCCGCGCGGATATACGGATAGGATGAGGAGAGTCGCCGGATACCCAATTGGGACGAACAGGGGATGGGTCGTTGTTTGGTTTCTGAACTACAATCAGGTGCCCTTATCTTTTTCTATTTGTCATCGATGAAACCCGGCCAGCAGATATTGACGGTAGTGCATCAGGAAACCTCCACGCCTGGATTTCTGGGGAGAAATCTTGCGGACAGAGGATTTGCACTGGATCAGTACTGCCCCTGCCTGGGAGATAGATTACCGGAGGACCTTTCCCGTTATGAAGCGGTGATCGTTTTCGGCGGGCCGCAAAGCGCTACCGATGACGATGTTGCGGGAATCCGGGCCGAACTGGATTGGCTGGAAAAAACGGTACTTCCCTCGAAAATTCCCCTGTTGGGGATCTGTCTTGGTGCACAGGAATTGGCGCGCGTACTCGGTGCCAAGGTCGGGCCACGCGGAGACGGTATCGTTGAAATCGGTTATTGGCCGGTGTCTCCGACTCCTCAAGGCAAAGCCTTCTTGCCTCAGGAAACGACTTTTTATCAGTGGCACTCGGAGACGTTTGAGATTCCGCAGGGGGCCGTGCATCTGGCTCAAAGCGAGTCGTTTTCAGGGCAGGCCTTCTCTTACGCGGATCACGCCTACGGGATCGAATTCCATCCCGAAATTACCCGGGAAATGGTCAATCACTGGTGCACGTCAGAGCGGGGCAGTCCCAAGTTAACCCTCACCGGAGCGCAACCACACGAAGATCAACTGGCCAGTCACGCACAATCCGCGGGTGAGGCCCGCGGATGGCTCGATCATTTTCTGGATAACTATCTTCTCCCCATTCGCGAAGCAAAAGTCTCGTAGTTAGACCGCTTTCTCGAGTACGAGCAGGACAATTGCCCCGCTGAGCAGGATCGCACCAATGACCTCAGGTTGGCTGACTCTCGCCCGGAAAAAGAATACGGAGACCAGAAAGGCAAAGATCAGTTCGATCTGCCCGAGATCGCTCAGTTCAGACTTGAGTTGCCGCTGCAGTGCAGCGCAGATTCCGAAAAACCGCTTCAGCGACGCTAATGGGAATCCAGAGCGTAATTGTATTTATAGCGGAGCCGTCTACGGCTGAAGTCAAGCGGTACGTTTTCGATTACAGGCCTTGAACCGCTGTTTCCTGGAACGTCCTTTCACGGTTTTTTCTGCCAGTCAAAGGTCTGTCGTTATACTCGGGCCTGCCTTTGACCAAACGGTGTGATTCTTGTCGACCTATTCCGGAATGCTGGCTCATGGGGCCATGCTGCTCTTTTCTGCAGTGGTCGCGGGTTCGTTCAGCCTTGGCCATATTATCGCCAATGACATCACCCCTGCTGCACTGACGGCGTTGCGTTTTATGCTCGCTGCGGTGGTCATGGCGGTCTGGACCTGGCGGAGCTGCCGGATCTCCCGTCGCGATCTCGAGTCCTCATGGCGTTACCTGCTTTTGGGCAGTCTGATGGGCACTTATTTTGTCTTGATGTTCGAGGGGCTTAAGACGGCCCCAGCGGTATCAACCTCTGCTGTCTTCACTTTGACTCCGGCGATTAGTGCGGTTTTCGGTTACTTGCTGCTCTCCCAGCGGGTCAATCAGCGGGTTGCGCTTGCGCTCAGTATTGGCGGGGCAGGAGCGGTCTGGGTGATTTTCAGGGCAGACCTGGATGCGCTGATGGCTTTTGAGGTCGGGCGGGGCGAGGCCGTGTTCTTTTTCGGTTGCGTGGCCCACGCGATCTACACGCCGTTGGTACGCAAGCTCAACCGGAACCAGTCTCCAGTGGTTTTCACCTTCGGTACAATTCTGGGTGCGACGGTTATGTTGTCGGTTTACGGAGCTCGGGACCTCGCTGCTACGGACTACGCTGCGTTATCGCCGATGGTCTGGATTACGCTGGTCTATCTTGCTGTATTCGCAAGCGCGCTGTCCTTTTTTCTGGTGCAGTATTCAACTCTTCACCTGCCTTCCGCTAAGGTGATGGCTTACACCTACCTCACACCTAGTTGGGTGATTCTCTGGGAAGCGACGCTGGGAAACGGTTTTCCGTTGCCAGCGGTCTTGGTGGGTGTCATGGCCACCGTACTGGCTCTGATCCTTTTATTGAGAGATGAAACAAAAAGTCATACCTAGCGTGACCGCATGTTGCGGAGCCCAACAGATCAGGGATCGGTACTGTAAGACGCCTGTCCAGAGTGCGGTCCCATTATGACAAAAGCCTGGTTACCACTAACCATTCTTCTTTCGCTGGGGTTGCTGTGGGGCGGGGTGACTAACGTAGCGAGATATATCGGTCTCTCTGATACCCCCCCGCTCGGTTATGCGTTCTGGACGGTGCTAATCGGGGCGGCGCTCCTGACGGCAGCCAATATTTTTCGGCGCCAGCGGGTGCCTCTGTCGGGACGGCACATCGGCTATTTTCTGGCGGCGGGGACGCTGACATCAGGGCTGCCTACGGCCAATATGTTTCTTTGTCTGAACTACCTCAGTGTCGGAGCAATGTCACTGGTGCTGACCATGGTGCCGCTAATCACGTATCTGCTGTCATATGTCTTTGGGCTTGAGCCGCGGAATCTAAAACGGGCATCCGGCATTGGGCTGGGGCTGCTCGGAGCGCTGCTGGTGGTACTCCCGGAAAATGGATTGCCATCAGATCAGCCCATCGGCTGGTTCCTGTTGGCTTTCCTGTCACCTATCGGCTACGCAGCAGGAAACGTGTACACAGCGAAATGCCGTCCTGCGGATATCGATTCGCTAGTTGGCGCCAACGGCATGATGTGCGCCTCGGCTTTACTGCTCCTGATTGCGACCCTGATGTCGGACCAGTGGTTTGTGCTCTGGAGCGAGCCTTCCGTGATCGATGGTCTGATTATTCTGCATGGGGTGATCTCTGCTGTGACATTCACCCTGTTTTTTGTCCTGGTTCGGATAGCCGGCCCGGTCTATTTCAGTCAGGTCGCTTACCTCGTCACTTTTTTCGGGATCGGAACCGCGATGGTGGTCTTCGGTGAGCGCTATAGCCTGTGGCTCTGGGCCGCATTGCTCGTCACCGTGTACGGGGTCTGGCTCGTCAATAGTGCCCAGACGCAAACTGCCAAGGCAACGTAAAAAAACTGAGACCTTGATAAGTCCTGCAGGAGAGGGTTACTCCCGAAACGAGGGATCTTCGCGATCAAGCATCCGGATAAGAGCCTGCCAGTTGCGCTGCAGATAACTTTCCGGGTCATCCGCCCCTGGTTTGCCTAACAGGCTGTACTGCTGGACGCTCGCGATCGCAGCCGGGTTCGGGATGATCTGCTCGGCACCTGAAGCCATCACATCAACTTGAATCTTGCAGGCGCTCTCCAGGGTGTACAGAAGGTAGAAGGCTTCGGCCAGGCCTCGCCCAACCGACAGCAGACCGTGGTTATGCATGATCATGGCCCATTTATCAGCCAGGTCTTCACCGAGGCGGGCGCATTCGTCTTCATTTTCAGTAGCAAGATCATATCGGTGGTAACAGACGAGATTAATGATCTCGTTCGCCTG
>DDZY01000064.1:0-2840 GCA_002346525.1 Proteobacteria bacterium UBA2996
TGCATTGTGTTCGCCGATCGGGCAGTCCCGTCGATCCTCGAACACTTGGACCGCTCGCCTGGCACCGACCCGAGTCCGCCTGATTGGGACGAGAGTCAGGTGTCAGACGCCGATGAACTTGTGGTGGTGGCGCACAACTGGGAAGAAATTAGACGCTTTATGTGGGATTACGTCGGCATTGTCCGCACCTCCCGACGTCTGCAACGAGCGGCCAACAGGCTGCACCTGCTGCATGAGGAGATCCGGGATTTCTACAGCCACTTCCGGGTCGGCCGAGATTTGCTCGAACTGCGAAACCTGGTCGTGGTCTCGGAGTTGATTGTCCGCTGTGCGGCCGAACGGCGGGAAAGCCGCGGACTGCATTTCACCCAGGACTACCCTGCCTCAGACCCTAACCAGCTGCACGATACCGTTTTGCGGCCGGAGCCCAGAGACTGAGCGCCCGCTAGACTGAGGACAGACACCTTTTCGACGCTAAGATATCCGCGACGAGGCCCTTGAGTTGGGCATCGCGCGGCCTTGTTCTGCGCATGAACCAGTCCATGAGGACCGGGTCAGGTTGGGCCAACAATTCCTCAAAACTCGCCATCTCTTTCTGACTCCATGTCGACACGTGCTCCTGCGCATAGGCCATCAATAACCCATCCAGCTCCCGGGCACCGCGGCGTGTGCGCCAAATGAGCCGGTTGATCCGTTGTCCGGCAACGGTATTCAAATCTTCTCTTTGCTGATCCGTGATTTGATCTCACCGATAGCCTTTCCCGGATTGAGACCCTTGGGGCAGGCGTTCGTGCAATTCATAATGGTGTGACAACGATAAAGTTTAAAATTGTCGTTTAACTGCTCAAGGCGCTCGGCAGTCGCTTCATCTCGGCTATCGGCGATCCATCGGTAAGCCTGCAACAGATTTGCCGGGCCGAGGTATTGCTCTGAATTCCACCAGTAGCTCGGACAGCTCGTAGAACAACACGCACACAGGATGCACTCGTAAAGCCCATCAAGGGCTTCACGGTTTTCGGTATTCTGACGACGCTCCTGACCGTCCGGTGGGTCGGAGGCTTTTAGCCAGGGCTCGACCGATGCGTACTGATCGAAAAAATGCGTTAGATCGGGGACCAAGTCCTTTATCACCGGCATGTGCGGCAATGGATAAACTTTTACGGGTGTCTTAAGTTTCGCCAATGATTGGGTGCAGGCCAGGGTGTTGGTTCCATCGATATTCATCGCACAAGACCCGCAGATCCCTTCTCTGCAGGAACGTCTGAAGGTCAGCGTGGAGTCAATCTCGTTCTTGATCTTGATCAAGGCATCCAAAAGCATTGGCCCGCAGGTAGCCTGATCAATGGTGTACTCGTCTATCTGTGGTTGGGAATCGTCGTCCGGATTCCAGCGATATATCTGTAGCTGCAGCGGCCGCTGCATTCCTGACCCGTCATTATGACGCCGCCCTTGGATCATCCGTGCGTTTTTAGGAAGTCGGAACTGGGCCATGATCGTTAATACACCCTGGCCTTAGGGGGAATACTCTCTACATCCGGCATTCCGGTCTCCATGTTCACGGGCCGGTAGGAAAGTTCGATCGAATTCTCTTTCAAGCCAGCCAGTGTATGCACCATCCAGGTTTTATCGTTACGATCAGGATAGTCATCTCGGGCATGGGCGCCCCGGCTCTCAGTCCGCGCGCGAGCGCTGTGGACTGTCACCCGAGCCTGAGCCAGCAGGTTTTCAAGCTCGAGCGTTTCCACCAAGTCAGTGTTCCAGATCATAGATCGATCGGTCACGCCGATATCAGCGAACATCCCGGAGGTCTCGTCGATTTGGTTAACCCCTTCGCTCAACACCTGTTCATTCCTGAACACCGCGCAATTCATCTGCATCACCCGCTGCATTCTGAGACGGATCGCCGCCGTGCTTGCGGGTCCATTCGCATATCGAATCCTGTCAAACCGATCAAGGATATTATCGACCGGTGACCGCCCTCCCTTCGCGGCGCTGTCCGCTGACGACACGGTCCGGGCAGCATGCTGTCCGGCAGCACGGCCGAATACAATCAGATCCAAGAGGCTATTGGAGCCTAGCCGATTCGCCCCGTGGACCGAAACACAGGCCGCCTCCCCAATCGCCATCAATCCGGGAACAACCGGTGCAGCGTCGCCATTCAGAGTACCCAAACATTCCCCATGTATATTGGTTGGAATACCGCCCATGTTGTAATGCACCGTGGGAATGACAGGAATCGGTTCCTTACACACATCAATCCCGGCGAAAATCTGCGCGGTCTCTGAAATCCCGGGAAGACGCTCTGCCAGAATTTCGGGACCGAGATGCTCGAGGTGTAGATGAATATGATCGCCTTCGTCACCCACGCCTCGGCCGGCGCGAATCTCCATGGTCATCGAGCGGCTCACGACGTCACGTGAGGCGAGGTCCTTTGTGTTTGGCGCATAGCGTTCCATGAAACGCTCGCCGTCCGCGTTGGTCAGGAATCCCCCTTCGCCTCGGGCCCCTTCTGTTATCAGACAGCCTGATCCGTAGATGCCCGTAGGGTGGAACTGGACGAACTCCATGTCCTGCAGAGGAAGGCCTGCACGCAGGACCATGGCATTCCCGTCTCCCGTACAGGTGTGAGCAGATGTGGCGGAAAAATAGGCCCTGCCATAGCCGCCCGTCGCAAGAATGACACGTTTTGCCCAGAAAACGTGAATGACTCCGGTTTCTAGGCACCAGGCGACGACTCCTTTGCATTCGCCGGCTTCCATAATCAAATCGAGACAGAAATATTCGATAAAAAATTCGACCCGGCGTCGTAACGACTGCTGATAGAGCGTGTGCAGAATGGC
>DDZY01000064.1:3229-13252 GCA_002346525.1 Proteobacteria bacterium UBA2996
CCAAAAGCCCGTTGGTAGATCTTTCCATCCGCCGTTCGGGAGAAAGGCACTCCATAGTGCTCAAGTTCAACCACAGCAGAGGGGGCTTCTTTGCACATGAAGCTGATGGCCTCCTGGTCACCCAGCCAATCCGATCCCTTCACGGTGTCATACATATGCCATCGCCAGTCATCTTCCCCCATATTGGCGAGCGCCGCGCTCATGCCGCCCTGCGCGGCTACCGTATGCGAGCGCGTCGGGAAGACCTTGGTGATACAGGCGGTACGCAGTCCCGCTTCTGCGAGACTCAGACAGGCACGTAGTCCAGCGCCGCCGGCGCCCACAACAACTACGTCATGTTCGTGTTGGACAAGTTCGTAGGCTGAAGTCATTAGCGGGTCAAATTGAGCCGGCAGCAAGAACAGCCCATAGGCTGACGACGGAAAGTATGAGCGCGACAAGCCGCACCAGCCAAATAAAAAGCGATCGCAACGGGGGGTGCAGATAGTCTTCAATGATGACTTGCAGGCCAAGCGCGCCATGAAAATAGGACAACGGCACCAGAAGCAGCAGAGCCGTTTTCGGCCCAATGTCCTGAAGCCACGCTCTTACGGACAAGTAGGATCCCCCATCCAGTGATCGCATCATCCAGAGCGTCCAGAGAATCAGCGGCACCAGGACAATGGCGCTTACGCGCTGCCATCGCCAGTGACCTAGACCGGGGTGAGTTGATGCAGGGCGACTTGTGCGAGAGGCGGCCATCATGTGTTGTCTCGAGATACGGGGAACTTCACACCAGCAGCGCAAAGGTTAATGCGGAGAGCGCAAACGCCCCTACGACAACCGTCCAGCCACTCACGTAAACAGTGGCTAGATCAAAGCCAAATCCCCTGTCCCAGGCCAGATGCCGAACACCGTTTAACAGGTGGAAGTAGACGCAGAAAACGACAGCCACCATCAGAGCTGTTGCCGCCCAGCTGTCCCACAGTCCGGCAAATCGGGTATACGTGGGCTCGCCCAATGCCAGACTAACGAGCCACAACGACAATACGACAGATGCGCCGGACAGCAAAAGACCGGTGAGCCGGTGCATTATGGACAGCACGCTCGTCAGCTGCGGGCGGTAGACCTGTAAATGCGGCGATATGGGTCGGGTGCGGGAATTCGACATTCGGAACTAATACCTGGGATGCTAGGCAGATGGTTCGGCTAAAAGTCGATGCAGCGGCCGTTTCGCTCCCAATCACCGTAGCGAGTAGGGTCGGGTCGACGGAACGTTGAATCTCCGGCCGCAGAATCTTCCGAGCAGCTGGTTTCGGCCGTCTCGCCGTCCCCGACCTTCTGACTGGCAGGGGCGACCCGCGGCGCGTGTGCGCCGCCCGACTTAGTGTCGACGACGCCTCCCAACTTTACGTTTTTTTTGTGCATTGCAACAACCCTAATTTTGAGGGCCTTTCTGTTTGTTTTCAAGACCCTTTTTTGTTTGCAAGATCGACTTCGGCGGGCGTAATATCGCACGCTTCAGTGAACGCCCCGTCAGGATTAGAGGCGAGTGTTACTCCTTCTCTTCAATCGTCCATAACGCGCTATGACCGAAGGCTTTATCCCCGCACCGGATTTCCACGTGTTCCGTTGTTTTGGCAATGACGCTGAATCGTTTCTCCAGAGTCAGTTCACCGGTGATGTCAGCACGATCCCTGATGGCGGTTGGGCGCTCTCGGGATATTGTTCTCCAAAAGGCCGCCTATTGGCAGTGTTCTTGGTCTGTCGAGCCCAGAGTGAATTCTTATTGCTGACCCACGACTCCGTGTCTGAGACGGTCGTTGCCCGCCTCCGGATCTACGTCATGCGTGCGGACGTCAGGTTCGAACGACTCGCGGAGCGATGTCTTGCCTTTCAGGACAAGCGACCGGACCCGGACCAGCCGACAGCTAACGCTGATCTACTATTCCGCATCCAGGATCTTCTAGATGTCTCGACTACCGAAGCGGCCGCTGTAGACCCCCTTTCGGAAAGACTATCCTTCCGGCAACTCTGTATCGAGTTAGGTGTCGCTGTGATCAGCGCGCCACTTTCAGAGATGTTTATCCCGCAATCCGTCAATCTGGATCTGGTGGGCGGCGTGAGCTTTCAAAAGGGCTGTTACCCGGGTCAGGAGGTTGTTGCCCGGGTTCGTTACCGGGGCAAGCCCAAGCAGCGGATGATCCGGGCGGTTGCCGAGCAGACCCGGCACCCTGATCCAGGGAGCACGGTGCTCTGCACTAGCGGGGCATCCGGCCGCAACGGCGTAGTCGTCAGTGCCGGGGCAACCCGAACTCCCGGGCAGATACAGTTTTTGGCATCAGTCCCGGTTACAGCGATAATGAAATCGAACTCTGAGGAACTTCTCTGGGAGGAGACACCATTATCAATTCGCCCTCTTCCCTACCGGATTCCGGTGGACGATTTAACCTAAACTTTAATCTGGATCGCGTGGCGTCGTGTCGTCCTCCGCCGGCACGACTTGGTAGTAGGTCTCACCGGGCATAATTAGCCCGAGCTGTTCGCGTGCCCGCGCCTCGATCGCCTCAACACGGTTCTTGATTTCATTGACATCAGCATGGAGCCGGTTATTGCGCTCACGCAAAGACAGGTTTTCTTTCTCAAGCTCACTCACTGAGCGACGTAAATGAATGAGGTCTACGACGTTACTTTTGCCGAACCATAGCGCATATTGCAAGACGAGGACGAGTCCGATCAGGCAGAAGATTAGCGTCCTTAGGTAGGGCACCGGCAAGTCTCAAAAGTCTCGGAAACGCTTACAGTTGCCGAAAGGCGTTCCTGCCGGCATAGATGGCGCCCTCACCCAGCGTTTCTTCGATACGGAGCAGGCGGTTATATTTTGCGGTTCTCTCTGATCTGCACAAGGAACCGGTCTTGATCTGGTCGGCCCCCACGCCGACAGCCAGGTCCGCAATAGTCGTATCTTCAGTTTCCCCGGATCTATGTGAAACTGTAACCGCGTAACCGTTTGACTGTGCAAGGCGGACAGCATCCAGTGTCTCACTCAAGGTCCCAATCTGGTTAACCTTGATCAGAATCGAGTTTGCCGCCTTCAGGTTGATACCTTTTTCAAGGATGCCTGGATTGGTAACGAAAAGGTCATCGCCGGTCAATTGAACAATCTGACCGATCTCCTGTGTCAGTTTTACCCATCCATCCCAGTCCTCCTCGTCCAATGGGTCCTCCAGGGAGATGATAGGGATTCGATCCGTCAGATCGGATATAAAGGCAATGAACTCAGACGTGCCGTAACTTCGGCCCTCTGATCGAAGTAGATACCGGTTTTCTTCGAAAAACTCAGAACTAGCAAGATCGAGGCCCAAGAGCACGTCTTCAGAGATCGTATAGCCCGACTGCTCCACTGCCTGCAGAACAGCCTGGAGACCCGCTTCATTGGAGGGAAAGTCCGGAGCGAATCCACCCTCGTCCCCCACTGCGGTCTGCAGACCTTGTGAAATCAACTCGGACCGTAACTGGTGAAAGATTTCGACTCCGCAGCGAAGAGCCTCCCGAAACGAGACTGCCCCAGCAGGAAGTACCATAAACTCCTGAAAGTCGATATTGTTGTCCGCATGTGCCCCGCCATTCAGGATGTTCATCTGAGGAACAGGAAGGCGCGTCGGACGAGGATTGTCGTGAAGCCTCCCAATGTGGTCGTATAAAGGTTCGCCCAGACCGTTGGCCGCAGCCTTCACGGTCGCAAGCGAGGCGGCAAGCATGGCATTGGCCCCGAGACGCTCCTTGTTGGGAGACCCATCCAGTGCAATTAACTGCTCATCGACCTGGCGCTGATCCGCGGCGTCGCGGCCTGCCAGACACTGATGAATTTCACCATTGACGTTGCCCACCGCTCTGGTGACACCCTTGCCATTGAACCGGTCAGGGTCTCCATCTCTCAGTTCCAGGGCCTCGCGTTTGCCCGTGGATGCCCCGGAAGGTACCGCTGCGCGCCCCACTGCGCCCCCTTTTAGCGTCACATCTGCTTCGAGGGTCGGAAATCCCCGGGAATCGAGGATTTCTCTCGCGTGAACCCGGGAAATGATTAAGGAGGACGGATGATTCATAGTGTGGTGCTGCTAGTTTTTGCTGCCGGTTAAGTTTGATTGCTTCGCTACCTCATCAATTCTCACCAAGTCATCAAGCAGGGGCTGCAACCTACCCAGCGGCCAAGCGTTCGGCCCGTCGCTTAAGGCATTGGCAGGATCAATATGCGTCTCCATAAATACGCCGGCGACACCTGCCGCCACCGCGGCACGAGCCAACAAAGGAACAAATTCCCGTTGGCCATCAGACCGGTCCCCGCCGGCACCCGGCAACTGGACGGAGTGTGTGGCATCGAAAATCACCGGAAAACCCAGCGACTCCATCACCTGCAGCGACCGCATATCGACCACCAGGTTGTGGTATCCAAACGTCGTGCCTCGCTCACATAGGAAGATGTCATCACCTCCGGCAGCCACGGCTTTCTGCGCAACGGTTCGCATTTCCTGCGGCGCCATGAACTGTCCTTTTTTGATATTCACCGGCACACCTGTCGCCGCTGCGGCGACAATAAGATCTGTCTGGCGACACAAAAAGGCCGGGGTTTGCAGCATGTCGACAACCTGCCCTGCCAACGTCGCCTGTTCCGGCGTATGCACGTCTGTCAATACGGGAAGCCCAGTCTCCGACCGTACTGCCTCCAGTACCTGCAGCCCGGCGTCCAAGCCAGGACCTCTAAAAGAAGCACCTGAAGAACGATTGCCTTTGTCGAAGGATGACTTATATATCAGCGCAATATTGAGCGCAGACGCTATCTTGGCAAGTTCTTCCGCCGTACGCAGTGCGTTTTCCCGGCTTTCAATGACGCACGGCCCGACGATAAAGAACAGGCCTCCCTCTGATCCGCTACGACGGCTGAATATACTCACGCTGAGGCCGTATTGGAGTCCGGATGACGTAAGGCGTTTTGATGTCGTCGGGCGGCTGCCAGAAATTCGGCAAAAAGCGGATGTCCATCGCGCGGTGTCGAGTTGAACTCGGGGTGAAACTGACAGGCAACAAACCACGGGTGCGACGGAATCTCGATCATTTCGACAAGATCGTCTGCCGATCGCCCCGATACCCGAAGACCCGCTTCTTCCAGACGCGGGCGGTACTGGTTGTTTACTTCATAGCGGTGGCGATGCCGTTCAAAAATGGTATTGCGACCGTATATTTGGGCGCACAATGACTCCGGGTCCAGATGGGCCTCCTGGGCGCCGAGCCGCATCGTGCCCCCCAGATCATCACTGTCGCTGCGTTCCATTAGTTTACCGTCGCCTTCCGTCCATTCGGTTACCAGTGCCACCACCGGAAAATCGCCGCTGTCGTTGAATTCGGTACTGTTTGCCGATTCCATGGCAGCAACGTGACGAGCGAACTCGATCACCGCGATTTGCAGGCCGAGACAAATTCCCAGATAGGGAGTACCGGAGGTCCGAGCAAAACGGGCTGCGTTGATCATACCTTCGGTGCCTCGCGCGCCGAACCCCCCGGGCACCAGCACCGCATCGACATCTGACAAGATCTCGGTCGCTTCTTCGAGACTCGTCAGTTCTTCGGCATCAACATACTTCACGACGGGCCGAACATGATTCCGGATACCCGCATGAATTATTGCCTCCGAGAGGGACTTATAGGATTCGGTCAGCGAGACATACTTACCCACCATGGCTATCGTGAGTTCCGCCTCAGGCGACTGCATAATGCCCACGACCTCGTCCCATTCCCCGAGGTCTGATTCCCGGCCGCCGAGGGCAAGATGTTTGACGACCGCATCGTCCAAACCCTGCTCGTGGTAACGACGAGGAATCGAGTAGATATTGTCGACATCCTCAGCGGAAATAACAGAGGCTTCTTCTACATTCGTGAAAAGGGATATCTTTCGCCGCGCATCGGCCGGCAGAGGATCGTGCGCACGACACAGGACGATGTCGGGTTGAATACCGATGCTGCGCAATTCCTTGACCGAATGCTGCGTTGGTTTGGTCTTGATCTCGCCTGCCGTCTGGAGTGCTGGAACGAGGGTGAGGTGCAGAAATATCGTATTCTCCCTGCCTCGCTCTATGCGCATCTGCCGGATGGCCTCCAGGAACGGAAGCGATTCGATATCGCCGACTGTGCCGCCGATCTCGACCAGGCAGATGTCGTGACCGTCTCCTGCGGCAATAATCGACTCCTTGATCTCATTTGTGATGTGCGGAATGACCTGCACTGTTCCGCCAAGGAAATCGCCGCGCCGTTCTTTGCGAATGACACGCTCATAGATCTGTCCGGTGGTGAAATTATTTTTTCGGCCCATTCGGGTTCGCACGAACCGCTCGTAGTGTCCCAGATCAAGATCGGTTTCAGCGCCATCGTCCGTAACAAAGACCTCTCCGTGCTGGAACGGGCTCATTGTCCCCGGGTCAACATTAATGTAGGGATCAAGTTTCACCAAGGTCACTGTCAGGCCTCTCGCTTCCAGCAGCGCACCCAATGAGGCAGCAGACAACCCCTTTCCGAGAGATGAGACGACACCGCCGGTTATGAAAGCAAATTTGGGGGGAGTTCCGTCGGACATGGTTTCCTATAATCGGAATTGATCTAAACGGGCGAGGGATTCCGGGAAATCAGTCATTGCTGTTCCCCGCCAGCGACACCCGACGGACCGTTAGGATAACAGACGATCCTTTCCGATACAACGGACCAACTTACTTCCACCTCGTCTCTCGCAAGTCATCGAGGAGAATCTTAATGCCTGCTTCTCCAGTAGCCGCGCTACAAAATTCATCGACGACGATCCGCGGCATCGCCGCGAATCGTCCATCGATGAAGATCAGTGGAATGCGCTCACGCTCCCAGGGCGGGATGCTGGTTTCCTGGAGGAGTTTTCGTAGTGAGCGGCGATGAGGACCGCGCCCCAGTGGCTGCACCGTCTGCACTCCCCTGCCCCAACGCAACTCCACCGTTCCTTCTCCAAAAAGGGAGGCCCTCATGCCGGATCTCCCCGCCGACACGGCACGAAGGGCAATGTCGGACCCTCGGACCTCTACCGCAGTCCCCTCCCACAATTGAGTCTCCCGTGGAATAGGACAATCCTGCAGCGCACCCGGAATCAAAAACAATCCGTCTCGGTAACAACGGAACTCTGCCGCACCGACCGTTAATCTTGGCGAGGACTGTTGCCCTGCCGATTCGAGCTGTCGGACTAGCTCCCGGAGTGCTCTTTCTGATGGAATTAGAAGACCCTTTGAATCAACCCAGAATCTCAGCACGTTAAGCAGTCGAGGAAAACTGAGTTGTAAAAGCGCGGCTCGCGAGACGGCACCCAGATCCCAGAGTACATTTTGACGGTGCTGAAGTGTGCAACGCGCCAAATCGTCCGCGGCTACATCGTCCATCACCGCCTGCGCTTCCTGGAAGTGGCTTGCACTCCGGGCAAGAGTCTGCGCGGCATTGGGCCAGCGAGACTGAAGGGCCGGAAAGATCTGTCGGCGCAGCAGATTCCGATCGTATGTCTCATCCCAGTTAGAGGGGTCACAAACGGTGGGTAGACCACGTTCGGTTACCCAGTCTGCTAGACGTTCCTTCGGTACATCAAGAAGGGGCCGCACCACCTTTAGACCATACAGACGCTGAAATGGCCGTATGGCTCCTAGGCCCCGTACAGATGCACCCCGCATTAGCCGAAAGAACAGTGTCTCACCCTGATCGTCTAAATGATGGCCCGTCACCAGTAGATCTTCGGGTTCAATCATCCGTGCGAACCATTGATATCGCAGTTCGCGGGCCCGGGCCTCACCCGACTTACCGCCAGACCCGCCTTGCGTCCCCGCACAATATGGTTTGGACGCAAGCTTATAAGACTCGAAAGGTACCACCAGATCGTTACAAAACCGACTGCA
Source organism: Proteobacteria bacterium UBA2996 (assembly GCA_002346525.1). Taxonomy (GTDB): domain Bacteria; phylum Pseudomonadota; class Gammaproteobacteria; order Arenicellales; family UBA868; genus UBA868. Next base: position 11,158 of record DDZY01000064.1, read on the forward strand.
GTGAGTCTCCCAGGTATCTGAATCCGGAGTCCAGCCATGATTGACATGCAAGGCTCGAACGCGCAACGCAAGATGGCTGCGCAGCGAGACCACCAGCGACAGCAATGCCGTGGAATCAATGCCGCCGCTGAAGGCGACGTGAATCATACTATGCTTATGTGGGGCGAGCGCACCCCAGACTACCCTTTGCAGGGAATCCAATTCCTCGGGCGGCTCAGGCCTCGTCTTTGAATCGTCCAAATGAGCGTAACCTCTTGTCACGCTCGCGCAACAACTCCTCGGTCGCCAGGGAGTTCAACGCGTGCAGTTGTTCTCGGATTACGACCCGAAGGTGATCAGCGGTCTGATCGGGATCACGATGCGCGCCTCCCACCGGCTCTGAAACCACTTCGTCGACAAGTCCGTTCTGCTTCAGACTCTCCGAGGTAATTTTCATGGCAGTCGCAGCTGTCTGGGCCTTATCGGCGCTCTTCCAAAGAATGGACGCACAGCCTTCTGGGCTGATGACCGAATAGGTCGCGTATTGCAGCATCACCAAACGGTCACACACCCCGATCGCGAGAGCACCGCCCGAACCCCCTTCTCCGATGACGGCCGAGATAATGGGTACTTTAAGCCCCGCCATCAAAGCGATGCTCTGAGCGATTGCCTCGCTCTGACCGCGCTCTTCGGCGCCGATACCGGGGTAAGCGCCAGGGGTATCAATCAATGTGATAACCGGCAGGCCAAACCGTTCGGCCGTTCGCATTAAGCGCTGCGCTTTGCGGTAGCCCTCGGGGCTGGGCATCCCGAAATTTCTTCGCACTTTTTCCTTGGTGTCTCGGCCTTTCTGATGCCCGATCACCATCACACCCTGACCACCAAACCGTGCGAGCCCGCCGACGATAGCGGGATCATCGGCGTACATCCGGTCCCCCGCCAGCTCCTGAAAATGTGAAAAGATCCGCGAGATATAGTCGAGCGTATGCGGGCGTTGCGGGTGGCGCGCCAATCGGGTGATCTGCCAGGCATCTAGGGATGCAAAGATTTCACGGGTTAACTTGCGACTCTTGGTTTCCAACCGCTCAATTTCGCGATGGAGGTCAAGTTCCCCGTCCACGTCGACACGTCTTAACTCGTCTATCTTGGCCTCGAGTTCGACGATAGGCTGTTCGAAATCTAATGAACTACTCATTCCGGGCTATTTTACTCCGGCAAATCAAAGGACAGGCGATCAGGGAGCTTTGCTGCCGTCAGAGTGCACGCTTTTATCTATTTTGCCAAATTCATACGTGATTGCCGATTCCCCGGTGAAGTTGACCAGGCTATCGAACAATTCGGGCTCTGGCCGTAACCGCCATTGTTCCCCCAGTCGGATCGACAGACTGTCCCCATCAGGATTTTTGTAGTTAAGCGTCACGCTCGTTGCCCCGGGCGTAAATGGGCGAAGCATTGATTTCAGTTCATCAGCGGCTGTTCTCGCATCAAGCGTCTCGGGAAGTGTGATATCAAGTTCGGACAGGCGCTCCGTACGGAAGACTTCCAAAGCCCACATCCCGTCGGCTTTGAGCGCGAGAAGGCCCGATCGGTCGTCTGTCCCAGTCGTGCCCCGGACCAGTACGAGCCCCTTTGCACTCAACGTGCTCCTGGCTTCTGAGAAGAGGCTCGGGGAAATACTGACATCGGCGTAACCGGAGCCGTCATCCAGTCTGAAGAATGCGGCCGTTTCGCCCTTGCGATTCTGGAATGTTCTGACCTCCTGAACCAAGCCCGCAAGCATTACCGCTTTTTCCGAATGATGCACTGTCTGCGCAATCGTGACCGCCCCTATTGCCCGTAACTCGGTTCTGTGGTGCTCGATCGGATGGCTGGTCAGATAAAACCCGAGGCTGGCGCGCTCCATTTCAAGTCGTTTGCGCGGCGACCAGACGTGTCCAGGCGGTGCTGCGAGCACGACCTCGTCGACAGATGGCATTCCAAACATGTCATTCTGTCCTGATGAGGCATTGCTGCTCTGTTGTCCTGCTGCATCCAGTGCCTGAGGCAGCTGGTAGTCCAGATGAGAGCGCTCCATACCCAAAGAGTCCAACGCGCCGGATCGAATCAACGCTTCAAG
>DDZY01000109.1 GCA_002346525.1 Proteobacteria bacterium UBA2996
TCAAAAACCGAGCGGCCGCCCTCAAAGTTATGACGGATCACGAGGCCCGATGCCTCGAACTGAGTCAGTACCCGATAAACCGTTGCAAGCCCGATCTCCTCATTCTGCTCTAGTAAAAGCTTATAGACGTCTTCGGCGCTGACGTGGCGCACCGAACTGCCTTCCAGAATTGCAAGAATCTTAAGGCGCGGCTGAGTGGTTTTGAGCCCTGCCCGCTTGAGGTCGTCACTTTCAGACATGATGTTCCCAATTCGAAACTTAAGAAAATTATAAACGATGCGCTTTGGCCCGTTTACAGAGCAGGAAGACGTGAATCGAGAGACTTAGAAAGCCTGATCGATCGCGACAACGGTGGCAGATTCCTCTTCACTTCTAGCAAAGTCGATCCTAACCAGCAGACCCTCGGCCAGGATTCTCAGACCGAGACCCGTTGTTGTTTTCATGCTTTGGTGGAAGCCGCGAAGATCAAAATAGGGAGCCACTCGACCGCTATCAGCAAAAACCGTGAGTTGCCACCACGGCACCCGGTAACCCAGTTTGCTGAAGAGTCCCGCCAATGGCTGCCATTTTGGGATCAGCCGGTACTCCGCAGAGTAGACCCAACTTGATCGATCATAAAACCGAGAGCCTCGATATCCGCGCAGACGTAACAGTCCGCCGAGGCGGGCACCAAGATATGCAGGAGGGCGATTCTGTGCAGAAGAGACATCCCAGGTGGGGGTGTGGGCGGCATGCAGATTCAGGGCAAGGACCTGTTGCTTTGCCCATCCAAGAGTGGACGGCACGGCAAAAAATCCAGTGATTGCTCCTTCGTACCGTCTCCACCGACCGTTATGGTCCCCTTTATTGTCTCCCCATTCAGATGTGAGCCGGACTCTTCCTCCAGAATTGGGGATGAGGCGAGATCCCGTATTGTCCCAGTCAAACTTGAGACGAAAAACATCGCTGCCAGAGTCGGAGGATACGCTTGATTGCTGGAAATCGCGTTCGTAGGTTTCCCATTCAAATCGGATACTGCTTACGCCGCTTTCTGCAGGATGCAGAGAGATCGCCGGTTGTGGTTGCTCAGGCAGGATCGCCCGCCGTGAAAGACTGAAGTCCTCGTTTTTTGCAGCGCCTATCGGCAGGACCCAGCGCGCTTGAACCCGGGCAACAGAATCATTGAGGTGCAGTGTTGTGAAGGTCGGCATTGAGTCGTTTGCACGAATGTCATAGCTCGGATCGTCACCGGCGAAGTAGCGGTAGTGTGGCATGTCGGACTGATAGAAAAGTCCGGAGAAATACAAGTTTTTAATAACGGGAATCCGGTAGTTGACCGCACCCACGGAGACCGCGCTGGAATCATTCTCGGAAACGAACCCCAGAGCAAAAAGAGCCGCCTGCGGTTGGCCTGCGCCGATGGATACACCCCCGAGGCCATATGCGATCTGGGTGTTGTCGCTGGAAAAGACTAGGGGTACCACTCGGGTCCGGACGCGGTCCTCCGATTGATCCTGATCAGCAAAGATCGGGTTTGCTAAGAAAAGGATCAGGAAAAATCCCAAAAGGCTGAGAACAACTGGCCGGAGCAAGATTGAAGGGGATTTCATCGTGTGGCAAAACCGGCGCTAGCGCATCTGGGTCAGTTCCGGAAGATCGCCCTCGAGGCCAACCGCATAACGAACCAGTGTTTCCTTGATTAGAGGTGCGTTGTCGGTCAGGTTGAGACCCAAACCCCGAAGGCGCGAGAGTGCTGTGTTATCCGTGCCAAATAGCCCGTGGAATCCATCCATGACCTTAAGCACTAGAGCGTTTTCACCGCGTCGCCAACGCTCATAGCGACGCAAAACAGATCGGGATGCGAGATCACGATTTTGCAAAGACGCGTTGGAAATTACCTCAAAAAGGGCTGCGGCATCAGCAAACCCCTGGTTTGCCCCAAGACCCGCGAGAGGGTGTACCGTGTGGGCAGCATCGCCGATGAGAGCAATCCGTTCACCGATGTAATTGACGGCGTGGCGGCGAACCAGAGGGAACTTTGCACGTGGGCTGACCTTCTGGATACTGCCGAGGTGATGCTGAAATGCCTCGGCAAGTTCGAGCGCAAAAGCCTCGTCTTCAAGCGAAAGCAATTGATCTGCCTTTTCGGTATCGGCCGACCACACAATGGAGCATTCGTTATTCGCTAAAGGTAAAAAGGCTAATGGCCCGCTTGCCAAGAAGCGTTGCCGGGCACAGGAGGCATGAGGCAATTCGGGCTTTACGGTAGCCACAATTGCCATGTGGCCGTAAGACGATTCCTGGTGTGTGATGCCGGCGAGTTCTCTGACTCTTGAGTTTGCACCATCAGCGCCGATCAGAATCCGCGCAGAAATTATTTCCCCTGTCTCCAAAGTGACTGTGACAGACGAGCCCGAAGAGGCAATTGCGGTGGGGGCTTGGTCAAGGTGCAAGGACACTCGCTGTTCTTTATCAAGCGCATGATGCAGGGCGCGAGTGATTGCCTCATTACTGACGATATGCCCTAAGTGAGTGAGTCCCAGATCGGCTGCATCAAAAGAGATAGTCCCGGAGCTTCCTTTATCTCGAACTTCGATACGCTCAAATTTTTGAGGTGGTGAGACGACAATCTCATCCCAAACCTCAAGACGTCTCAGAATATTTTCCGAGGCCAGATTAATGGCGCTGACGCGTCTTGGCTCTGCCTTAGCATTCTGATTTAAGTGATCCCTGTCGATAACGTTGACGTTTAGACCCTGACGTGCGAGCGCGAGGGCACAGGCGCCACCGATCATGCCTGCGCCGACGATGAGCGCATCACAATCAGGGGTTTGGGTTTGGATCACAGGCTGGCTCCGAGCGGCAGTCCGCGGGCGAGTCGGGGAAGCGGCCCCGACAGACCAGCGGTGCGCTTCAGCAGCATCCGTTTCGCTGGAGGCAGAATTTCGAGCATATTCAGTGCGAAGTTCCGCCCAGATGACAGCCCGGGATAATCATTAGCAAATACTTGAAGTAGACCCTCCGTAAATCGCAGCACTCTTTTGGTTTGCCGATGTCGAAGTCTTGCGTATTCGGTCAGCACTTCAGAGTCGCCGAGATCTTTATCATTTTTGAGTCCATACAAGATTTCTTCAGCCAGGTGGGCCACGTCCCGAAGACCCAGGTTAAAGCCCTGACCGGCAACCGGATGAACAATGTGGGCCGCATTACCCAGCGCGATGAGCCTGTCACCCACGGGTGTTTCGACTTCTACGCGCCGCAATGGATAGGTCTTTAGCCGGTCACATCGGCTGAAAAACCCTACTCGGTCGCCAAACGCATCCTGAAGCTCTTCAAGAAAAACCTTCTCAGGCAGTGTCACCATAGCACTGGCTTGGGCTTTAGGCAGTGTCCAAGCCAGCGCGTAACGCCTCGGGTCAAGAGGCAGCAGTGCGAGCGGACCGTGGCGGGTGAAACGCTCGTAAGCCGTGGCGTCCTGATCCCGGTCGACCCCAACAATGCCGATCAGCGCCTCTTTATCGTATTGCTTTTCCTTGGTCTTTAGGCCTATCGATTGAGCAAGTGACGAGCGGCCCCCGTCGGCCAGCACGACAAGGGAAGACGAAATATGTTCGCCCGAGACTTCGACACGAATAGAAGAGTTCTGCGGATCATGGTCGATGCTATTGGCCTCGGCCGGGCATCGGTAATCGACCCGAGGGTTATTGCGCAGGCGTTCGGTCAGCGCGCATCCCAAGACTCGGGTCGGTATGACATAACCCAACGCATCCGTTCCGATGAGGTTCCGATCGAGTCTTGTGAATCCCGAGTGCCCACGATTGGAGATGTGGATGCGATGAATTGGCCCCACGTCTGACGCGATCTCAGGCCAGAGTCCGATGCCTTCCAGCACCCGCCTGGAACTATAAGTCAGCGCAATGGTGCGCTCGTCAAAACTTGGCTGATGGTCGTGTTGAAGCGGGGTGGCTTCTAGTACCGTGATATCAAGATCGAGCGGTTCCAGCGCGCATGCCAGACTTGCCCCTGCGAGTCCGCCGCCAACAATCGTGACCCGCGAACGCATGATGACATTATCGGCCCGAGGCCATGAGGGATTCAATTGCGGCAGGCTCTTTGGGCGCCTCTTCGGTGAGTACGTCATGCCCAGTTTTTGTCACCAAAACATCATCCTCGATGCGGATGCCGATTCCCTGCCATGGCTTTGGGATACTTTTATCAGCTGGGACATAGATGCCGGGTTCGATGGTTAACACCATGCCGGGTTCGAGGGCGCGCCAGGTGTCGCCTACACGATATTCTCCAACGTCATGCACGTCGATCCCGAGCCAATGACTGGTGCGGTGGATAAAGAATTTTCGATAGGCGGATTTCTCAATAAGACTGTCAACACTGCCCTTGAGCAGTTTGAGATCCTTAAGGCCGGAGGTAATAGCGCGAACCGCAGCTTCGTGAGGATCGTTAAAGGAGGCGCCTGGCATCACGGCATCTAT
>DDZY01000219.1:0-10463 GCA_002346525.1 Proteobacteria bacterium UBA2996
TCGAAGGCGATATCGATGCGATCGAAGTGCCGGTTTCCACCCATTGCATCAACCTGGACGCCTTGCGGCATTACCCGCGCATCGACGGGGTGGTCAGCGACCTCCATCTACACGGGGGGATCTCCTCGACGCTAAAGTTCATCGATACGGTAAACGGAATTGGCAAGGCTTTTTGGTTACGCTCGACCTGGGAACTTGGTGTTTCGTGGGCGGCCATGTGCCAGCTCGCCCTAGCGGTTCCTACCATGCAGCGGCCGTCCCAGACCCTGATCGACTGGGTAGCGGATGATCTGTTGATTAACAGTGAATGGCAGATTGTACATGGCGTCGTTCATCCGGTTTACAAACCTGGACTCGGGGTTGAGTTAAACCACGCTGCGTTGGAGCGGTACGCCACCGGGTCCTGGCACAACTGATTAGACATGCTGTTGAATTGCACTGAAAGTCGAATCAGATTTTGGGCAGATTTAGCAAAAGGAATTGACCCCAAAAATCAGCAAAAAGGGTACTGACAAGTTAACTGTAACTCGGTGACAATTGCCTAATGGCTAAATCAAATATTTACAAACAATCGCGTTGAACTTTCGCACCAACCTACCAGGGTGAGAGAACGGGGCATGCGTAGACTTAAATCGATGATTAAAGCTCAGCGCTTTTTGGGTGCGCATTCAGTCGTGTGCAATTTGTTCAGTCTAGGTCGGCACCAGGTTTCTGCGGTTCACTATCGATTAATACGGTTACGTGCCTTTGCGTCTTGGGAAAATGCAGTGGTCTAAAACGGCAAGAATTACGGGAGTTTTCCCGATTTCAGAAGTTAACTTGTCAGTACCATATTCGATGGTGTTGCAAGGCAGATCCAGTACAATGGGAATGTCCTTTGCACCGGTAAGAGATTTTTCTTAAGCGCGTTTCTCAAACGGGACACTGTTAATAACTTCGTTCAATATGACCTCGATCAATTCGAATGAAGACTGGCTGTTGATGTCTTCAAAGTAGAGATGGCTCGGCCAAGGGGTAGTGTTATAGGTGTCCCGGGGCAGGTCAGTCGCCTCACAAACGCGTCTGATCGCGCCAACATGAGATCTGGCGAGTTCTGCCAATTCCGTTCTTGCCGCGCCCATGTCTTCGATACTGTTTCGGTCAATTTTGGGCGAACCGATGCCGGAAGTCAGCGCCATTTTGCGTTGGATTGCCTGATCTTCGTAGAATGAGATATCCACTTTGTCCGCGTCCAATCGCATGACAAAGTAATGATTGACGCTGACTTTGGCATCGGTCAATTCAACCAGGCTGCCGCGTTCAGAATTTGAGCCTTCAGGCATCTTGCGGCGGGATCTGCGATCTTTCTTTTTTGGCTCTGACGTAAAATCACCGCGATAATTGTTGCAGAAAACGCGATCCGCATAGGGCTTGTCTCGCAACATATGTTTAATGGCGCGGATCGACATGTTCTTGCAATTTCCCGGCCCGATGAAAAAAGGCGAGCCCGATGCATCCGACAACTCGACCCAACCGTTCGGAAATTTTTCGTAGAAATGGTCCATCCATGGCCCCAACACGACATCGCCCAGATGATCCAGCAGTGCATTCACCATATCAGGGTCGTGAACTACGTCGTCCAGCAGGGGTTCCTGGCCGTAGATATCGGCGGCAAGGCTATAAGGGGCCGAAACCTGCAACATCGGGGGCAACCCAGTCAACTCCTCTGTCACCCGTAGAATTTCGTCAATCACCTTGGGTACGCCAGTCGTGAAATCCGGCGTCTGAAGTTCGTGCCAGTTGCTTTTGTTGATCAGCACGGTATCCGGATCCGCTCCCGGCGGGTATTTGTCCGGATACATCATCTTCTGACCCAGCGGCTCACAGGTCAGCGCATAAAGCGCCCAGGTAACATAGGGTTTTTCAACGCCAAGCAACTTAGAAAGGGCGAGACTTGCGCGAACAAAGCGATATGCATCGACATTGTAGTAATCCCACGATTCGATGCCATAGAGGTCATGTAGTACACCCAACCCAAGCATCTGCATACAAGCGGTTGAATGAACTCGGTCCGGCAATGCTGTCAGCTTAAAACTCTGGTCTAAATCACCTGAAATAGCCGCATCCATGACTTCGGTCAATTCTCGTTTCGCGTCCAAGTCACCTGACTGCCACCGCCCTAACAGGCGGAGTCCTTCGGGATAGGCATAAGGATCGAAATTGATCATGGTGCGGTCCAGCCTTTGTGCTTAGTTGCAACAGCGCGCCTCATTGACTTTACCTTTTAGGTTATCTTTAATTGGAAGGATAACCTATATCCGTTATGAAGAATTCGATAGACCCATTGTGATCCTGCTATGCCAAAGCACCCAAAGGGAGCATTACTCCAAAACCTAGGCATTGAACGCGGAACGTCCGTACCAATTTACCGACAAATCGACGCGTCGTTGCGCCGCTTGATCCTGGAAGGCAACTTGCGGCCGGGGCAAAAACTACCTTCAACGCGAGAGCTCGCCGACGAACTCGGGGTCTCACGTATTACGGTAAAAACGGTTTATGAGCAGCTCGCTATAGAAGGGTTCGTTCGATCAAAAACTGGCGCAGGTACGTTTGTGGCTGAGGGACTGGATGTCAAAGCATTGCCCGATTTTCAGCGACCACGCCGTCAACCCAGATTGGCTGATACGGTGATCTCGGGTCGCGCGAGAAAAATTATGCCCTCCAAAGCCGCAGTGCGATTGGACAGGATCGATCCGTTTCGTCCGGGTGTGCCCGCACTAGAACTTTTTCCAGTCAAACTTTGGAACAAATACCTGCTGGATGCAGCTATTTCCTGCGACAGACAGAACATGAGCTATGGTGAGATCAAAGGCCAGAGTTCACTCCGCCAGTCCATTGCCAGGCATTTGATAAACACACGCGGCATGCAAGTGGATCCTGAGCAGATTATCATCACGGCCGGGGCACAGCAGGCTTTCGTCCTAACGGCTCTCGTTCTGCTGAATCCAACCGACACTGTCTGGTACGAAAACCCGGGCCACATCGCAGGACGCGAAGTCTTGGAGGTGCTGGGAGCAAATGTAATGCCTGTCCCGATAGACGATGAAGGCATGGACATTAATTACGCGATCGCCAAGCACACCAAACCGGCATTGATCTTTACAACACCATCGCACCAGCAGCCACTCGGTACAACAATGAGTCTTTCCCGGCGGCTGATGCTGCTGAATTACGCCCGTGAAAGTGGTGCCTGGATTGTCGAAGACGACTATGACAGCGAATTCCGGTATCGCGGGCAACCCCTGCCGGCGCTTAGTGCGCTGGATAGCGAACGCAGTGTCTTCTATGTCGGCACTTTTTCCAAGTCTATGTTTGCGGCCATACGTATTGGCTATGTCGTAGTGCCCCCCGCGTTTGTAGAGGCTTTTGCACTCGCCCAGAACTTGCTTGGGCAGAGTTCTTCTTCAGTTGTGGAAAAGGCTCTGTCAATGCTCATGGATGACGGAAAGTTTTCCGACCATATCCGAAAAATGCGCCGGGTTTACCGCGAAAGGCGCAATGTTTTGCATGATTGTTTGGTGACGGAATGTGCTGATAGTCTTGAACCACAGCCGACAGATGCTGGAATGCATATGTTGGCCTGGCTGAAAAACAATGTAGACGATCAGACAGCACATAGGGCCCTACTAGATGTTGGCATCGAATGCCTCCCATTGTCCGTTTACTGTACGGAGCCGTTGGCGCGCTCTGGCATTGTTTTAGGATTTTCCGGGGTTAATGAACGGCACATGCCCAAACTAGTAAGGCGCATGTCAGAAACACTTAGAACTCTTTAGGGTGCTGTCAGGCTAATGCGAACCGGTCTCCGAATAGCCCATCGCGGCCTGGGTCAGGCCGCCAGCTGGCGCCACTCGTCCAAGGCGGCGGAGCGGGCTTCCTTGAAATGCGATCGCCGGGACAAGTGGCGCTCTAAGTTAAAGTGATTGCGGATCGAAGCGTGGGTCGAGGGGTCGAGGCGAACTTCCGCAGGGTCTTAGTGTCCCTGAAGCGTGCCATCCCCCCTCGCGTCTTCGGAACAGTTGGCGTGAATTCTCGGCTCTGTTGTTGAGCCAGCGACCGCATACTTGTCGGCGCTCCACACCAATGTCTCTCATGGCAGTCCTGTAGGAGCGCAGGCGTTCCGTCACGATCGCTCTCGGCCGACCGTGGCGCTTCACCGAACGCCTCAGAAAGGCCATGGCTGCCTTACGATCCCGGCGCTTCGTGGCGAATACCTCTTGCACCTCACCCTCGTGATCAACCGCAGCCAAAGATAATGGGTCACGTCGTTGATCTTCACAAAAACCTCGGCCGGGTGCCAGCACCATTGGGGAACCGCCCTCAAGCGGCCTCGCCTCCGACGCCTGATCTCAGTGGCAAACATTGGGCCGAAGCGAGAGTGGATAGCGGATGTAAGGAATCACTGTCACGTGGATAACCTCAGGTGACGAATTGAAATACCGGAAGGAATTGCGAATCGTAAACAGCTAGGCGTCAACCTGGCCCGGCCCAAGACATTGTGCTCTGGCACTGCCCGCCTGACCATGACACCAGGCCATCCAACTTACACTACATTGACGGACGTGATCCTTCAGGTCGGCCATATCTCGAACCCACTTCGGTATTTTCGAATGGGCTAATGGCTAAGAAGTTACATCTTAGGCCAACAGTTTCTGCCGTTTCGAATCATAAGGAACTTGAGCGAGCGGTGTGGCTTTGTATTTTCGTTTCGCGACCTCGATTTCAAAACTGCGCGCCCTTGTTTCAGCCTGCGTTTCGCCGAAGGCGATCGGTACATTAGCAAAGCATAACGCCTTTCCGGTGCGTGGGCCGCGCGCTCCAGAAGATGTCAATCCCACGGCGCGCCCGTTTTCCCAAACCGGTTCATCATGCAACAATAGTGGATCCCCTGTGACTTCAAGCAGGACCTGCCGCCGGGTCAGTCCGTTTGCTTTCTGCCCCAATAATGAGTCAACGCCCAAAAATTCACCCTTATTCCAATTCACGACGAAATCAATCCCGGCCTCTAGGGGCGAAATGTCGGGGCCGAGGTCGTGGCCCCAATGCTTGAACCCTTTCTCGATCCGGCAACCATCAAGGGCATAAACGCCCAAAAGGTGTTGGGTGTGGGCACGTAGCGCGTCAAAAAGCGGGATGGCATCTGCCGTACGCACCGCAATTTCCCAGCCAAGCTCGCCGACGAAGCTTAGGCGCGTAGCGGTGGCGGGCAGCCCGGCAACCGTCACGTTTTGGGCGGTGGAAAAGGCGAACGTGTCCCAATCGTCTGCGGACAGTGCCTGCAGGATCTCGCGTGCCAGCGGCCCCATTACACCGATCACCGCCTCGTCTTCGGTCACGTCTTTCAATTGCACGTCATACCCTTGCGCACGGGCCTGTTTTCTTAGCCAGTAGATGTCCTTACGCCGCGTAGCCGCGCCTGAGGTCGCCCGGAAGGCCTGCTCCCCCACTCGTGTCACGGTTAAATCCGCCTCGATCCCGCCCCGTTTGTTCAGCAAGGTTGTATAAACCGCGCGACCCGGTGCTACATCCAGATCGGATGAGCAGACCCATTGCATAAGCGCCAGCGCATCCGGCCCCGTCACATCAATTTTGGTGAACATCGACAAGTCGATCAGCGCTGCGCTGTCGGCCATGTCCTGGGCTTCGCGATCCGCCACATATTGCCATGTTTGTGGGCCGACTGAGTACGGTAGGCTGAGTTCCTCTTCGTTCTGGGCAAACCACAATGTTCGCTCCCATGCGCCACCCACGCCCCACACTGCGCCTGCCTGATCCAGCGCCTGATATAAGGGTGACAAGCGCAAGTTGCGACCGGAAATCGGCTGTTTATAGGGCCAGTGCATTGCAAATATATTGCCCGCTGCCTCGCGCATCTTGTCTTCCATGAAGCTGGGATCGGATTGCAGTGAGTCACAGCGCAAAATGTCGATATCCCACAGGTCACTAGGGGCCTCGCCCGTAATCATCCAATCGGCTAGTGCATCCCCCACCCCGGCGGATGACATGATGCCGGCCGAGTTCATTCCAGTGGCCACATAGAGATTCCCCAGTTCGGGCGTTTCGCCCACTAGCGGGCGACTGTCGGCGGTAAAGCTTTCTGGCCCGTTGAGGAAATGCTGAATACCGGCGGATTCTAGCCCGGGGAACATGGTCAAGGCAGCGTCGATGAAAGGCTCCGCCTGCTCCCAATCATCTCCCATCTCAAGAAAAGGGCGGTTGCCCTCGGGTGCATGCGGATCCCAAGGTTTCGCATCCATCTCAATCCAGCCCACCAACAGCTTACCCGCATCGCCTTTCATGTAAACATGGGTTTCCATATCTCGGAAAATCGGGAAGGGCTTAGGCAAGCCTTTAATTGGTTCAGTTACCACGTACATGTGCATTGCCGAGTGTTGCGGCAACACGACACCTGCATCATCTGCGAGCTTTTTGGACCAAGCACCAGCACAAAGTGCCACTTGCTCCGCCTCAATTTGGCTACCATCGGACAGTTCCACACCGGTGATTTTGTCATCCGTAGACACCAGGCGTGTAACCAGCACCCCTTCGCGAACTTCCACTCCCTTTGTACGCGCTGCCTTGACATAGGCCATCGACAAATCCACCGGGTTGACCTGCCCGTCTTCCTTGAGCGTGAGTGCACCGTGAATTCCCTGAGCGCTTATTCCAGGCACACGCGCTGCAACTTCATCTCCCGATACCATCTCAGGTGTCATACCCGAGAATTCAGCTACTGCATGAATACGTTTTAACTCGTCCATGCGTTCAGGACAGCGCGCAATCCAATACCCGGTAGTCTGCTGATAACCGGTTGCAAGACCTGTTTCGCGCTCCAACTCTGGGAAGGTTTCCAGCGCCTTGGAAGCCAGTCGAGTAAAGTTCAGCGAAGGTCGCAGTGGCCCAACAATCCCGGCCGCATGCCATGTAGTGCCAGATGTCAATTGGTTGCGCTCTAGCAGCAGGATGTCCTTCGCGCCTTTCTTGGAGAGATGATACGCGAGGCTCAATCCGATCACTCCCCCACCAATGATGACGATATTACGTTTCGTATTCATGGGACACTGTTACCCTTTCAGTAAGGCATTTTCAGGGTCGTGGACCGACGTCGACAGAACTTGGGCCTCCCGTTTTTGCCCCAAAAGGCCAACCTCCAGCTCTCCGGCACCCATCCGGTCGCTGTCGACGTAGGCGAAGGCCAAGCATTTGCCGGTCGTGTGCCCGTAGGCACCCGATGTGGTCAGGCCGACAACCTTGCCATCTGCAAAGATCGGCTCGCTGCCTAGACAATCCGCATCTGAGGCATCGACCTAAAGATAGGCGATCTGGCGGCTTGGCGTCTCGTCTCTGCAGGCCAGAAGTGCCTCACGGCCTAGAAACTCGTCCTTATGGAAATGGACAAACCGGGACAGGCCCAGCGAACCGGCGAAGTTCGTGGTGTTGCCTGCCGCATGCCAAGTCGAACCCGAGGTGAGTTCCCCCTTTTCCACCAGCATCACATCGCTCCAACCCTCACGGGCCAGATGATAGGTCAGGCTGACGCCGTAAACGCCGCCGCCAATGATAAGTACTCGCGTGTGTTTCATGGTCGTACCCTTAACAAATTTGCCAACTCCCCTGTGTGCTCCACGACCAGGCTTGGCGAAACGGTACTGTCTTTAAGATCTTCCCTGGATGTTTCTCCAGACAATACCAATATGCCTGTCAGGCCATTATCCTGAGCCATTTTCATATCGGTGGACAGCAGATCCCCGATTACAGCAGTCTGGGCGGCAGTCGTTGCAAGACGAGAGAGTGCGGCATCGACCATCCTGCTATTTGGTTTGCCAATGATCAGGGGGCGTTGCCCCGTGGCGGGCGCAAGCAATTCGATCATCGATCCGCAATCCGGGACATTGCCGTTTTCCTTGGGACATATCTGGTCTGGATGGGTTGCAATATATGGAACACCGTCCTGAATGAGTTCGGCTGCCTTACGAATTCGGGCGTATGTGATTGACATGTCAAATCCAAGCACAACGGCATCGGGTTTACCATCCTCGTGTTCGGCCCCATCGCCGTTCACTACAGTTAAACCGCCTTCCTCAAATTCCTTGCGCAAACCTGGCGTACCTACAAGATAGATGCGCCGATAAGGTGTTGCGGTAATGAGGTAGTGAATCGTTGCCCAACCAGCAGTTAGAACCTCGTTGTCTTCAGCAGGAATACCAAGGCGACGTAGTTTGGATGCATATTCAGTGGTGCTCTCGGCCGAATTATTAGTAAGAAATAGTCGCCGGATACCCGCATTTTCTAGAGTCTTTAGAAATCTCATCGTCCAGGGGAACAGCTGCTCACCGATATAGATTGTTCCATCCATATCGATAATGACGCCGCGCAAGTGGTCCAAATTTTCTACTGGTTTCATGAGTACTATTGGTTGATTGGATGGAGAAAACGTTGCCTCAAATTCCTAATGCCATTTGCGACCTGTCCGATGACAATCTGAAATCTCATGCGTTGCATCCTCGACATACGGCTTAATACTTGGATTTTGACGTCTGAGTTAAGCCAGATGTTTCGAGGGAGCAAACGTCTAGTGAAGCAGAAAGATTTGGCTCCTACCAACTTGGTAAATATTGCAACATCTGTAACCAAATTAGACGTTAAATTACATGGACTTAATTCCACTTTAGATTCCCTGCTTCTTCCGCGCTATCTTTGTTCTAAGAGTTAACAATCGCAAAAAAGATTTGCAAACCAAGCATTATATGTGGTAAGTACAACATACTCTACAACAACAATACCTTGATTGTTTTTTTTGCGGATGTACCACGAAGAGCGTTTTGGCCCGAGGAGGCCAGAACGAATGCGCCGGATTTCTAATCAGGTTGGAGATCTTGCTTAAAACAGCGATGCAAAGCCAAGAAAATTGGCTTCTTCGCGCTTTAACTTTATGAGGAGGTCCAGATGGGACACGAAAAATTCAAAAATGGAATATCTCGCCGCCAGTTTAACAAGGGGATGCTTGGCGCTGGAGTTGGTGCTGCCTTAACGGGCGTCTTCCCGGCAATCGCGAGCGCCGAGACTGTAAAAAAGGGCGGCACAATCCGGATTGCAATAGAAAGTTCAGATCCAAGCGAAAGCATGGACCCCATTAAGTTGACTAGCAACATTGAGGCTGCGCGCTGTACTCAAATTTACAACAGTCTTGTGCGCATGGGAAACGATCTAAAACCTGAGCCTGCGCTTGCTGAAAGCTGGGAAGCAGACCCAACTGCCACCTTATGGACGTTTAATATCCGTAAGGACGTAGAATTCCATAATGGCAAGACGCTGACATCCGCCGATGTGATTTACAGCCTCGAACGCCACCTTGGCCCAGATACAGAATCACGCATCAAGGCTTTCATGGAGCAGATCACCGAGATATCGGCTGACGGTGACCATGTCGTCAAGATCAAAATCCGCAGTCCAAATTCTGAATTCCCGATCACGTTGTCAAGTCCTCGGGCCATGATTATTCCAGAGGGTCACACTGACTTTGAAAACCCAATTGGGACTGGCCCGTTTAAAATGGGCGAATTCAAAGCCGGGATCAGTTCGACCTTTGTGCGGCAGGACAACTACTGGAAGGAAGGACTGCCCTATGCTGATGCAGTGGAGACGTTCAGCATTCCAGACCCAGTGGCGCGGATGAACGCTTTGTTTGCAGGCGAGATTCACTTGGCAATCAGCGTTGATCCCAAGTCGATACCTCTCTTTGAAATGACACCAAGTGTTGAAGTTATAGCCGCGAAGGGTGGCCAGATGGTTTACAACGCGATGATGTGCGACCGTGGCCCGACGGACAACAAAGATTTCCGGCTTGCGATGAAATATCTTCAGGATCGTGAGAGAGTACTGAAGGCCGTCTATAAAGGCTTTGGGCAGATCGGGAACGACCATCCGATTGCGCCGTCGGATCCGATGTACTGTGCCGACATTCCAATTCGTCCCTATGATCCGGACAAGGCAAAGTTTCACCTGAAAGCTGCTGGAATAGAAAATGCGACTGTCGGTATCTACACGTCAACAACTGCTGGTCCTGGCAATGTTGAGCAGTCGCTGGTGTTTCAGCAAACTGCGGCTGCAGCAGGACTTACAGTTCAGGTGAACCAGACGCCGCCCGAAGGGTATTGGAGTCACACGGCAGAAAAGTACCCAATATTTGGATCGCATTGGAATGCCCGCCCGACTGCAGACCTCATGTATGCAACAATTCACATGACATCGTCGCCGGGCAATGAGACCAAGTACTTCAATGAGACCATTGACCAACTCATTGCACAAGCTCGGGCAGAGCTGGATGACACCAAACGGAAAGCCATCTGGTGTGATTTGCAGATGATTGTTCATGAAGACGGTGGTGACTTGGTATCCTGTTTCGTCGACTACCTTCATGGCCG
>DDZY01000219.1:10752-17283 GCA_002346525.1 Proteobacteria bacterium UBA2996
TTCGTCGACTACCTTCATGGCCGGTCGGCCAATCTCATGGGCGTAGAGCCTCATCCAAGCGGCGGCCTCAGCGATCAGTTCAGCGCAGAGTCTGCTTGGCTGGCCTGATAGCGTGTAACTAATATCTCGCCCGGTCTATGCTTTTCTGGTTGAGCCTAAAGAAGCGTAGATCGGGCAAGATGACAAAAGTGCCGCCCAGCCGCGCGGGCAGGGGAGGCGCTTTGTGACAGGTCTGATTTTTCGCCGCCTGGCTATTGGATTGGTCACCATGTGGGCAGTCTCACTGCTTGTTTTCGCAAGCACTGAGATTCTTCCTGGCGATGTCGCGGAATCCATTCTTGGAAAGGAAGCGCCGGACGACGTTATTGCCGCAATGCGCGAGAGGCTAGGGCTAAACGAGCCGGCACATGTGCGGTATTGGGATTGGCTTAGCGGTCTTTTCGTCGGAGATCTTGGTGTTTCGCTTGGCAGTGGCAGAGAAATTTCCGAACTGATTGATGATCGTTTGTGGAATACGGTGCGTCTTGCCTCGGTCACAGCGATTATCGCAGTACCTCTAGCGGTTATCCTTGGCTTAATTTCCGCGATGCGTGCAGGAACTGTTATGGACCGCTCGATCTCGATCGGAACCCTGTGCATGATTTCCCTTCCCGAGTTCTTTGTGGCCGCGCTCCTGGTTTATGTCTTCGCTGTCCAATTGCGCTGGCTACCAGCACTTCCGATTGTTCGTCCGGATCAATCTCTCTGGAGTTCGCTGACCTCAATAGTGCTGCCCGTAATGACGCTAACATTCGCAGTGCTTGCACATATGGCGCGGATGACGCGCAACGCGGTCATCAACGTATTGTCATCGGCCTATGTTGAGATGGCTCTGTTAAAGGGCGTTCCCAACTGGCGCATTATCCTTTTTCATGCCTTCCCAAATGCGCTTTCCCCGATCATCAATGTAATCGCGCTTAATCTGGCCTATCTAGTTGCAGGTGTCGTGATTGTCGAGACGGCCTTCGGCTACCCCGGGCTTGCCCGGCTTATGGTTGATGCGGTTGGGACACGCGATGTCCCATTGGTGCAAGCGTGCGGAATGATCTTCTGCGCAACGTATGTGTTATTGAATCTGCTCGCAGATGTGCTCTCAATTCTAAGTAATCCTCGCCTGAGAACTCAAAAGTGACCCCAGATAATGCTGATGCTTCAGAAGCGATTGACTCACCGGAGGAGCAAAATAGTAACAAAAAACGCGACAATCTAAGTCTTACGCCGGTGGCTTGGGTCTCAATTTTAATTATTGTTTTCTGGGTGGTTGTCGCGGTTTTCGCCCCGGTTTTGGCACCATTTGACAAAGCCGATATGGTTTCGTTTGAAAGTTTCAAAGTGGTTGATGAAGCCAGCTTTCTTGGGACCGACTACCTTGGACGGGATGTGCTGTCGCGGATTATTTATGGCGCCCGCATGACATTAGGACTGGCGCTGATCGCGACGTTGATTTCCTTCACAACCGGTATTGTTCTGGGTTTTGTCGCCGCGATTTCACCCGGCTGGATTGATCAGGTTCTCAGTCGAACCGTCGACGCCATCATGGCGTTCCCGTCAATCATGCTGGCTCTGATCATAATCGGTGGTGTCGGCACGTCGCTTCCCGTGGTGATCCTGACCGTTGCGTTGATTGATGCAACACGGGTGTTCCGCTTGTCGCGCGCATTGGCACTGGATGCTTCTGTAATGGATTACGTTGTTGTCGCCCGGGCGCGCGGTGAGGGTGTGAACTGGATCATGCTCCATGAGATCCTTCCCAACACAATAACACCTTTGGCGGCGGAGTTCGGCGTTCGCTACACATTCGCGATTTTGTTCATAAGCTCACTGAGCTTCCTCGGTCTGGGCGTGCAGCCGCCGGGCGCAGATTGGGGCGTGATGGTCAAAGAAAACCTCCAGGGTCTTCTGTACGGCGCGCCTGCGGCGCTTATTCCTGCGGCGTGCATCGGAACAATATCGGTAGCGATCAACCTGCTGGTTGACTGGTTTCTTCATCGCTCAAGCGTAATGATCCCAGAGGAGTTGACGGGATGAGGAATCTGTTAGAAGTCAAAAATCTCTGCGTTCAGGGGCGTCCGCCCGGCGGCGAGTATGTGCCGATTGTCAAAGGGATTGATTTTTCCATAAAGCCGGGTGAAGTTCTGGCGCTGATTGGAGAATCTGGATCGGGGAAATCTACGATATCCTTGTCAACAATGGGATATGCCCGTCCTGGATGTCGTATTTCAAAGGGTGAAGTGCTTCTCAACGGAGAGGATGTGTTGTTGCTAGATAAGCAGAGCCGTCGCAACCTCAGAGGTGAAAAGGTTGCCTATGTGGCGCAAAGTGCCGCGGCATCTTTCAACCCGTCGCTCAGAATAAACAAGCAGGTTACAGAAGCCCCGACACTCCATGGCATTATGAAAGAAGACGAAGCCGTTAATCACGCGGTCGAACTATACAAGAGCTTGGACCTTCCCAATCCTGAAACGATTGGAAAGCGTTACCCGCACCAGGTGAGTGGCGGGCAACTGCAGCGACTGATGGCTGCGATGGCATTGTCCTGCACCCCTGATTTGCTTGTTCTGGACGAACCGACCACCGCGTTAGACGTCACCACGCAAATCGAAGTATTAAAAGCCTTTAAAGTGATCATTTCGCGCGAAAACACAGCGGCGATTTACGTATCACATGATCTGGCTGTTGTGGCTCAGGTGGCAGACCAAATTATGGTGCTGCGTAACGGCGAAATGGTGGAACAGGGATCCACAGAACAGATAATCAATCACCCGCGGCACGAATACACTAAGACTTTGATGTCCGCGGTTCGCCAGACACCCCCATGCGATCAAGCCCACGAAGAGGATCAGGCAGATGCGGATTCTCATTTGCTAGGGGTCAGAAATTTGACGGCCGCCTATGGTCCGGTGACGATCCTCCGGGACGTAAACGTCGTGGTAGACAAAATGGAAACGATTGGCGTAATCGGGGAATCAGGATGTGGCAAAAGTACGATGGCACGGGTGATTTCCGGCATACTGCCTCCGGTAGTTGGCGAAATACGTCTCGACGGATCGGTCTTGCCTGGCGCGGTGAAAGGGCGAAGTCGAGAAGAGTTGAAGCGCATTCAATTCGTATTTCAGATGGCCGATGTCGCGCTTAATCCACGTCAAACGATCGGAAAAATCCTCGGCCGACCGCTGAAGTTCTATCACGATATGAACCCTGCGCAGTGCAAAGAGCGTGTGGGCGAATTGCTGGAACTGGTCGAATTGCCGCGCGAATTCGCCAAACGCTTTCCTGGCGAGTTGTCAGGGGGGCAAAAGCAGCGCGTAAACCTAGCGCGGGCCTTGGCGGCGGAACCCGAAGTCATCCTTTGCGACGAGGTGACTTCGGCGCTGGATACCGTCGTTGCGGCGTCTGTTATCCGGTTGCTTGAAAGCCTGCAAGAAAGGCTCGGTGTTTCTTATGTATTCATCAGTCATGACCTGTCTACCGTCGCTGCCTTTGCAGATCGCATCGTGGTTCTTTATGCAGGGCGCGTGGTAGAACAAGGGCCGACATCTCGAGTATTATCGCCGCCGTTTCATCCCTATACGAAGCTTCTTCTTTCTTCGGTGCCGGAACTGCGTCAGGGATGGCTTGAAGATGTAGCGGAGACTCAGGAAGCGCGCAGCGGTATCGCTAGAGATGTCACTTTGAGTGCAGTTGGGTGCCCGTTCACAGACCGTTGCCCCATGTCCATCAAAGGGGTGTGCGACACGCAGAGCGCACCGATCAGAAAGCCGGTCGCTGGTCACGAAATTGCCTGCCATCGTGAGATTGAGGAATTGATCACAGGGGTGAATCTTGCAGAGGTTTCGGCATCTGCTTGATGATTCATTCGCGATAGCATCCAACTTTCAAATGATTGTGCGCGTAGCGACCTTAGAATTACGTGCCCAACACCTGGAACAGGTAAGTGAATAAACATAGCCATCATGAGCTCTGACTCTTTGTTCGTTGGGTTGTGTCGAATGGGGCCTTCACATATATTGGAGCCAAGTTTGCTCCAGACTGAGCGCCAAAACTTTGGCAATTGCGGGGTAACAAGTTCACTGGAGAGAGCAATCGTGGAATGTTAAAAAAAGCCGAGCGGCACGAGCGTATCCTACTAGAATTGAAAGCCCGACCAACCGTTCGAATTTCAGAATTGGCAGAAGAGTTCGGTGTCACAACAGAAACCGTCCGTCGAGATGTCGATGAAATGTCGCGAAAAGGCTTGGTCGATCGAACTTACGGCGGCGCCGCAGTTACTCCACTGGGTTCGGAGCCAACGTATGATGTTCGTGAAAGAGTTTTTAGGGACGAGCGAACTCGTATTGCAAAATATGCTCTTTCTATGGTCAAGTTTGACGAAGTGTTGATGGTCGACGCAGGATCGACGACCACTGAGTTTGCATCACAACTTGCAGCATCGATTTCTGACAATTCTCCCGAAAAAATCACTGTTATTACCAATAGCATCAGTGTCGCTCGTGCATTAGGGGCTTCGAAATCTATTCGAACTGTCCTGTGCCCTGGAGATTACACAAATCACGACGCTGCAGTATCGGGGCCTGCAACACTAGCTTATTTGCGTCAATTTCACGCAAACGCCGCAATAATTGGAGCGGGAGGTGTCACGACTGAGGGGATCACAGACGTCAGTTCGGGTGGCTGCTGGGTCAAACGCACAATGCTAGAGCGAGCGGATCGGCTAATTCTGCTTGCCGACAGAAGAAAATTTGGTGTTAACCAAACTGAAGTTGTTTGTGGCCTTGACCAAATTGATGACCTGGTCACTGATCAGGAGCCCTCACAAGATTTATCGAACACTTTAGTTTCGGCCAATGTCAGAGTAAGCGTAGTAGGTGACCCAGCTCCTTGATCTAGGCCGTTTAAGCATAGAAACTTAGGTGTAGAGTCCGCTCGTATTTTCTTCTGCCCCCCTTTCCTCTGCTAATCTGGGCTAGGGTCTTCCGCCTTTTCACAGAATGACGGGATGGTATCTGCCGTATGCACCGCAATTTCCCAGCCAAGCTCGCCGACGAAGCTTAGGCGAGTAGCGGTGGCGGGCAGCCCGGCAACCGTTACCGCGCGTTCAGAATCTTCTGCGCGATTTCAACAAATCCATCGGCCCCGCGGTTGTTTGTCACCCACTTAGGCGGAGCGAGCAATATCGTTTCGAATGCTCGCACGTTGGCAACCCCAACGGAGTTTGCAAAGAAGTCAAACATCGGACTGTCATTTGGTGAATCACCGACAAAGACAGTCTGTTCGTTGTTGCCCTCAACGGAAATGCCGAAGTCTCTTTCCAGAAACGAGCGAGACATAGTTAATTTGTCGAAACTTCCAAACCAACCGTTCACGTGAATTGAAGATACTTTGGCCATCGCACCATGCGCTTCGAAAATCGCTACGATCTTTTCGACATCCGCCGCGCTCAGGGGTGGGACATCTTCGCAAAAATCAATCGCCAGATCAGACTCTCGATAGGGCTGATCCGCAGAGATGGCCGCGCCGGGGACTTCCGCAAGAACCCGGTCCCTTATGACCTCAAGTTTTTTCCAGGCATCGGCGCGTTGTTCGGTGCTTTTGGCATAAGTACGGTACATTCTGTGGTCTGTGTCACTGTAGCGAAAGCAAAACGCTCCGTTCTCACCGACAACTCCGTCGACAGGCCACTGACGCGCAATCAAGTCACACCAACCCGCTGGTCGTCCAGTTACCGGAACAACAATAATACCCGCATTTTTGAGGTCCTCCATGGCTTGGTAGGAACACGCAGGCAGGCGCCCTCTATCGGTCAATGTATCGTCGATGTCGGTGAGAACAACCCGCACCGCTTGTAATTCTTGTTGCGGAAATCCGGAAAGCGGCTTCATACTTGCACAACCTCACCAGCAACTTTCTCTAGAATGCCAGCAGAAGCGGCAAAATCCAGACATGTGAATCGATCCCGAATCAGTCGGGACTTGATGATTGCATCCTTGTAGAATGCAGTAGGGACGCCGATATCCTGAGGACTTGTCGGAGCCTTGACCGACTCAAGAGAAGCGCGAATTTGATCCGCTGGTCGCATGATCTGATTTAGCTGCAACTGAATGTCAGGCCAATCCGATGCCAAACGCGCATTTGCCTGCGCTGCGGCGTCCGCGCTGAGCATTTTGCCTTTAAAGGAATTCCAGCAGGACCTGCCAAGTTCTTCACCAAATACAGCAACTACATCCTCTTCTGTTTCTTCGTTTGCGCTGATTACCGGCGCAGCATCATCCCGATACAGGCGCTCCTGCAACGCGGAGCAGGCAAGCGTCGTTACGGAAATCTGCTCTCCGTGATAGCTGAGGGGCCAGTCGGAACTGCCAAGCATGTCAATGACATGGGCAACCAGATGCTCACCCTGACTTGCCGAATCGGACCCACCGCAAATTGTCATTCCAAGTCCTGAGAACACTAACGTTCTGGCCAGCACTCCGATCGCATCGATATCGCCTTCGA
>DDZY01000024.1 GCA_002346525.1 Proteobacteria bacterium UBA2996
TGTAGAACGACAGACGGAATCGGCAAATCCGGAAGCAATCAGCCGACGTGGTGCCGCGGCCAGCACGTCGAGGTCCAGAAAGACACCTCTTGCGGCTGATGCTGACAGTGTTTTTTTGTGCCCGTGGTGGGTTATCGAGGCGTTGACAGATGTATAAGCGTTCATAGACGGCGCGGTCCCGAAAACCGCGTAGGGTAGGTCAAGCTTGTGCGACACCATTTTCCCCAAATCACAAATGCTGCCCGAACCGACCGAAACGATACCGGTAATTGTCGGGTCGGTAACCTGGCCCATTATCAGGTCAACTGTGTCCATATCAGGATGGGGCAAATGCGGAAGAACGTATTCGCTGACCCTCAAGTCGCTTTGCAAGTTCGCGACAATACTCTCACCCATCGCCTGACGAGTATCTGGGTCGGATATTACGAAAACATGTGATCCAAAATCGAGCGGAGCGATCAGATCAAAGGCGGATTTTGCCAAATTTCGATCAATGACGATTGAACGAATCGGTACACTCAGCATCCCGGATCCATCAGGGTCGCGTAGGCGCCCGGAGAGAAGTCGGTCAAGCAAATGTGTCATTTATTCGGTAGATCCATCCAAAAAAGCCGCCAGAAGTGTGGGTCATGCGGCATTCATCTGGGCGCTCACTTTGGCACAATCTGCCATCACAGCCTTTAACTGGTTTCGGATCGATCCCATGCGAGATGCGTAGGAGCCATTGAATACACCGGTGCCAATCGTAAATGCATCAGCCCCTGCTGTAGCAATGTTGTCGATTTGATCGATGTCGTTTACCGAACCCGCGACGATAAGGTACCCATCGCCGAGCCCCTGGCGTGCGGCCCGAACCAAAGAAACGGGATCGGCTTCGGTGGCACGATAAGCCAGAATGTCACACCCAGCACAGCCCCTCTCTATGAAATCGCGGCAATGGTTTTCAACATCTGCCTCGCTCCCGCCCAACTTGGTCGGATGACCCTCAGGGAATCCTGGAAACGGGTAGTAGGACGTGTTGGTTCCTTTTACGATTTCGGTGATCTCAGCCACCTGCGTGCCACCCAAAAGACGCTGTACACCAAGCTCAACGGCGGTTTTTGCGGAGTTGATTGCCTCGTCATCCGTTGTCGAAACCACTTCCATATAGGAAATCGCGCCCGAAGCGTTAATCGCATCCGTCAACGCCTTCAGTGTACCCTTGTCGACCCCCACGTCTTTAAAGCCAACGTGGGTAAGGCCAACTGGTAGAGTCTCCTCATAAATTTCGAGACAATCCTCGACCGTCTGATCATCTTTTGTGAGCATGAAAATGAAATCCAACGGAGCCTCCATTGCGTTCGCGAAGTTGTTTCAAGCCTGAATGATAGATACAGAATGTGGTAAGTGCAACATTTTTATTGCTACTCACAAATACTTTTTGTACCGAACAAATGGATGTCATCGCTCTTTTGTTGGAGATCACGCACATCTGATTTGTCGTGGGGATGCAAACGTTGTGAAACACCGTGCTACGTTGTAAGCCTTCCAGAGCCCTATTAACGAAGTTTGATCGATAGAAAACTGAGGACACTTGGCCACGATCAAGAGTCCCCGACAAACTTGAGCAAATTTTCTGGGCTCATCGGAGCGATGGATGCAAAAGGAGAGTAAATTGGCAGTCGACACGCCCGAATTGGAAGTCGACCTTTCCATCATAGGCGGCGGTATCAACGGTTGCGGTCTCGCTCGCGACGCGGCCGGCCGCAGGCTCTCTGTCGAACTGGCTGCTATGAACGATCTCGCCTCTGCTACTTCGTCATCGACCAAGCTCCTCCACGGTGGGCTGCGGTATCTCGAATATGGCACTGACAAGTTAACTTCTGAAATCGAGAAAATTCCCGTAATTCTTGCCGTTTTAGACCACTGTATTTTTCCAAGACGCGAAGGCACGTAGGACTGGACGTCGGCACCTGTAACATCTGGGAACAGCCGGGCTATCGGATCGAGACCTCTCCCTTTGGCGGGATCAAGGACTCTGGTAACGCCGTCAAGGAAGGCGTCACCGAGCCGATGAAATTCTTCACCAACGTCAAGACCTATACTCTGCATTGGCCTCGCTAGGCCAACGGTATCTCCCAACTGCGGGACCTAGGCATCACGGGCCCCGATTTGTTTATCCGGAGGCGACACATGCCTGAAAAAATCATTCACACCGAAGGCGAACCCAACACTTCCGCAGCACGTGCAGATTGGGCTTCGAAAGAAACCAACACAGCTACGAATACCCTGTTGCAGCGGGATTCGGATGCATTTCTGCATCAAGCGCTTTTTTCTCCATGCGTCTCGACCATTGCGCGCGCCGAAGGCATCTGGATCGAAGACACATCCGGGCGCCGCAAGCAGGAGC
Source organism: Proteobacteria bacterium UBA2996 (assembly GCA_002346525.1). Classification (GTDB taxonomy): domain Bacteria; phylum Pseudomonadota; class Gammaproteobacteria; order Arenicellales; family UBA868; genus UBA868. The sequence goes on from DDZY01000024.1 coordinate 2,390, forward strand.
TCTTGGGTCTTGAGTGGGATAGGGTGGATTTTCGTCGTGATGTGATCACGCTGAATGCCTGTCACACCAAGACCAAAAAGCGCCGTACGGTCCCGATCAATGATGATGCACGAGCTGCCCTCATCAAGCGGGCGAGATTCAGGGCCGAGCATTGTCCTGATTCCCCCTGGGTGTTCTGTAACAAAGAAGGTGATCGGATTGGTGATGTGAAAACCGCTTTTAACCGCGCTTGTTCGAATGTGGGAATTACGGATTTCACGATGCACGATCTTCGTCATCCCTGTGCCTCATGGCTAGTAATGGCAGGACGACCAATCCTGGAAGTGAGAGAAATGCTGGGACATGCGTCAGTGACCATGACCGAGCGTTACGCTCATCTGGCACCGGACAAGTTGAAGGATGCCGCCCGGGCACTGGAGTCGAAGTCACATTCTGGTCACACTGATTTTTTTGTGACCAAAAAATCCAGTGGACGGTGCTCGTAAGGT
>DDZY01000082.1 GCA_002346525.1 Proteobacteria bacterium UBA2996
AAGACTGTCGAATAGCGCGTACCCGATTTTGTATTCATAATGATTCCTGAGTTTACTGACCGGCTATTAGTCCGGAAGGTGAAACACGTTGCTCGTATGGACTCTTCCCAAGCACGAAACCCGCCGCCTGTCTGATAGACTCCTTCTTTCGACGTCGTACCAGATTCCGAACCGTTATTCCTGTATCGACTTTTCTGCCGAGACCAGGCCCATTGTAACGGTTTGTATTTGCTTCCCCAAAGGAGTTCTTATGAGTTTTGAATATATCCTGACCGAGACCCGCGACAACGTGGGACTGATTACGTTGAATAGACCTGATGCCCTGAACGCGCTGTCTGATGGGCTAATGGATGAGGTGGGCCAAGCCCTTACCGGTTTTGAGCAAGATGATGCCATCGGAGCCATCGTCATCACCGGAAGCGAGAAAGCCTTTGCCGCGGGCGCGGATATCAAGGGAATGAAAGACCGCTCTTATATGGACGTCTATCTCGGCAATTTTATCGGCCGCAACTGGGAACAAGTCACGCGCTGCCGAAAACCGGTGATTGCCGCTGTGGCCGGCTATGCGCTGGGTGGGGGATGCGAACTCGCGATGATGTGTGACTTCATCCTGGCGGCAGACAACGCCCGTTTCGGCCAACCCGAAATCAAGCTCGGCATTATTCCGGGGGCCGGCGGTACTCAACGGCTGACGCGTTTTGTCGGTAAGTCCAAGGCAATGGAAATGTGCCTGACGGGACGCATGATGGAGGCGGAAGAGGCAGAACGCGCCGGACTGGTTAGCCGGGTCGTTCCTCTCGCCGATCTTTTGGAAGAGGCGATGAAAACTGCGGGTGGGATCGCTGCTATGTCCCGACCTTCCGTTTTTATGGCAAAAACGGCGGTAAACAAAGCTTACGAGACGACACTGGCGGAGGGCGTCGCCGCCGAGCGGATCATGTTCCAGTCACTGTTCGCCACCGACGACCAAAAAGAAGGGATGACGGCATTTGCCGAGAAACGTCCGGCCGACTTCAAGAACCGCTAAGGCTTTAACGTGCAGGTCAACGGCAACCCTTTCCGATCAATCTGGCTCTCGCAGGAAAAGCCGGAGGTTCTGGTCATTGACCAGACTCTATTGCCCTTCACCTTTAAGGTGCGGACACTTAGCACCTCGAGCGACACGGCACTCGCGATCCGTGAGATGGTTGTCCGTGGCGCGCCGTTAATCGGAGCCACAGCTGCCTGCGGACTGTTTCTGGCTGCAGTCAGGAATGCAAGTGAAACCCATCTGCAGCACGCCTATCGTGAACTGCTGTCGTCACGACCCACCGCGGTAAACCTGCGCTGGGCACTTGACCGGATGCTGCCTTTATTGCTGGAAGTGCCCGAATCGGGTCGAGCTGACCTTGCCCGCGAACTCGCACAGCGGATCTGTGACGAGGACGTTGCTACCAACAGCGCGATCGGCAACCACGGGCTGACGCTTATTTCCAAAGCGGCGAAAGCCTGCCCCCATCGGCCAGTGAATATCCTGACACACTGCAATGCCGGCTGGCTCGCCACTGTCGACTGGGGCACCGCGCTTGCGCCGATCTTCAAAGCTCATGATCAGGGCATTTTGGTTCATGTTTGGGTAGACGAAACGCGGCCACGCAACCAGGGCGCTTCGCTGACGGCATGGGAACTTGCTGCTCACGGCGTCCCCCATACTGTTATCGCCGATAATGCCGGCGGCCACTTGATGCAGCATGGCGAAGTGGACCTTTGCATCGTCGGCTCGGATCGAACCACCCGTTCCGGCGATGTCTGCAACAAAATCGGGACCTATCTCAAAGCACTGGCAGCCCATGACAACGGAATTCCCTTTTACGCCGCACTCCCTTCTTCCACCATCGACTGGAAGATTTCAGATGGTGTTCGCGATATCCCGATTGAGGAACGTGCAGAGGAGGAAGTCACCCACATCTGTGGTCATGACAGTGAGGCGGGCAAACTCGTCCGGGTTCGGATCATCCCGGACGGCAGTTCAGCGGCCAATCCCGCGTTTGACGTCACGCCGCGCAAATTCGTGGACGGCATCATCACCGAAAAGGGTATCGCAAAAGCCAGCGAGGATGATCTTGTTGCGCTTTTTCCACAGGATGCTGAAACACAAAAGATATAATTTGGGCCGGCTTTTCTCTTCACGAGTCTGATTTGCACTATCTCAATTTCTCCCGATTCATCAAGGGCGTCACATCCCAGCACTGCCCGGGAGTGATTGCGGTTGGATTATTCGTTGCGCTCATCGGGAGTGGGGTCAGCACGGCCATATCGGCAGCGTCAATACTGAGTGCACAGCCGCATCACGACCAAACACTCAAATACGTCAACTATTTCGTCGAACGGTACCACTACCGAAAAACCAGGCTCGATGACCCCCTGTCATCCAGAATTCTGGATCGGTACCTCAATGCACTGGACGCCAACCGCAGCTATTTTCTGGCAGAGGATATTGAATCATTCGAGGCGCTTCGATTTGAACTGGACGACTATCTCGGGTCGCACAATACCGAACCGCTGTTTTCTATCTTTAACCGCTATCGAGGTCGGGTCATTGACAGAATCGACTACGCCCTCAGGTTACTGGAGCAGCCCTTTGATTTTTCGGTCGACGAGACTTATCCCTTCGACCGCACTGAGGCCCCTTGGGCAATAGATGCGCCAGCCCTAAACGACGTGTGGCGCCGGCGGGTCAAAAACGACTATCTCCTCTTAAAACTCGAGGGCAAAAAGCACGAGGAAATCGTCGACACCCTCCGTGACCGATACCAGCAGCAGAAACGACGCGTCCTGCAGATTTCCAGTCAGGACGTATTTCAGACCATCATCAATGCGTATATGTCGGCTATTGAACCGCATACGGGATACTTCTCACCCCGGGCAACGGAGAATTTCAAGATCCGCATGAGCCTGTCTCTGGAAGGGATCGGTGCGGTGCTGCAGTCACAGAATGAATTTACCGTAGTCCAGCGCGTTGTCCCGGGTGGCCCTGCGGAGCTCGAAGGCAGCCTGCAGCCGGGTGACCGGATTACCGGCGTCGGCCAGGGCGACGGTGATCCTATCGTCGATGTCATCGGCTGGCGGTTGGATGATGTCGTTGATTTGATCCGGGGACCAAAAGGCTCCATCGTGCGGCTTAAGATCCGGCCTGACCCCAAAACGGGGAGGAGCGAGTCACGCATTCTGGCGCTCACCCGGGACCAGATCAAACTGGAGGAGCAAGCCGCGCAGAGCATGCTCCTAGAGGTTTCGGGCCCCGATGAGGTACGCCGCGTTGGGGTGATCGATATCCCGACTTTCTATGTCGACTTCGACGCACGTTCGCGGGGGGACGCCGATTATCGCAGTACCACCCGGGACGTGCGCTCCCTGATCAGCAACCTTGAACGCGAGGGTATGGATGGTCTTATTGTTGATCTTCGAGGCAACGGGGGCGGTGCCCTCGCGGAGGCCACGGCATTAACGGGTCTCTTTATTGATTCAGGACCCGTGGTACAGGTGCGAGATGCCCGTGGGCGGACCAGCGTGAACCGCAATCCCAACAAGGGCATTGCCTATGCCGGACCGCTCGCGGTCATCGTGGATCGTGACAGCGCCTCGGCCTCGGAGATTTTTTCAGGCGCGATACAGGATTATCGACGCGGCATCATCATTGGAGAGCCAACCTATGGGAAAGGGACCGTACAGAATCTCATTAATCTGGATCCCTACTCCAAGGATCAAGAGCAGCCCCTCGGTCAGTTGAAGCTCACCATTGCCCAGTTCTTCCGGATAAACGGTGAGAGCACCCAGCACCGGGGCGTCGTGCCCGATTTTATACTGCCAGGTGCCGAACCGGATCTCCCCTATGGTGAAAAGGCCCTCGACAACGCCCTGCCGTTTGCGCAGATTGACGCGGCCGTTTTTTCCCGGTTTACCGACTCCGGAGTTAATCTCGAACAGCTCCGCGAAGTTCACAGCAGGCGCGTAATGGATGATCCGGACTTCGCTTACCTCGCCAGTATTCGGGAACTCGACCTAACGTTAACCCAGTCCACTGAAGTCTCTCTTCTGGAAAACCAGCGCAAGGCGGAACGGGATAAAAGAGAAACGGAGCAGCAACGCATCTTTGAGAATCTAAAAACGGCCTACGGATTCAGTGATGATGCTGACGAGGTGTCCGAGGATCTTCCTCGAGATGCTGTTCTGCTTGAATCCGCCCGTATTCTGACCAACATGAGTATCGACAGCCTCGGCGATCGGCTTGTCGTGCAGTTAGTGAAAGAAAACACCGCACCACTCCCCAACGCACAAAAGCATCACAACGAAGCCGGCCAATAGGGCTTCTCGCGGCTCAATCCCCTAATGCAATTTTCCCAATTTGGCGATTTTCTGTCCTCAGGCTCAGGAATCCTGACGCTGATGGAGGACATCGGAAGCGCCGCGACGAGCAGTACTGACATGCGGCTTCTCGGAGGAGGCAACCCTGCCCGTATTCCCGAGGCACAAGATCGCTTCCGCCGCGCCATGGTTGACCTGCTTGCCGACGGCGAGCAATTTGAAAGAGTCACTGGAGATTACGACGGCGCAGGAGGCCACGCCCGATTTATCGATGGGCTTGCGACCCTGTTGAAATCCCGATGCGGGTGGGATGTTGAACCAAAGAATATCGCCATCACCAACGGCAGCCAAAGTTCTTTTTATCTGTTGTTTCATCTTTTCGCCGGAGAGTTCGGCCAGGGTAAAAAACGAAAGATCCTTCTGCCCCTCGCACCGGAATACATCGGCTATGCCGACGTCGG
>DDZY01000071.1:0-1417 GCA_002346525.1 Proteobacteria bacterium UBA2996
GTGCTGGTGATTACGGGTCCGCGATCGCGCGATGTGTTGTCGGAGTTAACTGATGCAGGACTGACTAACGACGATGGATTTACCTGGATGTCGGCGCGAGAGATTTCAGTTGCCGGTATCGATGTACGGGCACTTCGCGTTTCTTATGTGGGCGAACTGGGGTGGGAGTTGCATTGCCCGATGGACAGGATCGCCGATCTTGATGATGCCCTCATGCAGGCAGGGAAGGATCACGGCATCCGGCGTTTTGGTACCTACGCCATGAATTCGCTGCGACTGGAAAAAGCCTATAAGGGCTGGGGCTCAGAACTGACGACTGAGATCTCGCTTGTAGAGTCAGATATGCTGCGCTTTGCCCGAAAGTCCGGTGGTTACATCGGCGCGGAGGTCGTTGAGCAGAAAACGCGTGACGGGGTGCCGATTCATCTCGTCTACTGCGAGGTGGAAGCAACCGACGCTGACCCGATGGGTAACGAGCCTGTGTTGGATGGCGAGAACATCGTCGGAGTGACGACCAGCGGCGGTTATGGCCACTGCGTACAAAAAAGTCTTGCTTTTGCCTACGTCAACACAGGCTTTGAAGCTCCAGGCACGACGTTTGATATCCGCATTCTGGGCGAGCGCCGAAGGGCCACGGTACTGTCTGAGGCAGTTTGGGATTGTGAAAACGAGCGACTAAAGAGTTAGCCGTAACGGATTTTCAAAAAACGGTGCAAAGACGCAGGCTGTCAAGGATCGCGGCGTGAATGTTGCGGCTCGCAACCACGTCACCCAGGCGGAATAACCGGTAGCTGCCGTCAGGATTATTGACCTGATTCTGGCGCTCACCTGTCAGTAGCGCGTCTTGGTCCACCTCGCCCAGATTTATCGAATTAGCTTTTAGTTCGAAGTACAACTCATCTGCTGGCAAGGTGCCGCTGTCGCAGATGATCTGATCAAAGCGTCGGGTTGAGTTTGAGTCGGTGTATTCGTTGTAGACGGTTGCGCTGAGTCCATCATCCTCGCGTGTGATGCCGGTCAGTTTCTGGTTCAGCGTAATCGTCACGCCATTTTCATAAAGACTGCGCAGATAGGCCGGGTGGTTGCTGCCCCCAATGTCAGGGGCGATCATCATTTCCGGGGACAAATACTCCAGCGTGCAATCGCTTTGCGCCAGAAACTCTGCCGTGGTCATACCGGCGTGCTGGGCATTGTCATCAAAAAACAGTACGTTCTTGCCAATAGGCACGGCACCGGAAAGGACATCCCAACTGCTTGTTGCATGTTCTTCGCCTTCCTTTAAGTAACCTGCATGCGGAAGACCGCCTGTGGCGATGAGAACAATATCCGGCGAGGCGTCCATGACGGTCTGAACTTCCGCGTAGCAGTTAAACCGTGTCTTCACGCTGAGTCGCTCGCACTGATCGAAGAGCCAATC
>DDZY01000071.1:1801-2622 GCA_002346525.1 Proteobacteria bacterium UBA2996
AGGCTTGAGGCTTCCAGAATGGTGACTTCGTGACCGCGCGATGCGCACACGCGAGCCGCTTCGAGGCCTGCAGGTCCCGCGCCAACCACGACTACTTTTTGGGGACTGTCACCACTTTTTGTGATGACGTGCGGCAGAGCGGCTTCACGTCCGGTGGCAGGATTATGCGCGCACAGCGCTTCTCCTTCACCATAGATCCGGTCGATGCAGTAGCCCATGCCAACGCAGGGACGAATCTGGTCCTCTTCGCCGCGCGTGATCTTGGCCACGATATGGGGATCCGCGATATGGGCTCGTGTCATGCTGACAAGATCCAGCAGTCCCTCCTGAATGGCGTAGCGGGCTGTCGCGACATCATTGATGCGTGCAGCATGCATGACCGGCAGGTCAAAATACTGCTTCACTTCAGCGGCAAACTGAAGATGTGGCGCCTGGGGGGTGCCCATGTTCGGGATTAAGGCGGCAAGACCAACGCTGGTCGAGCAGTGACCCCGGTTAATGTTGAAAAAATCGATCAAGCCGGTCTCGACAAGCAGTTCGCCGATCCTGAGACCTTCGTCGAACTGAAGACCGCCATCGAGAGCTTCATCAAACATCATTCTGATCCCCACGATAAAGTCATCGCCCGCCTGTCGGCGAATTTCCTCCAGCACTTCAACAGAAAAGCGGACCCGGTTTTCAAGCGAGCCGCCGTATTCATCGGTCCGGCGGTTGACGGCCGGTGTCCAGAAACTGTCCAGCAGGTGCCCGTCGGCAAAGACTTCAATGCCATCAAGGTCGCCGTCACGACAGCGTGCCGCGGCTGCGCCATAGGCCTTTAC
>DDZY01000214.1:0-1053 GCA_002346525.1 Proteobacteria bacterium UBA2996
CCTGATCACAACCACTGACGTCAAAGCCCGCTTCGCGGGCAATCAGCGCAAGTCCGGCCATGAACGTCCCGCCGATACCTACGATATGGACAGAGGTATTCAACCAGACGGACTGCCGCTGAGGGTCATGATGGCGGCCATGATCACTGATTGACAGGCAACGATGATCAAAAGCGCCAGTCCCATCCCGCATTCCATCGCCTGACGGAGAATGGAGGCCATAACGGCGAGCGACCAGATCGCGATGCCGGCTGCAACGAGGAGAGGCGTCGTCAGTACCATCACCGGGTCCGGACCGTCCGGCAGTAGGCGCTCATGCCATCCGAAAAAGGGCAGGGCAAGCAGCTGCAGCAGCGTCGTTGCTCCGAACATGGCCGTCAGGGTCTGGGTCGAGCGTTCCGAGCGGTTTCTAAATCGCAGAAGCAGGCTGATTAGCAGCGCGAAGAGCAGGACCTGCCCGACCGACATGAAAAGTCCCCGAATCAACCCGGCATTGGGGACTGCGTTAATGGCGCTGGTGATCACCGCGAGCGCTGCTGTTGTCAACAGCAGGGTTTCAGACCGCGGTACATCCTGCGCCTGGTGTCGAAACAGGCAAAGATTGATGAACAACTGCAGGAAACTAACCATAAGGTTTAATCAGAAATTAGGATGACGCGATGATATCATCAGCGCGCTTTCCTCCTGTCTTCAGCAATGCCTGAACTGTCGTTGACAAAATAACCCGTTGAACACTCAGACCCTTTGGATAGATCGTCAGGAGCACCTGGATGCCTGGGTTGCGCATGCCAAGAACGCTCCGTGGCTCGGTATAGATACGGAATTTGAACGGGTGCGGACCTTTTTCCCCCGGCTTTGCCTGCTGCAGATGTCGACTCCCGACCGGGCGGTGTGTATCGACCCGCTTGTAGAACTTGATTGGAATGGGATCCGGACCCTGATCAGTGAGTCACAGCCGGTCAAGGTCTTCCACGCCGCCCGCCAGGATCTCGAAGTGCTGCAGCAGCATCTTTCCGTGGTCCCGGGAAAATTTTTCGATACCCAGATTGCCGC
>DDZY01000214.1:1445-11296 GCA_002346525.1 Proteobacteria bacterium UBA2996
GCTTCCAAAAGCATTTACCAGAACACCATGGTGCCGACGGCCCTTGAGTGAGGCAGAAGTGCAGTACGCGCTGGATGATGTGTACTATCTTGGGATGCTGTACGAGACCTTGTGTGAAGCCCTCTGGGATCATGGGCGTGAGACCTGGCTGTCTGATGACTGCGCGGCGCTGGTGTCGGAAGAATCGCTGCGAAAGGCAGAAAATGCCGCCATCGAAAAAGTTATCAGGGCCTGCGCAGGAATGGATCGCGTATCTCAAAGTGTGGCGGCGTCTTTGGTCCGGTGGCGTGAGGATCTTGCCCGCAGAAAAGATCGCCCCCGCGAATGGTTGGTCTCTACCGAGGTGCTCATCGAGCTTGCGCGGACGCGGCCGAAAAATCAGCAGGATTTATCGGCCGTGACGGGTCTGGAAAAAGGGACGCTGAAGCGTCGGGGCGAAGAGATCTTGGGTGTCATCCGAATGAGTGAAACGCCTGACCCAGACTTTGTTGCGCTGCCCCGGCCAACCAAACCGGATGCGGCGCAAAAGGCGTTGGGAAACGCTTTATGGAAATATCTGGGCGAGGTGTGTGAACACGAGGGTGTGCCCACGTCCGCCATCGCGCCAAGAGACGAGATTCGCGCACTGGCGGCGGGCAAGCGGAATCTTCGCGTACTAAGCGGCTGGCGCCGTACCTTTGTGGGGGAATCGTTGCTGGAACGGGTTGGCCCGGCAGATTCGTCAAGCCCTTGATAAAATAGGGCCATATTTTTCGCCATGGAGGAGATCAATCCATGCCTGGTTTGCGCACGATACTGGTCCCATTCAATAACACCCAACCCAATGCGGCAGCGGTCGATGCAGCAAAACGCATAGCGGAAGCCGAAGGCGCCTATATTGAGGGAGCCTACAGCCGTCAGGTGCTTCCGATTATTGCGGGTGAAGGGATTACTTTGCCTGGGGACTATCTCGCCGCCTTTGAAGAAGAAGGCAGACAGCAGGCAACACTCGCGCGTGAGGCCTTCGGGTCCCTGATCGCCGAACGGGGAATTCCTTTGGGCTCGCTGGAGGGGGAGGGCTTGCGCGCTGGCTGGACGGAAATGATGGGGACCGGGCCCGAGGGACTGGGTGAGTACGCCAGGGCCTTTGGCATCAGTGTACTGCACCGCGATCTGGCCGGTGGGGACATGGACTGGAAGAGCACCGCTGAGGCGCTGCTTTTCGAAAGTGGTCGACCCCTGCTGCTGGTCAGCGATGAGATTCCCCAGACCATTGGCCGCCGGATCCTGGTGGCCTGGAACGGCAGTACAGAGACCGCAAGAGCATTGAGCGCGGCAAGACCCTTGCTGGCCCGGTCGGAGGCGATACAGGTGCTGTCTGTGGAGGGAGGCATGGTTTCCGGGCCGGACGTGGAACTGATCACCGCACATCTTCGGGCCAGCGGATTCAAGGTGCAATCCAAAATGGAAGATAGCGCCGGCACCACGGTGGGTCAGGTGATTGTTTCCGAGGCAAAGGACTTTGATGCAGATTTAATTATCAAAGGCGCTTTTACACGCAGCCGCCTGCGCCAACTGGTCTTTGGCGGACCGACCAGCGAGATTTTTAATCACGCAGTGTGCCCGGTCATTTTGTGTCACTAAACTGACCTGCCCGCGCGGGGCATAAGTGGCATAAGTCGCATCAGCGTCCAGCCACTCCGATCCGACGCGGCCGGTTGGGATTGATGCGGGCGTTGTGTGATCTGCCCCCAGTTCTTGCTGATGATATTTTTGTAACTTCCAGATAAGGAGAGTGGTTGATGAAGAAGCCGGTTCGGGTTGCGGTCACAGGTGCTGCGGGACAGATCAGTTACGCCATGCTGTTCAGGATTGCTGCGGGCGATATGCTGGGCAGCGACCAGCCTGTCATTTTGCAGTTGCTTGAGATTCCCCCCGCGATGGATGCCCTTCAGGGCGTAGTCATGGAGCTCGATGACTGCGCATTCCCGCTACTTGGGGGCATCGTCGCTTCCGATGATCCTGCTGTTGCATTTGCGGATATCGACGTTGCCATGCTGGTAGGCGCCCGCCCCCGAGGGCCGGGAATGGAGCGCAAGGACCTGCTGACCGAGAATGCCCGGATATTCTCGGTACAAGGCAAGGCGCTGAATGAGGCCGCCTCCAAAGATGTCAGGGTACTGGTTGTTGGAAATCCAGCCAATACCAACGCCCTGATTGCCTCTGCGAACGCTCCGGATATCGACGCCGCTCAATTTACGGCGATGACCCGGTTGGATCACAATCGCGCCATCAGCCAGCTGGCGGAAAAAACGGGCTCCGCAACCACAGATATCTCCCGGGTAACCATCTGGGGGAATCACTCGGCGACACAGTATCCCGATCTCCATCACACCCTGATTGGTGGGAAGCCTGCGACGGATCTCGTCGATGAATCATGGATGAAGGAAGAATTTATTCCCACGGTACAGCAGCGCGGCGCGGCGATTATCAAAGCCCGTGGCGCTTCAAGTGCGGCGTCAGCGGCGGGAGCGGCGATTGATCATATGCGTACCTGGGTGCACGGTACGCCACAGGATGACTGGGTCAGCATGGCGATTCCGTCGACGGGAGATTATGGAATCGAGACCGGACTGATCTACTCCTTCCCGGTGACCTGTAAGAACGGTAAGTACTCTGTGGTGCAGGATCTTGAAATCAATGAGTTCAGTCAGGACCGGATGAAAGTCACCGAGGCCGAACTGTGCGAGGAGCGCGATGGGGTAAAGGATCTTTTGTGTTAAACCTGGGATCTTTTTTTATCAGCAGAGGAGCATCATGATTCAACTTGCCATCGCGGGCGCTGCGGGCCGAATGGGACAGAGTCTGGTTTCGGCCTGCGAAGCACATGAGTCGTTTACCCTGGTACACGCTTTCGAGCAGCCTGGTCATGAATCGGTGGGCCAGTCGGCGGGCAGCGACCAAAGCCCGGTGACTCTGACTGACAGTATTGACGGTCCGGCGTTCGACGTCCTGATTGATTTCACCTCGCCGGCAGCGTCCTTATCCAATCTTGCCTTTTGTGCGGATCAGGGCCGCAAGGCCGTCATCGGGACAACCGGGTTTTCCGACAGGGACAAGGCGCGTATGGCCGAACTTGCCGAGAAAACTGCGGTCGTGTGGGCGCCAAATATGAGTGTCGGCGTCAATATCACCTTGAGACTGCTTGAACTTGCAGCCAGGGCATTTGGCGACGACGTCGATGTCGAGGTGGTTGAGGCGCACCACCGTCACAAGGTGGATGCGCCCTCCGGCACGGCCCTGAAAATGGGCGAGGTGGTAGCCGAAACGCTTGGCAGAACGCTCGACGAACATGGGGTTTTTGCGCGGCAAGGTCACACGGGGCCCCGCAGAGACAAGGAAATCGGCTTTTCCACTATCCGAGCGGCTGACGTGATCGGGGAGCATACCGTGTGGTTTGCCGGAGCCAAGGAGCGGGTGGAGATTACCCACAAGGCCGCGGGCCGGGAAATCTACGCCAATGGCGCGCTGCGCTGCGCCCAATGGCTGATGGAAAAGCCTACGGGCCTTTTCGACATGCAGGATGTGCTGGGCCTTAAGGCGTGAAAGGCGTTGCGAACGATTGATGTTTGAGGCGCGAGAAGATAGACTGCTCTCCCCGAGATGAGCGAGCATCTGATTCAGAAAAAGGAGAGACCCAGGGGTCTCTCCTTTTTTTTGTCCGCGTAAAGGTTTAATCCTGTGATCCCAGCGATTCTGGCTCTTGAAGATGGAACGGTTTTTCGCGGCCGATCTATCGGCGCGGCCGGTGAAACGGTGGGCGAAGTGGTATTCAATACGGCGATGACGGGCTACCAGGAGATCGTTTCGGATCCCTCATATGCGTGCCAGATTGTCACGTTGACTTGTCCGCATATCGGCAACGTTGGTGCCAATGACGAGGATACGGAAGCCAAAGCGGCTTATGCTTGCGGACTCGTCGTGCGCGATTACCCGACTCTGCTCAGCAATTTCCGTTCGCAGGAAAGTTTGAGTGACTTCCTGGTCCGCCAAAATGTCATTGGGATCAGCGACATCGATACACGGCAGTTAACCCGGGTGCTGCGCGAAAAAGGCGCACAAAACGGCTGTCTGCAGGCGGGCGACACCGATGAGAACGGAGCCGTTGGCAAGGCGCAGGCCTTTGCCGGCCTTAAGGGGATGGATCTCGCAAAAGCGGTTACTACTGGAAAGGCCTATAAGTGGGAAGAGGGCAGTTGGGAACTGGAAGGGGGCTTCCGATCTGCGGCCAAGTCCCAATTCCAGGTAGTGGCTTACGATTTCGGGGTAAAGCGGAATATCCTGCGCCTGCTGGTCGATCGGGGTTGTGCGGTCGAGGTGGTGCCGGCGGAAACCAGCGCTGAAGCCGTTCTCGCACGAGATCCTGATGGCGTCTTCTTATCGAACGGGCCGGGGGATCCTGAGCCATGCACCTATGCGATTAAGGCAATTCAGGAGATTCTCAAGGCCCAGGTGCCGATATTCGGAATCTGCCTTGGACACCAGCTGCTTGGACTCGCAGCGGGCGCAAAAACACTCAAGATGAAGTTCGGTCATCACGGCGCGAACCATCCCGTCGTGGATCTGGCGACCAGTCAGGTCATGATCACCAGCCAGAATCACGGCTTTGCAGTCGATCCTGATTCCCTGCCGCAGGGCGTTACGGTGACGCACCGCTCTTTATTTGATCAGTCCATTCAGGGTATCGCACTGCGTGATGCGCCGGCCTTTTCTTTTCAAGGTCATCCTGAAGCCAGTCCCGGGCCCCATGACATTGTTTCTCTTTTTGATCAGTTTATTAAACTGATCGCAAACTCAAAAGACACGAGCCATGCCAAAACGAACTGACATCGCTTCGGTGCTGGTTATTGGCGCAGGTCCGATCGTCATCGGGCAAGCCTGTGAGTTCGATTACTCCGGGGTACAGGCCTGTAAGGCACTTCGGGAGGAGGGCTATCGGGTCATTTTAGTGAACTCCAATCCCGCGACGATCATGACCGATCCCGAGTTCGCGGACGCCACCTATATTGAACCGATTACCTGGGAGACGGTTGCACTCATCATTGAGAAAGAGCGTCCCGACGTGCTGCTGCCCACCATGGGCGGCCAGACCGCCTTAAACTGTTCTCTGGATCTGGTGCGTCACGGTGTGCTGGACAAATTCGGCGTTGAAATGATCGGAGCAACCCAGGATGCGATTGATAAAGCCGAGGACCGTGAGCGGTTTCGGGATGCCATGCAGGCCATCGGACTCGATGTCGTCACCGGAGATCTTGCCCATTCGATGGAGGACGCGGCGGTGGTCCTGGAGCGGATTGGCTTCCCAGCCATTATCCGGCCCTCCTTTACCCTTGGCGGCAGCGGCGGCGGGATTGCCTACAACACTGAAGAATATGAAGCGATTTGCCGTCGTGGACTGGATGCCTCGCCGACCAACGAACTGCTGATCGAAGAGTGCATTCTCGGATGGAAGGAATTCGAGATGGAAGTCGTGCGGGACAAGCGCGACAACTGCATTATTGTCTGCTCGATTGAAAATTTCGATGCGATGGGCGTGCACACCGGAGACTCCATCACGGTTGCGCCGGCGCTGACGCTGACCGATAAGGAGTACCAGATCATGCGCAACGCGAGCATCGCCGTGCTGCGTGAGATTGGGGTAGATACCGGCGGATCAAACGTGCAGTTCGCTATTGACCCGGCGAGCGGCCGCATGGTTGTGATTGAAATGAATCCTCGGGTGTCACGCTCTTCTGCGCTTGCTTCCAAGGCAACAGGGTTTCCCATCGCTAAAGTTGCAGCAAAACTTGCGGTGGGATACACCCTGGATGAGCTCGATAATGACATCACGGGCGGCGCAACGCCGGCATCCTTCGAGCCCTCTATTGACTACATCGTTACCAAGATTCCCCGGTTTGATTTCGAGAAGTTTCCCCAGGCGGATCCAACCCTGACCACCCAGATGAAGTCGGTGGGCGAGGCGATGGCGATTGGGCGGACGTTTAAAGAGTCGTTCCAAAAAGCCTTGCGCAGTCTCGAGATCGGCAGCCTCGGTCTTGAGACACTGTGGGACCCGACTTCGGACAACCATCATCTGACTCGCGTTCTTCGGGTTCCGGGCGCGCGCCGTGCCTGGTATATCGCTGACGCGTTTCGGCACGGCCTTGGATTGGATGAGGTGCAGACGCTCACGGGGATTGACCCTTGGTTTCTCGCCCAGATTGCCGAGTTGGTGACCGCGGAAGCCGAGGTGAGCGAATTGTCTTTGTCAGAGATTAGTGCCACAGATCTGCGCCGTTTCAAGCGTGACGGTTTTTCAGATGCACGCCTTGCGCATTTGATGAGTGTCAGTGAATCAGAAGTCCGTTCCCGCCGGTATGAACTTGGCGTTCGGCCCGTCTACAAGCGGGTGGACTCGTGCGCAGGGGAGTTTTCCACCCCCACTGCATACCTCTATTCCACATACGAGGACGAATGTGAGTCACATCCTGAGGACAAGGCCAAGGTCATGGTCTTGGGTGGCGGACCCAACCGCATCGGCCAGGGAATCGAGTTTGACTACTGTTGCGTCCATGCAGCGATGGCGTTACGTGAGGATGGCTATCAGACCATTATGGTTAACTGCAACCCTGAGACCGTTTCAACCGATTACGACACTTCGGATCGGCTCTATTTTGAACCGCTTACGCTGGAGGATGTCCTTGAGATCTGCTGGGTGGAGAATCCGTCAGGCGTGATTGTCCAGTATGGAGGGCAGACTCCGTTGAAATTGTCCCGAGGCCTTGCGCAAGCGGGAGTGCCTATCCTCGGCACCTCGCCCGACTCAATTCACCAGGCAGAAGACCGGGAACATTTCCAGGAACTGATCTCCCAACTCGGCCTGCTGCAGCCGGCGAATCGTACGGCAACCACTGAGGGTCAGGCGCTTGAGCGTGCGGGAGAGATCGGATACCCGCTCGTGGTACGGCCATCTTATGTACTGGGCGGACGCGCCATGGAGATTGTTCACGGACCGGAAGAATTATCCCGGTATCTGCGCGATGCCTTCAAAGTGTCCAATGAGTCACCTATATTGCTGGACCGGTTTCTAAATGATGCCGTTGAGGTCGATGTTGATGCCATCTGTGATGGAAAAGAAGTGGTGATCGGCGGGATCATGGAGCACATCGAAGAAGCCGGAGTTCATTCGGGAGACTCAGCCTGCGTATTGCCCCCATTTGCTCTGAGCGAGAAGATTCAATCCAGTCTGGAGCAGCAGACCACCGAGATGGCGTTGGCGCTTAAGGTGCGGGGTCTGATGAACGTGCAGTTCGCTGTCAAAGGCCGGGATATCTATGTCCTGGAGGTGAATCCCCGCGCATCCCGCACTGTGCCCTTTGTCTCCAAGGCAACAACTCGTCCGCTCGCTAAGATTGGGGCGCGAGTCATGGCCGGGATGTTTTTGTCGGATCAAGGGATTCACGGCATGATCCGGCCAGACTATTTTTCCGTCAAAGAAGCCGTTTTTCCGTTTATCAAGTTTCCCGGAGTGGATCCGCTGCTCGGCCCCGAAATGAAAAGTACCGGGGAAGTCATGGGTGTGGGCATGACCTTCGGCGACGCGTACCGTAAGGCCCAGCGAGCCACGGGGCTCTTGATTCCTGCGTCAGGGACAGCACTCATCAGTGTACGCACTGCAGACCAGGGGTCTGTGATCGACATCGCCCGGTATCTGAGCGACAATGGTTTTTCGCTCGAGGCAACCGAAGGCACCGCGCATACCCTCAGCAGGGCCGGCCTGAAGGCCCGTATCGTCAACAAGGTCAGTGAGGGACGACCTCACGTGGTAGACAACATCACAAACGGTGAGTACGACATTATCGTTAATACGACTGCGAGCCAGCATAGTCGGCGGGATTCAGAAACTATCCGCCGCCAGGCGTTGACACACAAAGTGACTTATTTCACTACATTGGCTGCAGCCCGGGCAGCTTGCGAAGCCCATCGGACAGGAAATGACATGAGCGTCAACCGCTTGCAGACTCTGCATCAGACCGTGACACAATGAGAGTACTTCTGACGGTTGAAGGGGATGTACGACTCCGTGAGGAGTTGCAGCAGCTTAAACGCGTCGATCGCCCTGCGGTGATCGAGGCGATTGCCGAAGCGCGGGCGCATGGGGATCTTTCCGAGAACGCCGAGTACCATGCAGCCCGTGAGCAGCAGGGCTTCATCGAAGGCCGCATTGCGGATCTGGAAGCAAAACTGGCGGTTGCAGAAGTTATCGATCCTGAGCGACTCAACGCCGGCGGCAAAATTGTGTTTGGCGCGTGGGTTGATCTTTGGGAGGAAGAAGGCGGCCGCGAGGTGACGTACCGCATCGTGGGCGAACTTGAAGCAAATATCGATGAAGGCATGATTTCACATAGCTCACCCATTGCCAAAGCGCTCATTGGTAAGCGACAGGATGACGAGATTGAGTTTCAGGCACCCGGCGGGGTCCGGCGTTACGAAGTCCTGGCAGTAAGGTACCGCTCGGGCGCTTAAGCCGACGAGAACTCCGAGCGGTAGAGGAGCCAGAAACAAAACCTTCAGCCGCGCCCTTCGTTTTTGGCCGTCTTTTCGTCGCGGTCGGCGGGTTTGGCATCCTTCGCCGGATCGGACTCAACATCGCCGTCATCATCAGATTCGCCTGAGCGTCCCAGCCAGAAGGAAAACGATTTTTCGGTCCTGGCTTCCGGAACCGGTGTCTCGAGCGTGTCCGGACCATCGTCGTAGTACTCATCCACCTCAGCACGTGGGTCAAGATCGCCAACCGCGCTGGGGGTTTCTGGCTGGAGAATATAAGGCTCTTTCTCCGCCACGGGCGCCCATTGTCGAACCCGGGTCCGCCAGGCGATGAATCCGACGAGCAGTGCCGCGGTAGCAATAGTGAACATGAACATGCCTTGTGGTCCGGCAAAGCGCATTGCGGCCGAGGCGGCCAGAGGACCGATGACGGCGCCGACACCAAATACCAGAACAAAGCCCCCGCTCGCCGCGACCACATCGCCCGAGTCGAGATAGTCATTTGCGTAAGCCACACTCAACGGATATAGCGTTGAGCTCAGACCAAAAAAGACCGCGGCGTTGACCAGCAGCGTCCACGCGGGGAAGAAGCCGCTCAGGACCAACATCGTCGCGGGGATACCCAAGCCGGTCGCTACGCCGAAGAGCACGAGTCGCCGGTCACGCCGGTCCGATAGCCGCCCGATCGGAATCTGCAGAAACATGCCGCCTAGGAGACCTGCCGTCATGAAGCCGGAAATCTGCGAAACCGTCAGACCGATTTCCTGAGCGTAGACAGGACCCAGACCCCACCAGCTGGAGGAGATGAGGCCGGCAACGAGACACCCCATGACTGCGGTCGGTGAAACGGAAAATAGGGTCCGAATATTAAGGAGCGGTTTGTCGACTGGATCCGGGTGGGTTGCTTTGGTCAGCGAAACAGGAACGAGAGACAGAACCAGGACGATCCCCACGAGCAGAAACAGTCCGAAACTTGCTGGATCACCAAATTTGATCGCCTGTTGGCCGACTGCAGAGGCCATATAGCCGATCATGATATAGATCGACAGCAGAATGCCGCGGCTGTTGTTGGTGGCGCGGTTATTGAGCCAGCTCTCGACGACAACGAAGAGCCCCGCACTGGCGGCGCCCATCATGGCCCGGAGTGCCACCCAGGCCCAGGGATCCTGAAAAATGAGGACCATCAGCGCCGAAGCCGCTGCAATCGCCGAAAGTGCTGCAAACGTTCGGATATGGCCGATCCGGTTGATCAGCGGCCCGGACCGAAAGGGGCCGAGCGCAAAGCC
>DDZY01000146.1:0-712 GCA_002346525.1 Proteobacteria bacterium UBA2996
TGAGCTTTTAACGATTGGAGAATGCTGGAGGTGGCGGGAGTCGAACCCGCAGGGGTAGGGGGCTCAACCCCAGTAAACAAGCGGGATTCGGCTCATTCAAGAGAGGCGTTGATCAAGATATTGACCAACCTTACAGACGCCGATCGTCAGATGCTGTCGCAGATCGTCGAAAGATGGGGTAGTCTCAGCGAGGAGTTGAAAAGGGCGGTTTTGAGGGTGGTGGGGCTTCCATCTCGATAAGATTTGCCAGTATTTACCAACTGGGAGTGAACCGGTAGTAGACCTCGAGCAACGCCTGACCGCCTTCAAAGGCAAGGGCGTGATAGCGAATTGCTTGCCTGATCAATTCCTTGTCTTGGGAAATTCTCTGCTTGTCTCGGAATTGGAAGAATAATAATTTATCAGAACTCAGTCCAATGCGCGTTTTATTCATTTTTTTGCCATTTTTTGGTTCACTAGTCTACGGCGTTGGAACATTTGAGGCTTTTCTCACCCAGCATTGCGTGAGTTGCCATGGTCCGAAGAAGGAAAAAGGTGATTTAAGAATCGATACCCTCTCCCGTGATTTCAAAGCGGGAATCGATAGTCACCTGTGGGTGGAAGTGGTCGAGCGAATCAACGCCGGGGAGATGCCGCCGGAGGATGAGCCGCAGCCAACGCAAGAGCAAATTGCCAAATTCATCGCGGAACTCGATTTACGGATCAAAAAAGG
>DDZY01000146.1:1005-3367 GCA_002346525.1 Proteobacteria bacterium UBA2996
ACTCGATTTACGGATCAAAAAAGGAAAAGCATCCCGTATGTCTGCCCGGCCGCCGGTGGCGCATTATCGGCTCAGCCGAAAAGAATACCAGAACACGGTCTACGATCTACTCGGCGTGCGTTACGATCCGGCTAGACCCGGAGAGCTGAACGAGGACACGCTTTGGCATGGTTACGAGCGCATCGGGGCGCAGCTTTCGTTATCGGCGTCGCACATGAATCGCTATTACCGCGCGGCGAACATCGTACTCGATCGCGCTTTCCCCGCCACACCGGTCGAGACCCACAAGGTCCGCAAAACGGCGATCGATCTACGTTACACCGGGCGTTATAGTGGCGGGGAGAAAGGGCTGGAACAGGAAG
Source organism: Proteobacteria bacterium UBA2996 (assembly GCA_002346525.1). Classification (GTDB taxonomy): domain Bacteria; phylum Pseudomonadota; class Gammaproteobacteria; order Arenicellales; family UBA868; genus UBA868. Next base: position 1,368 of record DDZY01000146.1, read on the forward strand.
CCTTGGAACGATTCGGTATCAAGCGACCGCTGCGATACCTGATGCTCCCTAACATGCCGCAGCCCCAGGAAGAGCTCGGTCGCGCCTTCGCGCCGGACTGGTTCGGGAAGGATGTCACGCCACAGAGCGGTCTTTACCGAATGCGTCTCCAGGCCAGTGGGGCGCGTCCACCCGGAGGTCGGTTTCCCACTTTGCGAATCGGTAAGAAGACTTCGTCAAACGCACTCGAAGACACGATTCAATTCGATATTACCGCACCCGAAGACGAACCTAAGATCTATGAAGTCGAGGTGTTTCTGGAGGAGCCCACCCATTTCAGCTTCGATGTGATCGCTCCCATGGCTTATGACATTCAAGGCGGCAAAAAATTTAAGTCCCATGTTACCTACAAGCCCAACTACCTGTTCACGCACAGCAGCGAGTCTCTGCTGCTCGATCAATCTGCGCCCCAGATGTTCGACGACCAGGGGAACGCTATTTTTCCGGTCGTCCTCCTCGATTGGATTGAATGGGAAGGCCCTCTGGAAACCGAGGCGGAAAGATCCACACGCAAAGGACTCCTGCCGGCTGATGATGCGACGCCTGACGTGGTCGCTGGGCATTTGCAAGGCTTCGCCGAGCGCGCCTGGCGACGATCTGTCGGGCAGGAAGAATTACAGGATTATCTCGGCGTCTACCGCGCTCAACTCGACGCGGGCGATCCGGTGGCCGATGCCTTTCGCAGTGCGATGCTGGGCGTGCTGACTTCGCGCCACTTTCTGTATCTGGTCGAAGGCGATGCCGACGCTCGCCGCGATCATCTCACCGATTGGGAACTGGCTAGCCGCCTGTCTTATTTTCTCAGAAGTTCAATGCCGGATGACGCTCTGTTTGCCGCGGCGCGGGATGGTAACCTGAAGGGCGATGGCCTTAAACAGGAAGTGACACGATTGCTGAGCGACGACGGGATTAATCGCTTTATCGAGGACTTTCCCCGACAATGGCTGCAACTGCACAAGGTGGGCATGTTCGCGCCGGACCTGAGGCTTTACCGGCGATACGACACTTGGCTGGAGACGAGCCTGCGTCGCGAACCGGTCGAATTCTTCCGTGAGATTTTCATGAACAATCAATCTCTAGACCAATTCATTGATTCTGACTGGACCATGGTCAACGCCCGAATCAGTGATTTCTACGGCTTGACCGAGCCCAAAGGGGCAGGCTTCCAGCGTGTCTCCCTCAAGCCCGAGGACCGGCGTGGCGGACTGCTGACGATGGGTGCTGTGCTCGGACTGAGTTCCGACGGGACGCGTCATCGACCCGTGCACCGAGGTGTCTGGCTGAGCGAGGTGATCTACAATCGCACTCCTCCGCCGCCACCGGCCAATGTCGATCCCATCGAGCCGGTCCCGCCAGAAGGCGATAAGATTACCGTGCGCCAGAGACTGCAGGCACATGCGAACGATGCCAACTGTGCCTCCTGTCATGCCGGTATCGACCCGTTAGGCTTTGCCTGGGAAAATTACGATGCTGTCGGTCAGTGGCGTGAGCAGGAGATAATCCGCACAGGAATAGGCGATAATCCAACAGTCGACCCATCCGGAAAGATGCTGGATGGGCGAGAGTTTCAAAATGCAGCTGGGTTTAAACAAATATTGATGGAAGACCGCGACAAATTCGCCCGAGCCTTCATTGAGCATTTGTGTACCTATGCACTTCGGCGTGTGCTGACGGTGGATGATGAAGATGATCTCGCGACTATCGAAGCTGAAGCGAAGAAGAAAGGGTATCGGGTAAAAGATATTGTCAGGGCCGTGGCGATGTCAGAGTTAGTGAGGAAACGCTGAGGTGATGCAAATACCTACTACTCTCAAACTCGAAGCACGTAGCGTCGGCTTTAGCCGATGTAAGCACAGGAATTCGAGCGACAGCAAGAATTCCGTTTTCGAGCCAATGCCTTTGGTTACCCTGGGTAAAGCAATTCTTGCTGCGCGCTTTTTACTAGTGGATACATCGGCTAA
>DDZY01000025.1:0-262 GCA_002346525.1 Proteobacteria bacterium UBA2996
AACTCGGTTTTGTCCATGCTTCTTCTTTTCGATAGTGCCCAACAGCTCCAGAGATGACCGCATCCTGGATTATCCTGATCGCGTTCGCACTGGTCGGCCTCTTTGCGGCAAGCAGGGCGTGGCCGGTGAGACCGACTCACGGCGTCAGACTGAATGGTGAACACGAAGACGATGTGTTTGAGGGATCGACGCTGAGTGTAGCGACCTACAATATCCATCGCGCCCGGGGGTTGGATGGCGAGAAAAATCTGGACCGTATTGC
>DDZY01000025.1:634-8303 GCA_002346525.1 Proteobacteria bacterium UBA2996
GTTTCGCCGTCATGACCAGGCGTCTCTGATCGGCAGGATGCTCGGCCGTTTATTTCATTTTTCGACAACAAGACGGCTTTTATTTTTTCCCCAGCGCGGCAACGGCCTGATCAGCCGATTTCAGACCCAAAGCTGGGAGACCACTCCGCTTTTTCCGTCGACAGGCCGGGCCCATCGAAATATGACGGTGTACCACTTTGAATGGGCCGGTGTTCCGGTGGCGGTGATCAACACACACCTGTCAAAGCCGGCCGAAGGTGAGTCACCTCTTGAGGAGGTGATGCACGCTTTTGGTCAGTTTCCTCGCGCTGTGTTGTTGGGAGATTTCAATGCGCCGGTGCATCATGGCGCGATGCGTCGCTTTATGCCCTCGGATACGAAAGACGCCCTGTCGGGCCTGGATGATCAAGACCGGGTCGATATGATTCTGGTGCGCGGACTGAAGGTCGACCAGGCCTGGTCGCGGCCGGTAGGTCCGTCAGACCATCCGTTTTTTGCGGCACAGATTCGCCCTGTGAACTAGCCCGAATCGCGCGCGTTGTCAGTCGAAAGGAACCCGCTTGCCTGAAGCAGATTTTTCGATCTTTCGCTGATCTTGGGTTGGGGATTATCCTGTACCCACCATCGCATCCACCGGGCGGTGTCTCGCGCGAGCGCCCGTTGACAGGCTTTGGGGTTCTTATGCTGGCGCACGCCGTCCAGATCAATCAATACGGCCCTGTTCGACGTGACCAAATAATTGGGGGGTTTCATGTCCCCGTGGGAAAAAAGGTGTTTCCGCATCCGGACCAGGTTCTTGACCATCGTGCTCAGCATCTGCTCGATCTGCTGCGGATCAGATTCATCGTTCAGATCGTCCGCCCGGATGGCGTCGTCGGTATGTTCATAGACGAACCAGGACCGCGCCGGCAATCCATAAGAAGTCTCCTGTACCCAAGCCACGGGTAGGGTGGTCGCAATGCCGAGCCCGGTGAACTGCCGTGCTGCCCAGAAACTATGTTCCGCGCGTGATCTGGAGACGGCTAGCCTGAGTCGATGCAGGGGACTCGTGCAGTTGTAACGTTTTAGGACGTAACGTGCCCCATCGAAAGAAGTAGTGGCCAAAGTGGTTTTGACATCGCTTTTGATGATCTGTGCGCCGGGTTCTTCAAAACTTGCATCCGGATGTGCCAGGAGATTTTCAAGCATGGGTGACGCGTATCGGGAGACCCGTGCGCCGTTAAGTCTCTGGCTTTGCCAGGATTCGACATCGTTCCTCAACTGCGCGAAGTCCGCAGCTGAGCCGGCGTTGCTGCTTGCTCGATCGGCGTCGGTCAGGGCTGCGTCCCGGCGCTGTGCAGGGTCTGGGCTGCAGCGAGCTCGCTATCCGGCGAACGGCGCTGTTCCGCGGCATAGAGACGATTGGCCCGGCGCTCGACGCGTTCCCAGAATTGTCTGTCCTGGCCGAGAGCCTGGCGCAGGCTACCCCCCGAATAAAGACGGATAAAGCGTAGTCGATCCCGGGCGCTGAGCCCAAGATCCATGCTCGAGTAATGCAGTCCGGAAACATCTCTCATTTTCCAGCGGGAAGGCGTTTCGCTCTGGGGTGTCTGCGGCCGCTGACGTTTCCACAAACCCTGTACCACAGCCCCAATCCAGGCCCTCAACTGTGGCTTGTGAATCCGCATACGATGCAGATCAATGAGAGAGATTCGGCAGTTTTCCGGGGATGGCGCTCCCTTTTTCTCGGTCTGATGAAGGAGAAAATGACTAAGGTAGAAATCCCTGTGGTTAGCACCACTGCTGTGCAGGATCCGAGCTGTCTGCGCCAGTTGTTCAATCAACCAGCGCTTGAAGCGAATTTCCTGTGCCGTCTTCGGTGGATTGTGTTCCCAACCCCATTCCCCACAGAGATCCTCAAGGCTTTTAGCTTTCGGTATTTCGTCGGTGACGATAAGCGATTGGCGCCTGGCGGGATCGTTCAGCACTTTTGCCAAATGACGGTGGCGTGTGCCATATCCGGCAATTTCTAATGTATCCAGTCCAAGATTCTGTAGTAGCGTCTGGCGACGAAGATGGTGTACGCCCTTCCATTCGTTTTCGGCACCCAGCACCGGCAGCCGAAGAGAAGTCAGGTTTTTTCCGATCTCTTTCCAGCCCACGCCGTCATGAATTTTGAGGTAATAACGCCGCCCCTGGTGGCTAAAGGAAACGGTCCGGCGCCCTTCGTCGGCCAACTTGTCCCGTTCGAGATGAACCATATAGCGTCCACCGGGCTCACTTTTCCCGATGGCCATGAGTTCAGCGAAATCAAACGCGCTGAGATCCTCACGGAGATATACATTAGGGATGTCCTGATTCTCGGCGGTCGTGTTTCTCAACGATCGCGGGACACTGTGCAGATGTTCGATTGCATCGACGGCTTTACTGGGCATCTGATAAAGAGCGGGATTCTTTCCGTAGCGTTGCCCATTTGTGGACCATCGGGTTTGATCGGGCGACGTCAGCATGGCCGCCAACAGGGTATTCAATGCGCCCTGTTCGAACGGCGAATCCAGCACAGTCCCTGCTCCGGCCGCTTCGATGTGATTGGCATAGCCACACACATCGGTTGCCAATACGGGCAGGCCAGCGGCAATGGCTTCAAGTAGCACGGTGCCCGTATTCTCTCCGTAGGCGGGGTGAACCATGAGATCACCGGCAGCGAGCAGTTTGGGGATGTCCGTTCGGGATCGACCACCGAGGAAACGGACTCGCCCTGAAACCTCGAGTCTTTCAGCCTGTTTCCGATACTGGCGCTCATCATCATCACCGACAACGATCAATCTGGCTTGTTTCCGAAGGTCTTGCGGCAGGCTGGCGAGTGCCTCAATGACGCGGTCGAGCCCTTTGGTCGCAAAACCGGACCCAATGAACATCAGCAACAGATCTTTGACAGGAATATCGAGTTCCTGGCGGAGCTTTTCTCTTTCTCCGGCGCGATCGGCTATGGGCGAGAAACGGGTGTCCAGTGTCGGCGGCAGCAGATGGAATCGTTCATTCGGGGTGAAATAATGCTCCTGGTATTCACTCTTCTGACGTTCCGACAATGAAAGAATCAGTGTCTTGCTTTCCAGGCCGAATACGGCTGCTTCGAACGACTTGCGACGTTTGTAGCGGCGGCCCAGTTTTAATATGGCGGGGTGCTGTTCAGTCCGGCGCACATAGCAGATATCGGCGCCATAGTAGACGTCGAGGCCGGGCATTTTGTTGAAGCCGACGACGATGTCAAAGCGGTTTCTACTAAGTTCGGATTTCAGTTTGTCATGAAATTGTTTGTTCTTTGTATGATTTGAGGCGAATCGCCAGGCAGGCAGAAGGGTAAATGGGACCCCCTCTAGCGGGTCCCCGTGCCATGCTGAAACAAAGACATGGGCGTCGTGTCCGCGTTTAAGAGACTCCCGCAGAATACGACGGAAATCGAGCGACAGCCCACTGTAAGGTGAGTACTCGAATAAGCAGAACGCGATTCTCATGGCAAACATGGACCCCTCATCTGACAGGCTCCTGACGCTAGTTTAACCGTCTTCAATTGCGTTTTCTGACCGGGTGGAGCCGTTTTTCCGACGTCCCGCATTGCCTAGGATTATTGTGTATCGAAGACCGGTCCCATCTTAGGTAACCGAGCACCTGCTTCCACCGGGAGCCGGTTCTGCCGGCAGGGCTTCAGTTCCAGTGGGCCTTGCATTCCCACCGGTATGCCGTGCGGCAGATCAGCTCCAAATCCTCGTACTCTGGAATCCAGCCCAGCTGCTCCCGGATGGCCCGGTTGTCCGACACCAGGCAGGCGGAGTCACCTGCCCGCCTGTCGGCTTCCCGGATCTCAAAGTGTTTACCGCTCACCTTACGCACCATCTCGAGGACTTCGCGTACGCTGTAGCCATGACCATAGCCGCAATTCAGGATGGAAGAATCTCCGCCTGTCGCCAGATGCTCGAGAGCGTTCACGTGCGCGGCCGCAAGGTCTTCCACATGGATATAGTCGCGGATACAGGTGCCGTCTTTAGTATCATAATCGGTCCCAAAAACCGATATGGCATCGCGTTTACCGCAGGCCGTCTCACAAGCGACTTTGATGAGGTGGGTCGCCTCCGGTGTTGCTTGACCCAACGTGCCGTCCAGTGATGCGCCTGCCACATTGAAATACCGAAGGGCGACATATCGCAGACCTGTATCCGGTCCAGTGCGTGCGGCGAAGTCCTTAAGCGTCCATTCGGTAATGAGTTTGGTGCGTCCGTAGGGATTGATGGGATGGGTTAAAGCATTTTCATTAACGGGAATCTCAGCCGGGTTGCCGTAGACTGCCGCACTGGACGAAAAAACGAAAAGGCCGACGCCTGTTTCCTGACAGCACTCGATGAGATTGAGCGATCCGATAACGTTATTTTGATAATACTTGCCTGGGTCTGATACCGATTCCGGTACCACGATGTGCCCCGCAAAATGGATGACCGCGTCGAATTGTCGTGACCCCATCAGCACCCGCATCGCTTTGGAATCTCCCGCGTCACACTCATGAAACTCGGCTTCGGGAGCCACCGCCCATCGATGGCCGCTGTATAAGTTGTCCACGACTGTGACCTGGTGTCCCGCCGCAACGAGTTGCCGGGTGGTGTGGGAGCCGATGTATCCGGCGCCGCCGGTCACCAGTACGGATAGGGGCTTAGTGTTCACAAGATCGTTCCGGGAAAATACCTATCCATTGTAAGTCCAGCTAATGGGTCGTTTTCTGGATCAGAGCGGATAACGACGCAATCACACGATCAGGCCCAAGGGTTTCGAGGCATTGCGTATGGCCCAGGGGACATTTTCTGGCAAAGCAGGGGCGGCAATCGAGAGTCTGTGAGACCGCGTCTGTTAAACGCCCGAGTGGCGGGGTGTGCAGTTCACTTGAAGAGCCAAATATACCGACTATCGGTGTCCGTGTGGCTGCGGCCACGTGCATAAGACCGGAGTCATTGCTGACCGCTGCGCGGGCATGAGCAAGCAAATCTATGACGTCCTCAATGCTGGTTTTGCCCGTCAGGTCGACACATTGTTCCGGGTCAGAGGATGTTCTAACGATGTTCCGGGCAACGGCCTGGTCGCTTTGTCCTCCCAAGAGCCAGATCTGCCAACCTTGCTGCAGGAAGTGATCCGCCACCGCCGCAAAGTGTGCCTCAGGCCAGCGTTTGGCCGGCCCGAATTCCGCGCCGGGACAAAGCGCGATAATCGGCGCGGAGGTAACGTTCCGACCGATGCTTTGAAATATTCGTGCTACGTTTTGAGGGTAGTTGACAAGGCGTGGGTATGGGTAAGTTGAGACCGTTGCTGCATCCGCCGCAAAGGCCAGTTGGACAAAGCGTGCCGCCATGGGATCGTCTTTGGTAGATGGCCTCGTTCTGGGATCATTGATCAGTCCCCAGCGGGGTTCCCCTCGGTAACCGGTTCGGACGGCCGCCTTGGCAAAAAAGGGCAGCAGTGCGGCCTTTAACGAGCCCGGCAGGATGATGGCCTGATCGAAGCGATGTCCTCGAAGAGATCGGCCGATTCTCCAGCGATCGGCCAGTTGCAGCCGCCCGTGCTGGAACGGCGTTTCAATAATCTTGCCAACTTCAGGCATGCGATGCGCCAAGCGGGCGGTGACGGCCGGCGCCGCGAGGGTAATGGCCGGGTTGTCCTCTCTTGACTTCAGAGTCTGCAAGAGACACTGCGCCATGACCATGTCGCCGATCCAGGCAGGACCGATGACCAGCACCTGTGAGGCAGGTTGGTTTGAGATAGCAATCAGCCTTGGGGTTGTGCGGTCAGGCCGGCGTCAGGTGGCGTCCGGCAAAAAAAAGCGGTTACCACAGTACGGGCAGAGCGCCGTTTCACCTGGACTGATGGGTAGATAGACCCGGGGGTGCTGATTCCACAGCTCGCTGTCATCGGGAGGGCAGTGCAACGGCAGGTCCGCCGCCACAATCTGGCGCACCGGGCGGGTACCGGATGGTCTGGCGTGATGGGGATCGGAGGTGTTCATTTGCTCAAAATCAGACAAAGGTCAGCCACTCGTCATGCTGGGTATCACGTCCCTGGACGCAGTCGAAGTACTTCGCCTGCAGCATCTGTGTCACGGGCCCCCGGGAACCGTTGCCGATTTGCCGGCCATCCAGTTCACGAACCGGGGTGACCTCAGCCGCGGTACCGGTGAAGAACACTTCGTCGGCAACATAGACCTCGTCGCGGGTAATCCTCTTTTCTATAAGTTCGAGTCCGGATTCGGCGATGAGGCGGATCACGGTGTCGCGCGTAATCCCTTCCAACGCAGAAGTCAGATCCGGGGTGTAGACCACACCATCCCGGATAACAAAAATATTCTCCCCAGTGCCCTCCATCACATAGCCTGCGGAGTCCAGCATCAATGCCTCGTCGGCACCCGCGGACAAAGCCTCTTGCAGAGCCAGGATCGAGTTGATGTAGTTGCCACAGGCTTTGGCGCGGCACATGGTGATATTGACATGGTGCCGTGTGAAAGAGGAGGTTCGGACACGGATACCTTTCTCGAGGCCTTCCTCACCAAGATAGGCGCCCCATTCCCAGGTGGCAATGGCAATATGCGTTTTCAGCATGTCGGCCCGGATGCCCATGCCTTCCGATCCATAGAATGCGAGCGGCCGCAGGTAGGCGCTGGCCAATCCGTTTTCCTTCACAACGGCAACTTGGGCGTCGTTCAGGGTTTGGGCGTCGTAGGGAATTTTCATACCGAGGATATGGGCAGACCGGAAGAATCGGTCGGTATGGTCCTCAAGACGAAAGATAGCGGTCCCCCGGTCCGTCTGATAGGCGCGCACCCCCTCAAACACCCCTAACCCGTAGTGCAGGGTATGCGTCAGCACATGTACCTGAGCGTCGCGCCAGGGCACCATTTGGCCATCGAACCAGATTACGCCGTCACGGTCTGAAAATGACATCATTTTTTCCTGTTATGAGATTCATCCTGAGAGTTAAATGCACTGAGACGGTCGCGCATTATGACAAAACCTGTGCAGGGTCAGTCCACCGCCTAGCTGACCAACATGGTGTGGACCGCCTGAACCGCAGCCTCGGCGTAGGGTTCCAGACGAGGCGGCACCTGCTCGGGCAGAATTTCGGGGCCCAGGATCCCAATCCCCACTGGCTTGTTTGTTGCCAACTGCAGGTCGATCAGCGCGTGGATCACGGCTTGCCCCATCACCCGTCCGTGTGCCGTTTCGCCCTGTTCAATGATACCGAGCACCACCACGGCATCAACCCCCGACCGTTCCAGTAGTCTTTTCGTGGCAAGGGGTTTTTCCATGGATCCAGGCACCCAGACCTCGTCCCCAACTTCCAGCCCAAGCGCACGCGCCGTCGACCACGCTTTTTTCACCATGATCTCGCAGGAGGTCCGGTGGAAAGAGCCCACCACTAACGAAATGTTCAAGCCGTCGCTCATTGGTACCGCAGTGAAACGGGACAAACCCAGAATTCTATCTGATCAATGCGTTTTAGGTTCGCCAAGATGTCGATCACAGGATCATGGCGAGGTCGCCTCCAGGTACTGATGCCAAAGTCGTCGGACGGCTTCGCGCTCGGAAACGAAAGATGCCTCGGGCAAACGTGCTTTACGCCGACCGAGCTTGAGTTCGTTTTCCTTTGCCAGGTATCG
>DDZY01000161.1 GCA_002346525.1 Proteobacteria bacterium UBA2996
GAAATTGAAGATCTATGGTGGATCTGGGAAGCGGATTATAACGATCACTCCGATAGGTCACTCTTCAACTCCAAGGGCTATTATTTGGAACGGGACCAGATCAACTACCAACGGGATGGAGGAACGATTGGAAACAAGGCAGGGGAAAAGCTCTTCCCTGGAATCAACGGTACTGAATCCCTGATCCTTGAGGGTGAGGACTTTCCAGTCATTCATTTCGGTCTGGAAGCGACTACCTATCTCGATCTAAAGAAGGGTTATTATCAAATGCAAATTACAACCACCCCGATCCACTCCCTACACATTGGATTTGGGGAAGATGCAGAGGAGTTGTTCCCGGACGAATCGGTCATCCCCGGCGCAGAAGATGCAAAGCCCTCGCAATACAATTTTGTCGTTGAAAAACCCGGCCTTTATCCATTCACGCTGCTCTATTATGACTTTTTGGGCGGGAGTTCTTCGTTGACCGCGAGCGGCGGATCAGCTTCCAGCCTGGAATGGTTGAATGTGGCTCCTGTCGGGATGAAATTCCTGATTAATGACGATGACGATCGGGCGATTACTGCCTACATCCCGCCAGATGCAATCGCCGAGGTCAAGCCCGCCACGATGAGTGTTTCGATGGAGGATGGTAACATGATTGTTTCCTGGACTGAGCCGGGCATTTTGCAGGAGGCCGCAAAGGTCACCGGGCCGTGGAACAACGTTGCCGGCGCCGGTTCACCCTACACAGTGACTCCGGATTCGAGGGCGATGTTCTATCGGGTCCGGCACTGAATCGCAAAACGATTCTGGTTGCTGCCACATTTCAATGAGACCTGTCTGTACGTAGAAAGATCGTTGTCGTATTAAGCGTTGATTTGTTATATCGCCCAGACCGAATCAGTGAAATTCCTGACGCTATTCACTCTATGTCTACTTGGCTCTGTGTTGCTGAATGCAGCAGACCAACAACTCGTCAATACACAGGAGATCACCACGCCGTTGACCAAGCCGGTCGATGCCGTGAGGGGCATCTCCCTGCCCGAGGGATTCAGGGTGCAACTCAGCGCCTCCGAGCCGGACGTCAGGCAGCCGATTGCCATGGCCTGGGACAGTCGCGGCCGTTTGTGGGTAGCCGAGTGCTATACCTATGCCGAGAGCCGGGTGAATTTCGACCTGCGCCTCAAGGATCGCATCCTGATTTTTGAGGACTCCGACAACGACGGAGTCTTTGACAAGCGAACGGTATTCTGGGACCAGGCGTCACAGCTCTCATCGATCGCGATCGGATTCGGCGGGGTCTGGGCTGCCTGCGCCCCCAATATCCTGTTCATCCCGGATCGCGATGGCGACGACGTGCCGGACGCCGCGCCGGAGGTGGTGCTCGACGGCTTTGACAACGACCGCGTCCGCCACAACATTGTCAACGGGCTGAAGTGGGGGCCGGACGGCTGGCTGTACGGGCGGCACGGCATCCTGGCCAGCTCGGAGGTCGGCGTCCCGGGCACGCCCCGGGAGCAACGCACGCGGATCAACTGCAGCCTCTTTCGCTACCATCCATTGACGCGGCGATTTGATGTTGTCTGTCACGGCACGACGAACTCGTGGGGGCATGACTGGGACGAGCACGGGCAACTCTTTTTTATTAATTCAGTTATTGGGCATCTTTGGCATGCTTTGCCGGGGGCTCGATATCGGCGCATGTACGGTAATCACTTTGACAAATTTTTATACGAACTGATCCCACAAACTGGCGATCACTTCCATTGGGACCAGGGCAACGAGCATTGGGCCGACCTGAAAAAGAAGGGCATGACCTCGCCGACCGATGCGGCCGGGGGCGGTCACGCGCATTGCGGGATGATGATCTACGGCGCGGACAACTGGCCTGAGGAATACCGTGGCCAGGTTTTCACGCTGAACCTGCACGGCCGCCGGATCAACCGCGACACCCTCAGCCGGCAGGGTGCCGGCTACGTGGGCCGCCATGCCAACGACTTGATGCGAACCCGCGACCTGTGGTTCCGCGGTATCGATCTCGGTTACGGGCCGGACGGTGGCGTGTTCGTGCTGGACTGGTCGGACATCGGGGAATGTCACGAGAGCGACGGCATCCACCGCACCAGCGGCCGCATCTTTAAAATCACCCACGGCAAACCCAAGCCACTGACAGGGGACTTGGCCAAGCGGAGCAGCCTCGAGTTGGCCAAGCTGCAGACCCATCCCAACGAGTGGTACGCGCGCATGGCGCGGCGGGTGCTGCAGGAACGTGCCGCCGCCGGGGTGGCACTTGGCCAAGCGCGGAAAGATCTGTTTGAACTTTACTCCGGGAGCGAATCCGTCCCGCACCGGCTTCGCGCCCTGTGGGCACTTTACATCACCGGCGGCCTGGAGGAGGCATGGCTGCTTGAGCAGACCCATGACGAGAGCGAGCCTGTTCGTGTCTGGGCGATCAAGCTGCTGACTGACGAGGGGCGGGTGTCGGAGCAGGCGCTTGGCCGGTTTGTGGAGATGGCCGGGTCTGACCTCGCAGGCCTGGTCCAGTTGCACCTTGCCTCGACGCTCCGCCTACTACCCTTGGCCAAGCGCTGGGCCTTGGCCAAGCCGATGGTGTCGCACCGCGTTTTCGCGGACGATCCGGTGTTGCCGCTCATGATCTGGTACGGAATCAACCCGGCCGTAGGGGCAGACCGCGCCGGGGCTGTTCAGCTGCTCGCCCAGTGTCAAATCCCCAAGGTCCGGCAATTTATAGCCCGCCGTCTGGCAGCCGATCCCGCGCCAGACGGCAGGTGAAACGCGGAGTACACGCTGTTCCCTATTTGGAGAACACCGCGTGGGCCCGGTTGCCGCCGGACTTGATGTAGGCGAACAGGTCGAGCAGTTCGTCCCTATTCAGGATGTTGATCAATGCCGGGGGCATGGGTGAAATTGGGGAAGGTTTCACGCTTTCGACTTCCGACTGCTTAATGATAGTGACCTGATCGGGATCAAGCGGGTTTATGGAGATGTGCAACGCACCGTTTTCCTCGTACAAAACCCGGCCGTTCACGACATCTCCGTTGACCTTGGTGACGATCGACGCTGCGTACTGGTCAGAGACGACCTTGTTTGGATTGATGATTGAGTCGAGCAGGTCGTGTGTGCTGAATCGGGACGAAGAGGAGGTGAGGTCCGGTCCAGTGGCGCCGCCCTGGCCGTCGAATCGGTGGCATGAGGCGCAAAGCGCGGCGGCATAGCTGCGCTTACCATTCTCGAAGTTTCTCCCTTTCATGCTGCTATCGATTAGCTTGGCAGTGGCTTCCAATGCCCAGAGTTGGCCGGGTCCTTTGGGTGTAGGTGGTTTGGCAGGTTTATAAGCCAGCGATGCGTCTCCCACAAGTTTCTCGAGACCAGGACGCTCACTGGCAGGAGCATTGGCCAGAGCATCTTTTTGGAAGTTCTTCAGGAAACCGCCATAACTAACGCCGCCGCTCTTTGTGGCGGCGTCCTTGAACCAGTGGAAATATTTTTTGCGCTGATCCGCCCTCCAGCCGTAGCGCAGGTTTCGCAGGGTCATGGCGTAATGCAGGTTTTGAATTTCCGGCGTGTTGGCCAACACCTTTTTGATGGTACCGCCATAGCCATCGTTGCGATTCAGTGCCTCCCGGTCGACCACCATCTGTGAGTCCAGCTTGGT
>DDZY01000029.1 GCA_002346525.1 Proteobacteria bacterium UBA2996
CCACGATCTTAAAGAGATGCGGGCACAGCCCGATCAGCGGTACTACGAGGACCTCTTTTCAAGATGCAGTCACATGATGCTGACCCTGGCTCGCATGCCGCAGATTGTGATCGCCCGCGTTCAGGGGATGGCCACTGCCGCGGGTTGCCAGCTCGTCGCCAATGCGGACCTGGCAGTCGCCGTGGATACCGCGCGATTTGCAGTGTCCGGTATTAACCTTGGACTTTTCTGTTCTACCCCCAGCGTTCCCTTAAGCCGTGCGGTGTCGCGCAAGCGGGCCTTTGAGATGCTGACCACCGGCGAATTTATTGATGCCCACACGGCCGAGGAATATGGGCTCGTGAACCATGTGGTCTCTCCCGAACAACTGGACAATACCGTCGATGCACTCGCCCGGAATATTGCGGGCAAGCCGGCTGACTCCCTGCGCGTGGGTAAAGCACTCTTCTACCGACAATTGAACATGCCTCTGTCCGAGGCCTACCAGGCCGCCGGCCAGGCCATGGCCGACAACATGCTTTTTCCCGATACCCAGGAAGGCATCGACGCGTTTATTGAAAAACGGGATCCGCACTGGAAATAGATCCCTAATTCGGCTGTCCCGGGGCTGCGCCGTCAGGCGGGCGGTACTGAAGTGCTTCGGCAATGTGCTCTTCCCTTAGGGTTGCGGTATTTTCAAGGTCGGCGATTGTCCGTGCCACTTTCAAAATCCGGTGATGCCCGCGCAGTGAGATTCCCAACTGTCGTACCGCTTCTTCAAGAAACCGCCGGGACGCCTCATCTAATGGCGCCGCAAGACCCAATTCTTTATGTGTGAGGTACGCATTGATATTCCCTGCGCGGGCTAGCTGCCGCTCGCGTGCGCTGTGGACACGGCGTTTCACTTGCGCAGAACTTTGTATGGGTAACCGGCGCGCTTGCAGCGCAACGGGGTCGACGGACTGCAACCTGACGTGAAGGTCCACTCGGTCTACCAAGGGTCCCGACAGCCGGCCCTGGTAGCGCCTCACCTGTTCACTCGTACATCTGCACCGACCGGAACGGTCGCCGTTGTATCCACAGGGGCACGGGTTCATTGCGCTCACCCACTGAAACCGGCTGGGATAGCGGACGGTCCGCTCCGCACGCGCAATGCTGACCGATCCTGATTCCAACGGTTCACGCAGCTGATCAAGAGCGTGGCGGGAAAACTCTGTTAGTTCGTCCAGGAACAGCACGCCATTGTGCGCGAGCGAGATCTCTCCGGGACCGACCCGGGCGCCTCCCCCGATTAATGCCACCGCAGACGCACTATGGTGGGGCGCACGAAAAGGTCGGCGCTGCCAATGCTGACTGTCAAAGCCAAGGTGTGACACCGAATAAACCGCCGCGGTGGCAAGTGCTTCACTCGGCGACATATCCGGCAGGATACCGGCAAGCCGCTCGGCCAGCATGGTTTTGCCGCAGCCGGGAGGCCCCACCATCAACAAGGAGTGACCTCCGGCGGCTGCAATCTCAAGCGACCGTACCCCAAAGGGCTGCCCACAGACATCGCCAAGATCGACCTCGGCACAACGGCCCTCTGGCTGCACTGATCTTTGGCCCCCCGTTTGCTCTGCAATCAGGGCGCTGCCTGAAAGATGCGCTGCGGCCTGAATCAGGCTGTCAGTTCCCAATAGGCTTGCACCCTCAACCAGGCTTGCTTCGGCGCAGTTCGTCTCTGGCAGCATGACGGTGTGACCCGCTTCATGCGCTGCAATTACCGAAGGCAGCGCTCCCGTAACGGACCGCAGTTCTCCCCCGAGACCCAGTTCGCCGAGGTATTCTCCCGGCAGATCCGTTACCGCGGGTTTGATTTGACCGGAGGCGGCCAGGATACCGAGTGCAATCGGCAGGTCAAAGCGGCCGCCGTGCTTCGGAATATCGGCGGGCGCAAGATTCACGGTAATCCTGCGAGCGGGAAAATCAAAGCCGGAATTGATCAGCGCACTGCGTACGCGTTCCCGGCTTTCCCGGACCGCGGCCTCAGGAAGGCCGACAATGGTGAATGAGGGCAGACCGCCGGAAAGGTGAATTTCTACCCAAACAGGCGGAGCATCGAGACCGCTAGGCGCCCGACTCCGAAGTCTCGCGAGGGACATGTTGACAGCTCCTTGTCATGATTTCCCAATCCGTGGGATGAAAACGGCTAAGGATCAGCGCTGCGCTTCAGCGCATCCTCAAGCTCGGTAACCCGCTGCTGCAGTGCTTCCAGCTGGCTTCGGGTCCTTGCCAGCACTTTTTCCTGAACCTCCAGTTCTTCCCGGGTGACGAGATCCATCTTCTCAAGAGAAGACTGGACCATGGCGCGAACATTCTTCTTGACGTCATCGGCCAGATCGACGGGCAATACTTCTCCCAGGGATTCCGCAATCTTTTTGAAAGGTACCGTCATATTCCGGGTTTGCTGGATGCTCTCCCTCCATTCTAACAGCCCCGACACCAGTCGCGTGGTGCTCCCCTTGAGTGCAAATTCTCGTACCGTTGCCACTTGACGGTGCGGTGTACTGACGAGTTTGCGCAAGACCCGGCAAATGACCCCGTAGAAACTGTTTTTAAAGTTGGCACGCAATTTGCTTGAAGAAACGCGGCAGCCGTGAGTGGAGTGGTTGCCGCCCTACTTGCGGCAAGATTCATTCTTGGTCGTGCCGATCTCACCATGGTGCTAAACGGCGCTTTGGCAGGGCTCGTCGCGATCACGGCAGAGCCGTTAACGCCCTCCCCTCTCGCGGCAATGATGATTGGAGCGGTTGGAGGGGTGATCGCGGTCTTTTCCGTGCTGGGGCTCGACCGGCTGAGCATTGATGACCCCGTTGGGGCCATCTCGGTTCACGGTACCGTTGGGTTCTGGGGTCTGCTGGCGGTGCCCGTCACCAACTCTGATGCACCATTTTCCTCTCAACTCATCGGTGCGGGGGTCATCTTTGGCTTTGGGTTTGTAGCGAGTATCGCGACGTGGGCCATCATCAGGGCGGCAGGAGGGCTTCGCGTCACCGAAGAAGATGAGTACCGGGGCATTGACGTTGCCGAGTGCGGGCTTGAGACGTACCCGGAATTCACATCCGGCACAAAATAGCCTTGTTGCTGTTTGAATAGGCCCGGCCGACATCCAAATGACAACGCCCTGGTTTAGGGGCGTTGTCTAGTCTCCCGGTTTGACTCGATAGCGAATAAATGCCTCTTCGCGCAGGGACTGTACCCACTGCTCGAAGGCCTCTTCGGTCTTGCGCCCATTGATGATTCGTTCTGCCTGGCGCCGACGCAAGGTATTGCCTACATCTTTCTCCCGTTCCCCGGTAATCTGAGCAATATGCCAACCGGCGGCAGTCTGAAAGACGGGGCTGACCTCGTTGACCGCCAAAGGATCGAGCACCTGCTGAAACTCCCCGGGCAATTCTCCGGGACTTAGCCAGCCGAGATTTCCACCGAGTGCCCGGGTATTGGCATCTTCTGATTGCAGTCTGGCGACTGCGCCGAAATCCTCGCCCGCAACAATCCGCTTCCGAATTCGTTCAAGACGCACTCTCAACTGTCGATCAGGCAGGAGCGCGCTTGCCCTGATCAGGATGTGCCGCACCTCCTGTTGCAGCACCACCATCTCTTGCTGAGACTTACGTCCGAACACTTTCAGGAGATGCCACCCGTTGGCGCTCTTAAAAATGGGTGACAACCCTCCGGCGGGTACGTCTTCTACCGCGTCAAGAAAAAGTTTCGGTAGCTGTCCGGTGGTCCTGACCCCCAGCATCCCTCCTTCTGACGCCTTGTTGCCGTCTGAATACCGCTTTGCCGCTTCGGCAAACGCGAGACCATTGACAATCTCCTGCCGAATCTCCTCAAGCCGGATACCTGCATCCGAGACGTCCGCTGGTGAAGCATCCGAAGGCAACTTCAGCAGGATGTGCGCAAGATCAAGTTCAAGAGAATCGGGTTTTTCCTCTTGCGGATTTTGTGCCAGATAGTCATCGATCTCCTGCTCGCTGACGCCAATTTGCCGACGGATCTGCCGCTCAATCAGCTTCCGGATCGTCAGTTGTTTGCGCAGATCTGTCTCATAGTCCTCGATCGCCACACCTGCACCGGCGATCGCGGCCCGCAACTGGGGCGGGGTCAATCGATTCTGTCGCGCGATCGTCATCAACGCATAAGCGACTTCCCGGTCATCGGCAAGAATCGAACTCCGCGCCGCCACCTCCAACAGAAGCGTATCGACGATCAGCTCTTCCAGCACGCCTGAGGCCAAAACATCACGTGGGGGCAGGGGCTGGCCAGCGGACCGCAACTCCATCTCCGCAAGGGAAATCTCCCTGGCGAGATCGGCTTCAGTGATGACGCCCTCATTGACGACGACCATGACACGGTTAAGCGATTGATCGGCTTCTACGCCTGAACAAAGCCCCGCCGCAAAGACCCCCGCAGCCAGCACATGACTCATTCGGCGCACTGCGCCAACCGCGAACGATTGGAATGCGTGCCTTAAATCTGCCAAGACGCTGGCTAGTCCCACGCAGGGGCAGTCGTTGTGATACCGGCCGCTAGCTGATCACTGGAAATTCGTCCCAGACTCTTGAGACTGAAGGTAGCCAAAAACTGGACGCCCCCTTCGTCCTCATCTTCACTCGGGCGATCCTCAAGAGCAACCTGCAGCGCCCAGCAACAGGCATCGTAGCCCAGGCTGACCCGGGTATAGGAGCCGTGATCGTCATCATCGGACTGACCGATGAGTGCGGCGGCACCCAGTTGCCAACGCGGCGCCAGCGGCCACGTCAGATCCAGTTCGAGATTGCTCTGGGTCTCTTCCCAACGATAAGACGCCCCAAATACACGGCGAAAATCCGGGCTGTAACGACCACCCAGACGCCAACTCCCGATCTCGCTCTCCTCCCAGTTCCAGTTGGCGAATCCGTTAGTGCTGATGTGCTGATTGACATGAAAAGTAGCGTCAGCCAGCAAGGGTGAGAAATCGCTAGAGTCAGCACCGGCACCATCCAGCGTGACCTCGCGGTCGGCAAGATAGATCTGCTGGGCGAACTGCCAGCTGAGCAAGTCCTCTCCGGAGTCTTCCGCATAGGTTTCACTGGACAGTCCTAATGTGAAACCCTGAAAGTTCTGAATCCGATCTGAACCCCAGAAACCCTCATCTAAAAAAGCATCGGCAATGTTGTCAAATCCCACGGAACCTGAGTCAAACGCCGGCAAATCATCCTGATCTTCATAAGGCACGTAATGGTACGCCAGACTCGGCACCAGGGTCTGTGTATGATCGCTACCCATCCATGTCACATCGCGCTCAAGAAACAATTTTGAGTCGACCTCCAGAAGATAGATGCCTCGAGTTGGGTTGGAGGGCTTATTCTTTGGCTGATTCTCAACACTGTAGGCGGTATAGGCATATGTCAGTTTGGGTGTGACCTCGCCGTAGGTCCGTTGCATAGGGAAAGCCAATGTAGCCTCGTTGTCCCACCTCAAACCAGTGGTCTTACGAGAAGAGACATGACCGAAATTCACCAACTCCGTATCGTACTCTGGCCTTATAGAAAAACGGGTGACATTATCACGCAGATACTCTCCTGCAGACTCGTAATTTAGTTGAAATTCCTTTTCCCAAGTTACCTTAATTTGTGGAAGTTCACTATAGGGCTCATCCTCTTCGGAGACGCGACTGTCCAGGGTCTGGTATGCCGTGGCCTCAGCATTGATCTGAAAATTTTCATCCTCAACGAAGATATCCATCGGATCAATGGAAAGCTCTACCCGCTGGGGAATGTGGGATGCGCTACTGACCTGCAGATTGTCCGACAGGTCATCCAGATAGGCTTGGTCCGACACCTCACCAATATCCGCACCGAACGAGAAAGTCGAATCATCCACCCATAGCCTCTGGCTATGTTCATAACTCCAGCCGTACCGGCTGGAGCCAAACTTGCTGTCATCCGGCATATATTCGGCCCGAACAATACCGCTGAAGTCGCCGCTGGTGGTTTCGCCCATATAACGGTACTCCCCGGATCCCAGCAGACCGCGGGCGGCCATGTAACGCCCGGCAAATGTGGCGTCACGCTCAGGAGCGATATTCCAGTAGTAGGGTACCTCGAGATTGAAACCCCAATTCTCCCCGTAGCCAATAGTAGGAAACAGCAACCCGCTTTTGCGTTCATCGGTAATCGGAAAGCTGAGCCTCGGCACATAGGCAATCGGCACCCCATGGAACTTGAGTTTTAAATGCTCACCCATGCCTATTCCCGAGGCATGATCTAAAGTGATCTCACTGGCCTCAATCAACACCGAGTCGTCACCCGCCACGCACCGAGAATAGACAACATCCTGCAAACGCTCGCGATCGTGCCCATCCAGATAAAGTGTGCTGGCTGTGGCCCGTGCCTTGGCTCGCGCCACAAGCGGTTCTTCTAACTCAGAGGAAATATCAGAGTCGGCCGCCGTTTCTGAGTTCTCGAAATCGAGCCGAAGAACCTCCCCCGTTGGCAGTCGAATCACATCCGACGCTGTCATCGTGGGGTCCTGTATGCTCCGCGGGCCTTTTATGCTCCCCGCCCCGCCGGCCGTGGCGATCGTAAAACCTGATCGATCATAGGTCGCGTTGGAGAAATCCACTACCTTGCGCTTAGGGATAGGATCTCGACGCGCAAACTGTACCGTGACATCGCGCGCGCTCCCGATTCGCGTTTCCATCTCAAGCGTCAGGCCCTCAGCTGTAATGCGATCACCGTTTTCCGAGTAAAGGATCACGTTCGTTGCCTCAAGGGAGAGGGTTCGCTTGTCGAAACGGATTTCATCCGCATAGATACCGCGCGCACCCTGGGTCGCGAGCGCACTCCCTTTCAGCTCCAACTGCTCTGGAGAAGGAATATCCAGCTGGTCTGCTTCGAGATTAATCGGCAACCGGGACGGATCTTGCGAGACATACAGGAGGAGCTCTTCAGGGATGTCAATGGGATCAGCGGGGCAGGTTTCTTCATCAGCAAAGCGTACCGGCGCATTGGCGACGGCAACGGCTGAGCCCATCAGCCCGGACACCGCCAGTAGTGCCGCAACACCACGACCCAATATTCTGGAACAAATGCGGGGAGCGGCCAAAAGGTGTGATCTCATTCGCAAAATTCTAATGGCGGCATAAATCAACAGGATTCGTGGGCAATTTTTTGATACGCAATGTCGCGGCACCAGTTAATCCGAAACAGTATTATAGGCAAGCCTTTGAGTCACAGGAACTCCGGCAGGGGTTATCCGCAAAACCTATGGCCCGTTTATGAGTCCTACATCAGCAATGATTCTGGCCGCCGGTCGCGGCGAACGCCTTGCACCCCTGACCGACGTCACACCGAAACCGCTGATTCAGCTCGCAGGCAAAGCACTGATCGAACATCACCTGCTCGCACTAAAACAGGCTGGTGTCACTCAGGTGACCGTAAATGTGGCACACCTCGGCAACCAGATCGTCGACTATCTCAACCGGTCCTGCCCCCATACGCTTGAGATTACCTTCTCGCATGAGCCACCTGGAGCGCTTGAGACTGCAGGCGGCATTCACAAAGCACTTGATCTGATCCAAAGCGATCCGTTCGTTGTGGTGAATGCCGATGTGTGGACCGATTTTCCATTTTCGACTCTGCCGGACACCATTGACAGCGATGCCCATCTGGTTCTGGTCCCTAATCCACCACACCACCCGGGCGGAGATTTCGTACTTCATGACAATACCGTCCAGATGAAGCGTGCGGAGTTAAGTACCCTCACCTATTCCGGCATCGGCCTTTATCAAAAATGCCTCTTTGACACGCACAGCGGCGGCCGCCTTCCACTCGCACCTTTGCTGAATGAGGCAGCTCGAGACCGTCGTCTTAGCGGCCAGCTTTATCACGGCAAGTGGATGGACATCGGCACACCGCAAAGACTCGTTGAGGCGCAAAATCGCGCCGACTTCGATTCACGACAACGCTGACCGCATCCTGGGGGGAGCGCAGGTTTCTCAGGGAGAGTCTGTCTTCTTGTGGGAAAGGCGGATTTCAAGAATCTCCTGTAAGGCATCCGCCGCCTCATCTACATTGACCGATACCCCCTGGCCTTTCAGGCTGGTCACGCCGAGGCCCGCAAACCCACACGGGTCGATACGGGAGAAAGGTTCCAATTCCATATCCACATTAAGACTGAGACCGTGATAACAGCATCCGGATCGGACTCTGAGCCCAAGCGCGGCAATCTTTTCGCCGTTGATGTACACACCAGGCGCGCCCGGTCGAGCAACGGCCTCGAGACCAAATTGATCCAGGACTTCAATCACGGAAGCCTCCATCAGACTGACCAGTTGGCGCACGCCGAGTCCCAGTCGGCGAAGATCCAATAGCATATAGGCGACCAACTGTCCCGGTCCGTGATAAGTGATCTGCCCGCCGCGATCCGATTTCACGAGAGGGATGTCCGTACCGCCCTCGCGCACAGACTCACTACAACTGACTCCCTGGGTATATACCGGCTCATGTTGGAGAAACCAGATTTCATCAGCGGTATTTGGCGCTCGAGCCTGTGTCCAACTGCGCATCTCGTCCATAGTGGCCGCGTAATCGCGAATCCCCAATCGGCGAAATTCCAACTGCGGCATCAAGGTACGTTATCCCGCCTGGTCGCTAGAGAGTCAGCAGAATCTCGTTCTCGCTGTTGAGGTCCATATAGATCGCATCCAACTGCCGGCGGCTGGTTGCTTCAATCGTACAACTGACTGACACATACTTTGAAGAGCCGCTCTCCCGAGTTCGAAAATCAAGAATCTTCCCACCGCTAAGATGTCTTGCGACAATTTCCCGCACACGGTCATCAAAGCCCGTTACCTGCTTGCCCATTGCCTTGATCTGGAATTCACAGGGAAAACTCAGCAATTCCTCGGGAATCTCATCAGCTTTGCTTTCATTCGCCATCAGTGAAACCACAAGCGAACGGTGTCAGACAGTCGCGTCATCCACGATCCCGCTTCCACGTCCTGCAAGGCGACCAAAGGCCGGGACAGCAGTTCGTCATTGTTGAGTGTGACCGTCAAGGTCCCGAGTGTCTGACCATTCGCAACGGGCGCGAGCACGGGATCTGTAAGCGTTACCCCTGCCTTCAGGTTTTTGCCCAGGCCCTTGGCCATCACCAGGGCAATCGGCTCTGAAAGCCCCAACGATATGGCTTGCGCCGCCCCTTTAAATACCTGCGACTCCACCACCTTTTGGCCCGCGGGATACAGATCATGGTGTTCGTAGGCGGCGAACCCGAAGCGCAGCAATGAATAGACTGCATCGGCCCGCTCACGGTCGCTTTTTGCGCCGATTGCCGTCCCGATCAGCCTCATCCCGTCCCGTTCAGCGGATCCAACCAAACAATACCCCGCTGACCGGGTATGGCCAGTCTTGACACCGTCGATACTGTTATCTCGCCCGAGCAGCGGGTTTCGGTTCTTCTGGGTGATATCGTTCCAGGTGAACTCTCGGATCGCGTACATTGCATAATGGTCCGGCTGCTGGTTAATGATAGCGCGGGTCAGCAACGTCACATCCCGGGCCGTAGTGTAGTGATCCGGATGCGGCATGCCAGCGCTGTTAACAAAATGACTGTTCACCATCCCCAACTCGGCAGCGGTCTGATTCATCAGATCAGCAAAGCCTTCCTCACTACCGGCGACATGTTCTGCCAGTGCCACAGCCGAGTCGTTACCCGACTGCACGATGAGCCCCATCAGCAGATCGTCAATCCGGACCTTGTCCCCCGCTTCGATAAACATCCGTGACCCTTCCGAGCGCCATGCTTTCTCACTCACGACGACTGTGTCGTCATTTCTTATCGTGCCGCGTTCAATCTCCCGGAAAACAATATAGGCTGTCATCAACTTGGTCAGACTGGCGGGCTCAATCGGGGTATCCGCGCGGTCTCCCGCCAGCGTAA
>DDZY01000196.1:0-1875 GCA_002346525.1 Proteobacteria bacterium UBA2996
GATTGGGTTTGGCGATGGTGACGCTTTGCTCAGTCTTGCCAAAGAGAACCCTATGCGGTGCTTTATCGGTATCGATCCTCATAGACCCGGTGCCGGACGGCTGTTTTTGCGACTGCAGCAGGAAGGTATCGAGAATGTACGGATCGCGATTGGAGATGCAGCCCAATTGGTGCCCACGATCGACCCCGGCTCACTAAGTCAGATCCTCATTCTTTTTCCAGACCCGTGGCCAAAAAAGCGTCACCACAAGCGCCGGCTGCTGACCGCTGACTTTTTGCGTCTCCTGAGCGAGAAACTTCAGACACAAGGGCACCTGCACATTGCGACCGACTGGCAGGAGTACGCAGATGAGATTCTGACAGCACTTGATGCAACACCCGCTCTTGAAAATGAGGAGAGTCGTCTTGGTTTTTCAGAGCGTCCGAATTGGCGGCCACTCACCAAATATGAGCGACGGGGTCTGCGGCTAGGCCATCAAGTCTTCGATATCGCCGCAATAAAAAGATGAGCCTGGAACATCCGTCCTGGTGGGACCCGCACTCTGATCAGCCCTTCAAGCTTGCTCGGTCAGAGAAGCGTCGACTTAAGGCTGTCAATCTGAATGAATACCTGAGAACCGCGTTCTGCGCTTTAGGATCGCTGCCAACTATCGCCTGGCACTACGCTCGCCGCAAAAGGATAGCTCCGCCAACTCCGCGCGACTTTGTTGGACTTGGCATATCACCCGATCATGGGAGTCATCAAGCGGTTAGCGATCTGGTGGAGGAACTCGGTGTTCAAAACCTCTTATTACGTGTTCCCTCCTGGCATGCGGACAAGCTTGATTACTATCTTGACTTTGCGGGCCGCTTTAAAGGGCACAAGCTACTCATCAACATCCTGCAATCCCGACAAAGCGTACTCAATCCATCGGAGTGGCTGGATACAGTCGATCGGGTTATTGATGCCTTTTTTCCTCTCACCACGACCTTTCAGATCGGAAACGCTATCAACCGCAGCAAGTGGGGCTGTCACCATACCGGCGAATACCTGGACTTGCTGAAAGGAGTAGACGATCTTCGGAAACGTCGGCCTGACCTTGTTCTTGGCGGATCATCCGTCATCGACTTTGAACCGTTGGCCACGATTCGTACCCTGATCAACGGATATCACTATCACCTGGATGCATGTACAAGCGCGCTTTATGTAAACCGTCGCGGGTCCCCCTATTCGCACCAGTACTGGTTTTTCGACCTTGAGCGGAAAATCCGCCTGATTCGCGCCATCACCGAGGCCTCAAACCGCTGTGCCCCGCGGGTATGGGTTACGGAAACCAACTGGCCCCTTCTGGATACGAAGCCCTACACCCCGAACTCAGGTCTACCCCGCTCTACGGTCGACGAAGCTACCCAAGCCAAATACCTGACAGATTACTATCGGATTGCCTACCAGACAGGATTAATCGAGCGGGTTTACTGGTGGCAACTGATCAACCCGGGCTATGGACTGGTTGACCATCGCCATGGCGTGATCCGCAAGATGCCTTCATTTAATGCTTTTGCAAAACTATTAGCAGGTGGCCTGCTGCAGGACTAAGCGCTAGGCAATTTAAACCGTCATCCGGCGCACACCCGAGCCGCCTCCCACCAACAGGACATCGGCCCGGCGAGCGGCAAAAAGGCCGTTGTCAACGACTCCGGCAAGAAGATTGATTTTTGACTCCATCGCGAGCGGGTCCGTCAGATCAAGACCCCGGACATCCAGAATCACGTTCCCATTGTCCGTCGTGAAGTCTGAGCGCAGTTCGGGCTGTCCGCCCATCGCAATCAGTTTGCGGGCGACGAGGCTTTGAGCCATCGGGATCACTTCTACCGGCAAAGGAAAAGACCCAAGATG
>DDZY01000196.1:2266-6206 GCA_002346525.1 Proteobacteria bacterium UBA2996
GTGAGTGCGCCTCCCCCGCCCTTGATCAGTTGCAGATGGGCAGTGGCCTCATCTGCACCATCGACGTAAAGAGACAGATCACCAGTCCGGTTAAGATCAATTATCGGCAGCCCAATCCCCTTCAGCCGATCGGCAGATGCCTGAGAACTGGACACTACGCCGTCGATCTTGCCTTTGACCCCTGCCAACGCATCAATAAAGAAATTGGTCGTTGACCCGGTTCCGACACCGACGATATCGCCCGATTCAATAAAATCGAGTGCAGCCCGCGCCGCGAGGCGCTTTTGCTCATCCTGGCTCATAGCTAGAATCTCCTCAAGGTCTCAACGGGATTTTACCGCCTGCTCCGAAATACCGAGGTGTCAGATAGAATCTGGGGAGTCAATGTGACACATCCATGCTGATGTCCGAGTACAGTGACTCGGCGAATACCGATCTGATGGAAGAATTTACAGGACTATTTAATCTCCCGGGAGAAGGCTTCGTTGCGCAATTGCGCAATGGCGGTCAGTCGTCACTTTATGACCGACAGGGACTTCAGTATCTCATCCTTCAAAGAAAACAGGAGGGTCAGGCTACCGAGGCTGCTGAGCAGGCCCTCGCGCGGATGAACTCAGTGCAAAACACGATTGGACTGCAACTCTGAGGGGGCAGTTAAGCACCCAGTCAAGTTTGTTACTGTCTGTAGTAAGAACGATACCAATCCACGAAGTGCTGAACCCCTTCCTCTACCTTCACTCTCGGACGGTAGCCTAGATCCGACTCCAGTGCTGTCACGTCAGCTTCGGTTGCGGGAACATCTCCATCCTGCATGGGCAAAAGATCAAGCGTTGCCTGTTTTCCCAGCGCCTTTTCCAAAGCCTGAATGTAGTCCATGAGCGGAACCCGATGACTATTGCCGATATTGAAAATGCGCCAAGGCGCGCTGGCGCTCCGATCGGGCTCGTTAACGCCGTCTGATACGGTTGCCGGGCGGTCAATTACACGAACCACTCCCTCGACAATATCGTCTACATAGGTGAAATCGCGGACCATCTCGCCACGGTTGAAAACCGGAATCAGCTCATCATTCAGAATGCCGCGAGTAAACTTGAAGAGCGCCATGTCCGGCCTGCCCCAGGGACCGTAAACCGTAAAAAATCGAAGCCCCGTAGCAGGCATGCCATAAAGGTGTGCATAGGCATGCGCCATCAGCTCATTGGCCTTCTTGCTCGCGGCGTAAAGCGAAATAGGATGGTCAACGTTGTGCTTTTCAGAAAATGGTAGCTCGGTGTTGGAACCATAGACGGAACTGGAGGAGGCATAAACAAGGTGTCCGACACCGCTGTGTCGACAGCCCTCCAAGATATGGCCAAACCCAACGAGGTTCGCATCGATATAGGCCGCCGGATTCTCGATTGAGTAACGCACGCCCGCCTGCGCTGCGAGGTTAACCACCGCATCAAAATGATTTTCGGCGAATAGCTTTCGCATCTCTTTCTGATCCGAGATATCCGCCTTGAGAAAGCTGAACTGCTTTGAGGGCGTCAAACGAGCAAGCCTTGCCTCTTTGAGGGAAACATCATAATAGTCGTTAAGGTTATCGATGCCCGTCACCTTGTCTCCCCGATCGAGAAGACGCAGCGCCAGACTTGCGCCGATAAATCCTGCTGCCCCTGTAATCATGACATGCATGGCTACAGGCTCCAGTAACTCAACGTCTTGTCTTCCGAAGCTGCCGCCCGGAATACCGCTTGAAGGTCAATGAAAACACCCGGTTGTCGCGTAATCGATTTAATCCACTCATAACCGCGCTCGCAGAGTTCCTGATGCGGCACAGCGAGCAGCGTCATGTCGGCAGGTTCAAGCTCCTCGACAGGCTTTAGCCTGATTCCTGTCTCATCCTGAACCATTGAAGCATCTGCTCTCGGGTCGACAGCCGAAACTGTGATCCCAAATTTTTCCATCGCCCCGATAAGAGCAAAGACTTGAGAGTTTCGGGTATCCGGACAATTTTCTTTAAAGGTCACGCCAAGCACATTCGCCGTCGCTCCCGAAGCATTGATGCCCTGCTCCGCTATCAGTTGCAGAGCTTTGCCCGCCACAAATTCCGCCATGCTGTCGTTAATTCGACGCCCAGCCAGAATGACCTCCGGCTGATATCCGATCATCTCGGCTTTATGGGTGAGATAGTAGGGATCCACTCCAATACAGTGTCCTCCCACTAAACCCGGCCTGAACGGCAGGAAATTCCATTTACTGCCCGCAGCATCAAGTACATCACGGGTATTGATATCCAATCGATCGAACAACACGGCCAGTTCATTCACCAACGCGATATTAAGATCACGTTGCGTGTTCTCAATAACCTTTGCAGCCTCAGCGACCCGGATGCTGGGCGCCCGATGAATGCCGGCCGTTACGACTTCACCGTAGAGATCCGCAAGAAGGTCAAGCGTCTCATCGTTATCAGCAGAGACCACCTTGGTAATGGTCGCCAAAGTATGCTCCGGATCTCCAGGATTAATGCGCTCAGGCGAGTAACCAACGGAGAAGTCTTTCTTCCAAGTCAGTCCGGAGTTTTGCTCAAGCTCCGGGACACAAACCTCTTCGGTTGCCCCCGGATAGACAGTGGACTCATAGACCACCGTCGCGCCCGCTGCCATAGCGCTACCGACCGTACGGCTCGCACTTAGCAATGGGCCGAAGTCGGGATTTTTTTCAGGATCAACGGGCGTCGGCACCGCGATGATGAAAATGTCACACCCCTTCAGGTCTGAAGGCTGGGTTGTGAATTCAAGATGAGTCGCTGCCCGTAACTGCGCCTCGGACACTTCTCCTGTCGCGTCGTAATTCGCTTGATAGTCTGTAACCTTTTGTTCATCGAGGTCTAACCCAACCACCTGGTGCTTGCGGCCGATGCCGACGGCAAGCTGGATGCCAACATAACCGAGCCCAACGATGGCGATCCTCACCGCCTATCCCTCCACCACTGCTGATTGAGAGAGCGTATTCCGCAAATCGGCAAACGCCTCATACAGGGCATTAGCGACCCTGACCTGCGCTGCATCATCAAGATAAGGATGCATCGGCAGGCTCAGCACTTCCTGCGCGGCACGGTCACTTTCCGGGCAGTCCTGAATAGATTGGGCAAGCGCGGGCTGATCGTACAGCGGTGCGGGGTAGTGCACGGCGCTGGGAATACCCTGCTCTGCCAAATACTGCTGAATCTGGTCTCGATCAGGTACTCGAATGGTGTATTGCGCCCAGGCGGAGGTGTTATGCGGCCGGAGTACCGGTAGTGTTATGTGCCCGGCTGCGGCAAGATCCGCAAGCAGGGTCGCATAACGGTCGGCTACGCACTGACGTGCCGCAATTTCATCTTCAAATACCGTTAACTTTGCAGACAAGATCGCTGCCTGAATGGTATCCAAACGGCCGTTGATTCCGAGCGCAGTATGATGATATCGACCCTGTTGGCCATGATCTCGAATCTGCCGCAAACGATCTGCTGTAGCCGCATCCTGGGTAAAGCATGCGCCTCCATCACCGTAAGCGCCGAGAGGCTTGGCAGGGAAAAAACTGGTGCAGGCCAATTCACTCAAAGCACAGGAACTGCGCCCATGAAAACGTGCGCCAAAACTCTGGGCCGCATCCTCGATCACGACGAGAGAATGACGCTGCGCAATCGCGTTGATGTCGTCCATTTCTGCGCACTGGCCGTAGAGACTCACCGGCATGATCGCACGAGTACGGGGACCTACCGCGGCCTCAATTCTGCCCGGGTCTAGGTTAAAGGTCTCAGGATCGATATCGACATAAACTGGAATACCGCCTAGAAGGGCGATAGTCTCCGCGGTGGCAAAGAAAGTAAACGGAGAGGTAATCACCTCTTCTCCCGGCTTGATACCGATTGCCATCAGGGCAGCTAACAGCGCGTCGGTGCCACTCGATACACAAA
>DDZY01000001.1 GCA_002346525.1 Proteobacteria bacterium UBA2996
GCGGTGTTGTAGGTTGCCGCAATCTGAATCTCCGCGCCGGCCCGCAGATAGTCCATATGGATATCCCGGATGACCTCCGGGTGGGTCAGCAAGGCAGATGCACTCCATATTTCAAAATTCAACGGCACCTCCCGGCGTTGCAGTTCGGTGCCCATTGCACCGTCGATGATAATGGTTTCGGTGTTCGCTAATCTGGTTGTGATATTCATGTAGTGAAGGCCCTTGCCAGCCTCTTTGTCAGGGTAGTGGGGAATAACTCATAGGATCGAGGACAGTAGCGGCCACTTTTTCGTAAGGGGGCACACCGTCTGGAAAACGGGATTTGGCCTCCTGCCAGCGCGGATGTTGGATAAATCGAGGCCAAACCGCCTCCCTAGAGGCTACCGACTCGAAAGCTAACAGATAGATGAACGTCTGCCCGTCACGCTCTCTGGGTTGCCAGTACCCCACGGGGCGGATGCCTACTTCTTTAAACAAAGGATCGATAACATCCTGGAAAAGCGTTTGGCATTCTTCCATACGCCCAGCCGCAACAGTATATTGCCGTAATTCATAAATCATAATCTTGCCTAGCATTTACGGGTAAGGCCCTGGAGGTCATCATGAAAACTCGTCAGCTCGGGAGCAGCGATCTCATTGTATCTGAGATCTGCCTAGGAACCATGACCTATGGTGAACAAAACTCTGAAAAAGAAGCACACGAACAACTCGCCTGTGCATGGGATCATGGTGTGAATTGCCTGGATACCGCCGAGATGTATGCGGTACCGACCCGGGCAGAAACGCAAGGTCTTTCCGAGGCATATGTTGGCTCATGGTTGCGTAATCAATCGCGTGACAGCGTGATCATTTTCGGGAAGGTAACCAGTACCAGTCCCAAGACATGGATACCACCGAATCGTATACCGCCACAGCCCCCTGCTGCGCCCCGCCTGACACCAGAATCTATTCGTGCTGCGGTACAGGGAAGCCTTAAGCGGTTGAAGACAGACTATATCGATTTGATGGAATTGCATTGGCCGGAACGTTATGTGGGTACGATGTTTGGTGCTTGGGAATATAAACGCAGCCGAGAACAGACGGATGTGGTTCCGTTTGAAGATCAGGTTGGCGCACTCGCACGGTTGATCGAGGAGGGGAAACTCCGGGCCTGGGGACTGAGTAACGAAACTACCTACGGGCTCTGCCAGTTCCATCAGGCAGCGGCTTCTATGGGCGTACCTTTACCCGCTACCGTACAGAATGATTTTAGTTTATTGGACCGTTCAATGGAGCCTGAACTTGCTGAAGCGATTGCGCCTAGGCACCTCAACATCTCTTTTCTGGTCTATGGGGCTTTGAATGGCGGCTTGCTAAGTGGAAAATACTTCGAAGGAGAGGCGAAGGGGAGTCGACACAGTCTTTGGCCCAACTTCCAGCCCCGTTATCACTCCGACCTGAGTCGCCGAGCGGCCCAGCAATACATTACTCTGGCTAAAGAGTATGGTCTGACCCCAGTAGAGCTCGCTTTGGGTTGGACACTGTCACGGGAATACGTCAGTTCGACGATTATCGGTTCAACCAAGATGAATCAGTTGAGGGCTTGTCTAGCGACTGTCGATATCAGCATTAGCGATGAACTAAACATCGCAGTTGATGAGCTTCATAAGATGTTTCCGAATCCTAACAAGTCTGCAGGGGTCATTTCTCCGGGTTTCATAAAGGATGTCCGCAAGGGCGTTTAACGTCAGGTTAAGGACGCGGTGTAGGATTCGTTGAGTTTTCAGAATTATTGATCAATGTCCGAGGTAGCGCAGAGGTACAATTGAAGGATGTTTGATGTGTTTGTCGTCGGGGGCGGGATCAATGGCTGCGGGATCGCAAGGGATGCGGCAGGAAGGGGTCTTTCTGTTGGCCTTGCTGAGAAGGATGATCTGGGAGGCAAGACGTCCTCTGGCTCAACCAAACTGATTCATGGAGGGCTGCGCTATCTTGAGCGTTATGACTTCAATCTGGTCCGAACGGCCTTAATCGAGCGGGAGCTACTCTGGAGCCTGGCTCCACACATTATCTATCCCCTGCGATTTGTATTGCCGCATCATGAAGGCCTGCGCCCCAGTTGGCTTTTGAGACTGGGGCTATTTATCTATGATCATCTGGGCGGTCGAAAGGCATTGCCCAGATCCCGCAAGGTTTCCCTGACATCAGATCAGGCCGGAGCGCCATTAAAGTCGGAGTACAAGATTGGATTCGAATATTCCGACTGCTGGGTTGATGATGCCCGCCTTGTTATCCTGAACGCGCAAGATGCAGTAGGGAAGGGTGCAAAGATATTGCCACGCCATGAGGTGATTGCGGTCCGCGGGGAGAATGGGGTGTGGGTTATTGAAACCCGCGATCGCGACTCAAAGAAGCATCGATTTCAGGCACGAGTGCTGGTGAACGCCGCGGGTCCCTGGGTATCCAGCTTAACGGACTCCGTGATCGATGGCGCGGTCAGTCGCAGCCTGCGTCTTATTCGCGGGAGTCATATTGTTGTACCCAAACTCTACGCGCATGATCGTTGCTACCTGTTGCAGAATTCAGATGATCGCATCGTTTTTGTTATTCCGTATGAAGAAAAATTTTCTCTGATCGGCACTACTGACCGGGAGCATCAGGAAAGCCTTAACCAGATCACCATCAATGAAGACGAAGCGCAATATCTGTGTGCATCAGTCAATGACTATTTCAACTCGTCAATCACGCTAGAGGACATTGTTTGGTCCTACTCCGCTGTTCGGCCGTTATTTGATGACGGCAGTGCAGACACAAAATCGATAACACGGGACTACCGAATCACGTCTGAAGCGGATAGGACGGGTGCGCCGCTCATTAGCGTATTGGGTGGAAAGATTACGACCTATCGAAAGCTAGCTGAGGATGTCATGGCAGAGGTGAACCACGCTTTGGGAGTCGAGAGCGAGGGATGGACCGGATCCAGTCCGCTGCCAGGTGGTTCGTTTGATTATCTCGGGTTTGATAATGAGGTTGAGCAATTAAAGCAAAAATATCCGTTTCTCTCTCATTCCCACGCTTCTCGCCTGATGCGCCTCTACGGTTCATTGTCGACGGAGATTTTGGGTGAAGCGATGAGTTACGGGGAGTTGGGCCGGTTTTTCGGTGGTAATCTTTATGAGAATGAGGTGAGGTATCTGATGGAGCGGGAATGGGCCCTGTCGGTTGAAGATATCCTGTGGAGACGGACAAAAGAGGGGTTAAGGCTTTCTGATGGTGAAGTTCGTATGCTGAGTGACTTTCTTCAGGAAAATGCCAATCAAGCCCATGCACCCTTTGGTGATGCGGACGTCAATACAGACTCGAGTACGGTTCAGTCAGCCACATGAGCAGACCGAGCCTTTTCAGCAGATTCAAGCCGGGCGGTAGCCTGCTTCGAACCAGCAAAACGGTCGAAGCACAGGTTGAGAGTTTTTTATCGACAGTAGTGCAGTCAGGTCAGATTTTTTCCAAAGCCTTTGGTGCCTATCTTGCGGAAGGGGCTTCGGCGGATTTTCAGGCCCTGACCGATGAAATCAGGGAACTCGAGCGCCAAGGAGATGATCTGCGCCGCAAGATTGAAACGGAGCTATACACCAGAACCCTGATCCCCGATCTTCGAAGTGATGTACTGAGTCTGGTCGAGAATATCGACAAGCTGACCAATCTCTACAAAGCCAACCTGTTTCGGCTGTCTATCCAGAATCCGGAGATTCCGAAGACCTTTCATGAGGATTACCGAGAGCTCACCCGTCTTGCGGTCAACTGCGCAGAAGCGGTGATTGATACGACCCGTTCTTTTTTCACCGACCATCATGCGGTCCGGGCCGGAGCCAAACATGTTGCAGCGCTTGAGACGCAAGCGGACGAGGTCAGTACGCCTTTACAGCGGCGAATCTTCGAGAGTGATCTCGAGCTGGCGCATAAAGTCCAACTGCGTTACTTCGTTGAGAAACTGGATGAAGTGGCCAATCAGGCCGAGGATGTGGCAGATCAGCTGGCGATAAGCGCGATCAAGCGCCGGATCTAGTTATTCCAGGTGGAAATCTCGTTTCTGATTTTCCTCGGCGGTGGGTTGTTCCTGGGATGGGCGCTGGGGGCAAACGACTCGGCTAATGTATTCGGTACCGCTATTGGTACGCGCATGCTTCGCTTTGGCGTCGCTGCCGCTCTTTGCAGCATCGGAGTCATTCTCGGCGCTGTAATCAGCGGCGCCGGTCCAACCGAAACCCTCAACAAATTGGCATCAATCGATGCGCTGCCGGATGCAGGTATTGCAAGCGCCTGCGCGGGGCTAACGGTTTTTTTAATGACCTGGCGAGGGCTGCCAGTATCCACCAGTCAAGCTGTCGTTGGCGCCTTGATCGGCTGGAATACTTGGAACGGGATCGCGACCGATACCCAGGTCGTGACAAAAATTGTCATGACCTGGGCACTCTGTCCGATTCTCGCT
>DDZY01000050.1:0-1199 GCA_002346525.1 Proteobacteria bacterium UBA2996
GGAAACAACCGCATGACCGCCGCCCCGCGCAAGATTCTCGCGACCAGCGCCCTACCGTACGCCAACGGGCCGATTCATCTGGGCCATCTGGTGGAGTACATCCAGACTGACATCTGGACCCGTTTCCAGCGGCTGAATGGCCATGAGGCGTACTACGTCTGTGCCGAGGATACACACGGGACACCGATCATGCTCAAGGCCCGTGCCGACGGCATCACACCCGAAGCACTGATACAACAAGTCGGCGATGAGCATCGAAGAGATTTTGCCGGCTTCAATATCGCTTTTGATCACTATTACACCACCCATTCCCCAGAGAACCGCGATTTCTCGGAACTCATCTTCGGCAGACTGAAGGAAAAGGGTCATATAGAAGTCCGCACCATTACCCAGGCCTATGATCCGGTCGAGGAGATGTTCTTGCCGGATCGTTTTATTCAGGGAACCTGTCCCCGCTGCGGGGCAACCGAGCAGAACGGAGATAACTGTGAGGTCTGCGGAGCGACTTATGCCCCAACTGACCTCGCCGACGCTGTGTCTGTCATCTCAGGCGCAACGCCGGTCTTACGGGACTCGGAACATTACTTCGTCCGCCTGTCCGATTTTGAGCCGATGCTGCGGGAATGGACTGGATCTGGGCGACTGCAGACAGAGGTCGTCAACAAACTGAACGAGTGGTTCGACGCGGGGCTTCAAGATTGGGATATATCACGTGATGCGCCCTATTTCGGATTCGAAATCCCCGACGCACCGGGCAAGTACTTCTATGTCTGGCTGGATGCCCCGATTGGCTATATGGCGAGTTTCCGAAATTTCTGCAATACCAACAGAGTCGACTTCGATACCTTCTGGGCGCCGGACGCGTCAGCCGAGCTCTATCATTTTGTAGGCAAGGACATACTCTATTTTCACACCCTCTTTTGGCCTGCAATGCTGCATGGCGCCGGATTCCGTACCCCGACTGCAGTTTTCACCCACGGGTTTCTGACCATCAATGGCCAGAAGATGTCCAAGTCACGCGGGACTTTCATCACAGCGCACACCTATCTGAATCATCTGGACCCGGATTACCTACGCTACTACTTCGCTGCAAAGCTCAACAATCGTGTAGAGGATCTCGATTTCAACGTGGAGGATTTTGTTACCCGTGTCAACGCAGACTTGGTCGGCAAAGTCGTCAATATCGCCAGCCGTTGTTC